>NZ_JBHYRN010000003.1:222944-405416 GCF_042749305.1 Nocardia sp. NPDC058705 | reverse complement strand
TCCCGCAACCAACTCCGTCGCTATGTAACCCCCCGCCGCCCACGCCGCCGACAGCCCCAAATTCGCCCCCGCGCGGCGCGGACCTCACCCGTGGCTGTGCACTCAGGTGCACTGCCACGTCAGTCGCGAACTGTCCTCGTCGACCGGATCGAGCTCTAGCGGTGGCTCGCGTCCGGCACCGTGGGCGGGCACGGTGCGCCGGGTGCGGTGGCCAACTCGAAGTGCCACCACTCGTTGTCGAAGGTGCGGCAGAGGCCCCAGCGGTTGCCGTTGGCCTCGAGCCACATGGCACCCTCTTGGGGGCCGACGTCGATGGCGTGGCCGGAGACGTGGGTGGACTCTTCGGGTGGGAGGACCCAGCGGCGGGCTTCGTCGGGGGTGCCGTAGGTGGCGAGGCCGTCTTGCCAGAGCCATTGCTGCTGCTCGTAGGTGCGGTGACCGGAGGTGATCGACAGGGGGACACCCTCGGCGTGGGCCTGTTGTTCGGCGAGGGTGTAGGCGGCGGCCAGGGGTGGGGCGAGGCCCTCGGTGCCCGCGGCCGACTGGAACTGCTCGAGGGTGTCGGCGTGGGCGGTGCCGAGGCCGAGGGCCGTCGCGGCGGCGATCGTGATCAGGATCCGGTCGGCCGTACGGCCGAGCACAGTGTTCATGGAGCGATCCTATCGAGCGGGTTGATCTCCCCGATCGCGCCGCCACTGCTCGATCGCCCGGCCGGTCTCGGTCCGGGCCGGCTCGTCGTAGAGCCATTCGCGGGCGAGTTCGTGCCAGTTGGCGGTGGCGCGCAGCTGGCCGAGGGTGGCGAAGGTGAACAGGTCGGCGCGACGCGAGAACACGTGCTCGGGGGGCAGCATCTGTTTGTGCATGCCCTGGAAGTCCGAGGACCGCGGGTCGACGGCGAGAAGCAGTGCGCCGGTGGCCAATTCGGGGGTGATGGTGACCTTCTCGTCGAGCAGGTGCCAGCCGGTGGCGGCCCAGACGTAGGCCAGGCTCTCCTGCGCGGTGACCTGGGAATCGGGGTCGATGATCCCGCGCCCCACCCACGCGTCGAACAGGTCCTCGCCCCGCCCCTCCGCCGCGGCCCGCAGGACGTAGCGCTCGAAGTCGACGTGCGCCGGATCCATCTCCTTGTAGAGGCCGAAGTCGACGAAGGCGAGTTTGCCGTCGGCGGCCAGGAGCACATTGCCCGGATGCGGGTCGCCACAGAACTCGTTGTCGGCGAACAGGCCGGCGATATAGAACCGGTAGATCAGCTCGCCGTAATGGTCACGGTCGGCGGCGGGCAGCGTCTTCATGTGCGAGAACGGGTGTCCCTCAACGAATTCGGTGACGAGCACATTGTGTGTGCAGAATTCCTCGATGCTGTCGGGCACGGTGATGAAGGGGTGCCCGCGATAGCGCTGCGCGACCCGATGCTGGGTTCTGGCTTCGCGCTCGTAGTCGAGTTCGCTGCGCAGATTGTCGGCGACCTCTTCCAGCACGCCGGTGTCGGCCAGGCTCGGCAGCATGGTTTTGCCCATCTTGCCGAGGAATTCGAGATTGCTGATGTCGGCGTGCACGGCACGCTCCACCCCGGGGTACTTCACCTTGACCGCGACCACACGCCCGTCGTGCAGTCGCGCCCGGTGCACCTGACCGATCGACGCCGCCGCGATCGACGTTTCGCCGAACTCGGCGAAACTCCGCGCCAAGGGGCCGAGATCGTCCTCGATCACCTGCCGCATCGTCGCGAACGGCATCGCGGGCGCCCGGTCCTGCAGCGCCGCGAGCTGGGCCCGGAACTGCTCGCGGTGCGCTTCGGGCACGAAATCGAGATCGAGCACCGAGCCCATCTGCCCGAGCTTCATCGCCGAGCCCTTCATGCTCCCCAGCACCGCGACGATCTGCTGGGCCTTCATCATGGCCGACCGCTCGGCCAGCACCTCGCGGGCCTCGGCGGTGCGACCCATCATCGACAGTCGGCGCCCGACGTTGCGCGCGGCCTGTCCCGCGATGTACTGGCCCACCTTCGCGCTTCGCGCAGCCCGTCCGCCTGGAACTCCACCGCCGGCCACTCCGCACCCCCGTCCCGCTCTGTACACCGTATGCCGTGGGTCACACTACACCGCCGCGGCGATGGCCGCCGGGCCCGGAAAACACACGAAACCCCGGCACCCGCCGAAGCGGACACCGGGGTATCGGAGCGAAGATTACACGCGTTCCTTGGAACGGGTGCGCACGCGCAGGGCGAGGGGCTTGGACGTCTCGGCGAAGAAGTCGTTGCCCTTGTCGTCAACGACGATGAACGCCGGGAAGTCCTCGACGTCGATCTTCCAGACCGCTTCCATGCCGAGTTCGGGGTATTCCAGCACCTCGACGTTCTTGATGCAGTCCAGCGCGAGGCGGGCGGCGGGACCGCCGATGGAGCCGAGGTAGAAGCCGCCGTGTTCGTTGCAGGCCTTGGTGACCTGAGCGGAACGGTTGCCCTTGGCGAGCATGACCATCGAGCCGCCCGCAGCCTGGAACTGGTCGACGTAGGAGTCCATGCGACCCGCGGTGGTGGGGCCGAAGGAGCCCGACGCGTAGCCCTCGGGAGTCTTCGCCGGACCGGCGTAGTAGACGGCCATGTCGCGCAGGTACTGCGGCATCGGCTCGCCCGCGTCGAGACGTTCCTTGATCTTGGCGTGGGCGATATCGCGAGCCACGACCAGGGGGCCGGTCAGCGAAAGACGGGTCTTCACCGGGTATTTCGACAACTCGGCGCGGATCTCGTCCATCGGGCGGTTGAGATCGATCTTGACCACGTCGCCGCCGAGGATGTCGGCGGTCTGCTCCGGAAGGTACTGGGCCGGTTCGGTTTCCAGCTGCTCCAGGAAGATGCCGTCCTTGGTGATCTTGGCCAGCGCCTGGCGGTCGGCCGAGCAGGACACGGCGATCGCGACGGGGCAGGACGCGCCGTGGCGGGGCAGACGGACCACGCGCACGTCGTGGCAGAAGTACTTGCCGCCGAACTGCGCCCCGATGCCGAACTCACGGGTGAGCTGGAAGACCTCTTCCTCGAGCTCGACGTCACGGAACGCGTGACCGGTGATCGAGCCCTCGGTGGGCAGGTTGTCGAGGTAGTGCGCGGACGCGTATTTCGCTGTCTTCAAAGCGAATTCGGCGCTGGTGCCGCCGATGACCACGGCGAGGTGGTACGGCGGGCAGGCCGCGGTGCCGAGCGAGCGGATCTTCTCGTCGAGGAACTCGAGCATGCGCTCGGGGTTCAGGACGGCTTTGGTCTCCTGATACAGGAACGACTTGTTGGCCGAACCGCCACCCTTGGCCATGAACAGGAACTTGTACACCGGATTGTCGGCGTCGCCCTCGGTCGAGTACAGCTCGATCTGGGCGGGCAGGTTGGTGCCGGTGTTCTTCTCGTCCCACATGGTGATCGGGGCGAGCTGGGAGTAGCGCAGGTTCAGCTTGGTGTAGGCGTCGAAGATGCCGCGGCTGAGCCATTCGGCGTCGTCGACACCGGTGAGCACGCCCTCGCTCTTCTTGCCCATCACGATCGCGGTGCCGGTGTCCTGGCACATCGGCAGCACGCCACCGGCGGAGATGTTGAGGTTCTTGAGCAGGTCCAGCGCGACGAAGCGGTCGTTGCCCGAGGACTCGGGGTCGTCGATGATCTTGCGCAGTTGCCGCAGGTGCGCGGGGCGCAGGTAGTGGCTGATGTCGTGGATCGCCGTCTCGGTCAGCAGCCGCAGCGCCTCGGGCTCGACCTGCAGGAAGGTGCGCCCGTTGTGCTCGAAGGTGCTGACCCCCTCGCTGGTGAGCAGGCGGTAGGGCGTGTCGTCGGCGCCGATCGGAAGCAGATCGGAATAGCGGAACTCCGGGGCGGTCACGGAACGCACTCCTTCGGACAGGGCGGGCACCGCAACACTGCGGAGCACCAGGCAGGGCTGGTCACAAAGCGATCCGAAGCCTATCGACCCCTGCACACTGAGCCTGATGTAAGGCAACCCTATCTTCGCGATCGTACGGGGAAAACGCCTAGATCAACCATTGTCGAGGTTGCACGTTCAACACAAACGGTGCTACCCATTCTCCGGGCGGTGGAGGGCGTGCACCGTTCAATCCGAAGCCTGCACCTTCAGAATCTGGAGCTCGATCGTGACCGATCCACAGTGGCTCGATGATGTCGAAATGCGTGCCTGGCTGGGCTATGTCCGCACCCGCGACCTGATCGCCGCGGCGATCGGGCGCGATGCCGGCCGGGCAGCCAACCTGAGCTACATCGAATATTCCGTCCTGGTGCACCTGGCCGACGCGCCGGGTCAGCGGCTCACCTTCGCCGATCTGGCCTGCGCCCTGGAATGGTCGCAGAGTCGGCTCTCGCACCAGATCACCCGCATGCAGAAACGCGGTCTGGTCTCGCGCGAGACGATGCCGCACGACCAGCGTCGCACCGTGGCCAAGCTGACCCCGACCGGCGGGCAACTGCTCACCACGGCCGCGCCCGCCCATGTGCGCAGTGTGCGCAGGCACATGATCGACGTGCTCGATCGCGACCAGCTCGCGACCCTGGCCGAGATCTACGACGTGCTCATCGATCACCATCGCAGCGCGAAGGCGGGCGACCCGGTCGCCCGCCTGCAAACCATCGCGCCCGGCGAGGATTAGGAGCCGGCGCTGCCGCCGCCGGAGGAGTCGGGGCGGGACTTGCCCAGACCCGCGCGAACGACCGTGCCGCCCTTGGTAGGGGCGCCACGGTCGAAGACGTCGCCGCTGCTCGGGCGCAGGAAACTGCCCGCCGCGAGGGCGACGGCGACACCGATCGCCGGGTACACGAAGGTGTCGGTGTGCTGATACCAGAAACGGGTGTACTTGGTGTCGGCGGTGTCGCACTTGTCGTCGGCCACCCGCACGTTGGTCGTCTTGTCCACGCAGACCGCGACAGACGCCGGTTTGGCGGCGGCCGAGGTCGTCGTGGTCGACCGGGCGGTCGTCGTCGGGGGTTTGGAGGTCGTCGTGAGGGTGGTCGATGCCGCGCGGGGTGCGGGTTTCGGTGTGGCGGTGCTGCTACATCCGGCCGAGACCAGTGCCACCGCGACCACGGCGGGCAGCGTATAGGACACGCTGCGCGACATCATGATTCGACTACGCGAACCCTCGATTTCTGGAACGACACTCACGAATTTCCCCCTCAGGCGGCGATGACAAACCGCCGATCCTAACCAGCCGCGGCACCGCTGGCCACCGTTGCGTCGTTCGTGAAATCCCGCTTGCCGGAATGGTTTTGCCCCGCACCCACCCCTAACGCACGTTCGAATCCGGCGGGGATGACGATGTCGTCGCGGGTCAGGTCGGTGATCGAGGTCTTGCGCAGACCGAGGAGCGCGGAATCGATGCCGCCGCGCAGGATGTCGAGGACGTTCTCGACGCCGGCCTGGCCGTTGGCCGCCAGACCCCAGAGGTAGGCGCGCCCGATCAGTACCGCGCGCGCACCGAGCGCCACGGCTTTCACGACATCGCTGCCGCGCCGGATACCGCCGTCGAGGAGCACCTCGATCTGGTCGCCGACCGCGTCGGCGAGCACCGGCAGCGCGCGGATGGCGGCGGGGGTGCCGTCGAGGTTGTTGCCGCCGTGGTTGGACACCGAGATGCCCGCGACGCCCGCGTCGACGGCGCGCAGGGCGTCGTCGACCCGCATCACGCCCTTGAGCAGGACCGGGCCGTCCCACTGCGCGCAGATCCAGGCGACGTCGTCCCAGTCGGGTGCCGGGGTCTGCATCCATTCGCCGTAGGCGCCGAAGAACCCGGGCGCCGCGCCGCCGCCGACGGCCATATTGGGCGCGGTGAGGTCGGGGATGGAGCCCGATCGCAGGTAGGTCGCGAGCCAGCGTGGGCGGGCAAGGGTCTGCGGCGCGAATTTCATCATCGTGCGCAGGTTCAGCGATTCCGGGATGACCGGGCTGCCCCAGTCGCGGCCGTGCGAGAACGACCAGTCGAGGGTGAGAATCAGGCCCACCGCGCCGGCCTGCTTCGCCCTGGCCATCCGCTCGAGGATCTGGTCCTTGTTGCCGCACCAGTACAGCTGGAACATGGTCTGCGGGTTGGCCGCGATCACTTCTTCGATCGGCTTACTCGCGAAAGAGCTGAGCCCCATGGCGATTCCGCGCGCGGCGGCGGCCCTGGCGACGGCGACTTCACCGTCGGGGTGTACGGCCTGGACGCCGGTCGGCGAGATCAGCACCGGCATCGAAACCGGTTGCCCGAGCACAGTTGTCGACTGATCGCGGTCGCCGATCGCGCCAGCGCAGTGTGGGGCGAAGCCGAGTTCGGTGAACGCGGTCTGGTTGTCTTCGATGGTCTGTCCGCGTTCCGAACCCGCGATCAGCGCGCCGTACACCGACTTCGGCAGGCGCTTGCGGGCGCGCCGTTGCGCCTCGGCAACGGTCTCGAACCAGGGATTCATCGGGGTCCTTCCTCATGATCCTGCGGCCACCATCGGCGCAGGTCTGCCAGTAATGCGGTGGTGGCGGCCCGTAACAGGACGGCGCCTTCGTCGGCGCTCGCTCCGGTGGGGTCGCCGAGGATTCCATTGGGGCTGGCCGCACGCACGCCGCCCGCGCGCAGCAGCGGCAGCAGTTCGGCGAGCGGGCGGGTATCTCCCGGTTCGGCCAGTTCGGTGCGCACCAGGTCTGGGCACAGTGCGAGCTGGATCGAGGATTCGGTGCGTCCGGCGTGCGGGTCACCGCCGTAGCCGGGCGAGAACAAGCGCACGTCGCGCGATTCCGACCGCAGCAACGCGACCGCGCGGCGCAGTGTTTCCACATTTCCGCCGTGCCCGTTGACCAGCACGATCCGCGAGAAGGTGTCGGTCGCGGAGCGGCACAGTTCGACGACGAGCAGTTCCAGCGCTGCCTGCCCGATCGACAGGGTGCCCGCGAACCCCGCGTGCTCGCCGCTGGCCCCATAGGGAACGGCAGGCGCGATGAGCACATCGGAACGCTCGGCCGCGGCCCGCAGGCACACCGCCGACGCAATGTCGCTGTCTGTGGAGAGCGGCAGATGCGGGCCGTGCTGCTCGGTGGCACCGAGCGGGATGACCAGGATCACTCCCGCGGCGGCGCGCGCACCTGCCTCGGGCGATGTGAGGTGCGCCACGAACATGGACCGAACATTAACGACAGTCACTGACATAATCAAGAGCTCGTGCAGGTCGAATGCCCTCCCTATCCTGTATCCATGTCCGCCCCGCCTTCGCGCGCACCGCTGCCGACCCCGAAGGGGCACCGCGGTCGTCCGCCGCGCACCACCCGTCGCGAACTCGAGGTGATCGCGATGAGACTGTTCGCCGAACACGGGTTCGACGACGTCACCGTCGAACGCATCGCCGCCGAGGCCGGGGTGAGCGAGCGCACCTTCTTCCGCTACTTCCCCACCAAGGCCGAGGTGCTGTGGCACCAGTTCGACAACGAGGTCGACGACCTGCGCGCCGCGTTCGCCGCCGTCCCCGCCGACGAGCCGATGATGGCCGCGGTGCGCCGAATTGTGGTGGCGGCCAACAGGTATCGCGCCGAGGACATCCCCGAACTGCGCACCAGAATGCGGCTGGTCTCCGGCGTTCCCGCACTCTCGGCGGGCGCGGGGGCGCACTACGACGCGTGGGAGCGCGCGGTCGGTGAGTTCGCCGCGAGCCGCCTGGGCACCGGCGCGGGCGAGCTGATTCCCCTCGCGATCGGGCGCACCACCCTGGCCGCCGCGCGGGCCGCTTTCGACGCCTGGCTCGAGCGTGGTGACACCGATCTCACCGCATATCTCGACCAGGCGTTACGCGCGCTGGAACGCGGGTTCGCTCCGGAATAGCCGACAGCACCACGTTTGGGCAGCAGAGCATTCGGGGTATGAGTAGGCTCAGGCACAACGCGCACTGTGCGCACCGATTACGTCCGTCGTCGAAAGGGGCAGGGGTTTCCATGTCCGAGGTGTCCACGAGTCTTTCGGCGGATTCGCTGCCGGCGCAGCCGCTCGACAATCTGCTCCCGCAGTTGGTCGAGCACCTGCGGCAGAACCGCACCGGGCTGCGGGAAGAGTGGGCACGGCGCATCACCGAAGCCGAGCTCCTGACCGCGATGACCCCGGAGGAGATCTTCTCCGAGGCGACGTCGATGTACGACAACTACGTCGAGGTGCTCGTCACCGGTAGCGTCGAGGCGCTGCAGGCTTACGCCCGCGACCTGTCCGAGCGCATCATTCCGCGAGGCGTCGAGACCGACGAGGTCATCGGCATCGTGCTGCTGCTGCGCGACGTGCTCGCCCGCAGCCTCTTCGAGAAGTACCAGTCCAACTTCGAGCTGCTCAATCGCGTGCTCGACGCCTACGAGCCTGCCGCCAACCGCATCGCCAACACCGTGGCCGTGTCGTTCGTGCAGGAACGCGAGCGCGTCATCAGCCGCCAGCAAGAGGCCATCCGCGAGCTGTCCACCCCGGTGCTGCAGGTCCGTGAGCAGCTGCTCATCCTGCCGATCATCGGTGTGCTCGACTCCCAGCGCGCCCGCCAGCTCACCGAGCAGCTGCTGCGCGCCATCCGCGCCAACCGCGCCAAGGTGGTCGTCATCGACATCACCGGTGTGCCCGCGATCGACTCGGTGGTGGCCAACCACCTCGTGCAGACCGTCGACGCCTCGGGTCTGATGGGCGCGAGCGTGATCATCACCGGCCTGTCCTCGGAGATCGCGCTGACCCTGGTGACCATCGGCCTCGATCTGTCCAAGATGAACGCGGTCGGCGACCTCCAGGGCGGTATCGAGGAGGCCGAGCGCCTGCTCGGGTACGAGGTCTCCCGAGTGACCGAGCGCTTGAGCGAGCGGGACGGGCGCTGACACAGCCACCATGCCGGTACCTATTCTCAAACAGGGCACGTACCTGATCGCGTCCGTGCAGTCGGCGTTGACCGATGCCGACACCGAGCGGTTACAGGACGACCTGATGAAGCAGGTCAGTCGCTACCGCGCGACCGGCATCATCGTCGACGTCACCGCCATCGACGTGATGGATTCCTTCGCCGCGCGCTCGTTGCGCACGATCGCGCACATGACCCAGTTGCGGGGCGCCGAAACTGTGATCGTCGGGCTGCAACCCGAGGTCGCCTTCGCCATGGTGCAACTGGGCCTTACATTCGAAGACATGCACACCGCGCTGGATCTCGAGGAAGGCCTCTCCTGGCTGAATCGGCACCCGCGGCGACGAGACGGTCGCGACAGTGGCCGCTGAGCAAGTGGCGATCGCGGTCAAGGTGTCCGAGGACATCGTCACCGCCCGGCAAGCCGGCAGCGAATTGGCGGGTGACCTCGGTTTCACCCTCACCGACCGCACCATGATCTCCACCGCCATCTCCGAAATCGCCCGCAACATCACCAGTTACGCGGGCAGCGGCGAGATCAGGTTGCTCATCGACTTGCGCGAGGGTCGCCGCGCACTCGTGATCCAAGCCGAGGACCAGGGCCCCGGCATCCGTGACATTCCGCGCGCGCTGGAAGACGGCTACTCCACCGGGCGTGGGCTCGGACTCGGACTGCCCGGCGCGCGTCGGCTGATGGACCGCCTCACCATCGATTCCGCCCCGGGCCGCGGGACGTTGATCGAGATGTGGAAGTGGGTACCCGACGTTGTATGAGGACGGGATCATCGGGCGCATGGAGTGGTCGACGGCCGGCCGGGCGCTGCCCGGTCAGGACGTCTCCGGTGACCGCTCGCTCGTGCTCGACACCGGCGCGGGCATCCTGTTCGCGGTGCTCGACGGGCTCGGTCACGGTGCGCCCGCGGCCGAGGCGGCCGATCGGGCCACGGTCATCCTCACCGAGAACTGCGGCGAACCCCTGGATCTGCTGATGGTGCTCTGCCATCGTGCGATGGTCGAAACCCGTGGTGCCGCAGTGTCTTTGGCGTTGATCGAGCCGGGCGAGACGATGCAGTGGCTCGGCGTGGGCAATGTCGATTCGCGACTGCTCACCCTCGGCCCGGCCGGTCCGGAGCTGCGGGCGACGATGCTGCTCACCGGTGGGATCGTCGGCTACCGACTGCCCTCGCACCTGCAGCCGCAGACCCTGCCGATCCGGCCCGGCGATCTATTGCTGATGGCCACCGACGGGATCGTCGCGGTCGGCCCGGAATCGATGGACCTGGCCAAACCCGCTGTCACCATCGCGGGCGATCTGCTCGCCCGCGACGCGAAGGATACCGACGACGCGCTGGTGCTCGCGGCACGTTTCCGTGGGCCCCAACCATGAGGCCGCGAGCCCCGAGGCCTCGACACTGCGGCCCGCACCCCCGGACCCCGCCGATGAGAGGTTGGCGATGAGCGCTGTCCTTGTCGCATTTCTCGACGACTATTCGGCGGCCATGCGCCGCCACGTCGCCGCACCGGGCCAGGCCGGCCTCTCAGAGGGCTACGACCTCGGCAGGCGAGCTCTCGTGGAGGACATCAGCCTGCTCGACCTCACCGAGAACCACTTCCGGGCCGTTGCCGAGGACCCCGATATCCGGGAGGACCCGCGCCGCGCCGAAGTGGCCCTGGAATTCCTGCTGCAGACGATGGCGGCCCTCGACATCGCCACCCGCGGGTACCTCGACGGCACCCGCCGCTACGAGCAACAGCGTTCCCGCGCAGAGGATCTCGAAGGCCGCGACGCGTTTCGCACCGCGCTGGTGGAGTCGTTGCAGGACGGGTTCTTCGTCGCCGACGACCACGGCACCATCGTCGAAGTGAACTCGGCCTTCGGCGTGCTCACCGGGTACGGCGCCAACGAGGTTCCCTTCCCGCTCCCGCATCCGTGGGCGCTGGCAGATCGCAAGGGATATCCCCAGATCGGTACGGAGGCAGCGCGATTCGTGATGCCGGTGCGGCATCGCGACGGCCGGGAACGGTGGCTGGCGGTGAGCGCGAGCTCGCTGGTGAAGCAGGAGAACGACGAACGGATCTTCGTCGGCACCGTGCGCGATGTGACCGCCGAACACGACGCCCAGGCCCGCGACCAGGCCGCCTCCCGCCTGGCGACCGCCGTCGGCGCGGCGACCAGCATGGTGGAGGTGCTTGCGGTCGGACTCGACGAACTGCGCCGCACCATGGGCGCCGAAACCGCCTTGGTCGCGATCTGGCCGAGCCGCACCGGCCGCCCCGATGTCTACTCCTGCGGGGTGACGCCCGCGAGCCCAGCAGCGGAGCCCGAGCCCGAAACCAGCAGTGTCGCACCACAATTCATGGTCGCGCCGATGCGGCAGAGCGGACCGCGCGCGGACGGCCCTGTCGTGCTCGACGACGACACCCAGGCACTGCTTGACCGCTCGCGCAGGCAGTCCGCCCGCGGCCTTTCGGCCATCACCGGTGACGAAGGCGGGGTCGACGCGGTCGTGGCGCCGCTCGGCGAAACCGGTGACGCGGCGCTGTGGGTGCGTTTCGGCGCGCCGCGCGCGGTCAGCGCCCCCGACTGGGCGCTGTACTCACTGCTTGTCGGCCATCTCAGCGTGGCGCTGCAGCGTGCCCGCAACTTCGATCAGGCGCGTGCCACCTCGCTCACCCTGCAGCGGGCGATGCTCGGCCCGATCGAACTGCCGCCCCGATTCTCCGTGCACTACGAGCCCGCCCTGCCGCCCCTCGAGATCGGCGGCGACTGGTACGACGTGGTGCCGTTGCGCGACGGCACCATCGGCGTCGTGGTCGGCGACTGTGTCGGCCGTGGCCTGTCGGCCGCCGTGGTGATGGGCCAATTGCGTACTGCCGCAAGGGCTCTGCTGTTGCGTGGCGCCGGACCGGCGCAGTTGCTGGCCGAACTCGATGCCGTGGCCTCGCGGATTCCGGGCGCCATGTGCACCACGGTGTGCGCGGCCGTGCTCGATCCCGAGCGCGGAATGGTGCGGTACTCGAACGCGGGTCACATGCCGCCGGTCCTCGCGCCGCCCGGCGGTCCGGGCCGGATCCTGGAAGGCGGGCGCGCGGTCCCCCTCGCCACCTTCGACACTCCGCGCAGGCCGGAGGCCACCACCGCGCTCCCGCCGGGCGCCACCCTGGTGCTGTTCACCGACGGCCTCGTCGAACAGCGCGGGTACGACATCGCCGAGGGCTTCGTCAAGATCGCCGAAGTGCTCAGCGAAACCGGTGCGGCACTCCCCCGCGATGTCGCCGACGCGGTGCTGTCGCGGCTGTGCCCGCCGGCGGGTTACGACGACGACGTCGCCATGGTCGTCTACCGTCAACCCCCTGAGCCGTTGCGTCTGGACTTCCCCGCTGCCGCAGCCGAATTGGCCGGAGTGCGCCGTGGCCTCTACCGCTGGTTCGCCACCGCCGCCGTCCCACACGATCTGGCCGCCGACCTCGTCGCCGCCGCCAACGAGGCCTGCAGCAACAGCGTCGAACACGCCTACCGCGACACCGAACCGGGCCGCGTGAGCCTCACCGCCCGCTGCGACGGCGACCGGGTGGTCATCGAGATCACCGACAACGGCAAGTGGATTCCCACCCCCACCGATCCCGGTTATCGCGGTCGCGGGGTCGAGATGATGCGGGTGCTCACCGAGGATCTCACCTTCGACCACGACGAGAACGGCACCCGGGTTCGCATGTGGGTGACCCTGCCCTCGATCACCTTCCCCACCGCGAACCCGCTGCGCGCCTCCTCGCGTCCGCCCACCGTCAGCTCGCGGCAGAACTCATTCTGACCGGGTCGTCGCGTACGCCTCGACGTCGAAGGTCTGCAGCAGCCGACGGAACCGGAAGCTGAAATCCGGCCACAGGGTGGCGTTGTGGCCGTTCTCGTCGACGAACCAGCTGGTGCAGTCGCCCGCGTTCCAGACCGTGCCGTCGAATTTCGTCTGCAGGTCGCGGTTGTAGGCGGCCTGCGCGTCCGCGCGGACCTCGACCGTGCGCAGGCCGGTGCCGTCCATCGTGGTGATCGCGTCGATGATGTAGTTGATCTGGGCTTCGATGGTGAAGATCGCCGAGGTGTAGCTCAGCGCGGAGTTCGGGCCGATCATCAGGAACATGTTCGGGAAGTTCGCGATGGTCGTGCCCTTGTACACGTTCATTCCCCCGGCACCGAAAACCTCTGCCAGCGTGCGCCCGTCGCGCCCGGTGATCAGCTCGTAGGTCGGTGAGTCGGCGATCCGGAAGCCCGTGGCCAGCACGATGGCGTCGACTTCGCGGTCGGTGCCGTCGTCGGCGACGATCGACTGTTCCCGGATCTCGGCGATGCCGTCGGTGACGACCTCGACATTGTCGCGAGTGAGCGCGGGGTAGTACACGTTGGAGATCAGCATGCGTTTGCACCCGAGGCGATAGCTCGGAGTGAGCTTGCGGCGCAGCTCCCGATCCCGGATCACCCACCACATCTTCACCCGCGCACCGGCCGCGAAGAAGTCGGCCAACGGCGGGTACTTGGACTGCCAGAACACGAAAGTCTCGCGCAGCCAGTACACGCCGCTGCGCGCGAGCCGCTGTGCACCGGGCACTCGGCGGTAGTAGAGACGTTCCAGCCGACTGTACTTGCGGCCCATGCGCGGCAGCACCCAGGGCGCGCTGCGCTGGTACAGGTCGAGGCGGGCCACCGCACCGGCGATGGACGGCACGATCTGGATCGCGGACGCCCCGGTACCGACCACCGCGACCCGCTTGCCGGCGAGCTCGACGTCGTGATCCCAGCGCGCCGAATGGAAGATCGGCCCACGAAAGGTGTCGATGCCCTTGATATCCGGTCGATTCGGGGCACTCAGCGGACCGGCCGCCGACACCATGATGTCGGCGGTGTAGGCGCCGTCGGTGGTCTCGATCTCCCAGCGCGCGGCGTCGTCGTTCCAGCGCGCGCCGGTGACCTCGCAGTCGAAGACGATCGACTCGCGTACTCCGTGCCGATCGACCACATCCTGGACATACCGCTGAATCTGCGGCTGCGTCGAGAACGAATGCGTCCAGTGCGGATTGCGGGCGAACGAATACGAGTACAGCTGTGACGGAACATCGCAACCAGCACCGGGATAGGTGTTGTCACGCCAGGTCCCGCCCACCTCGCTCGACCGCTCGAACACGACGAAGTCGGTGATTTCCAACTGGCGCAACCGAATAGCCACGCCCAAGCCGGCGAAACCCGCGCCGATGATCGCGACGCGGGTGTGGTGCGGTGCGGTCATCGCGTCTTCGTCGTGGTTTCGTAGGCGTCGATGTCGAACTTGCGCACCATGCGCCGGTATTTGAAGCTGAAGTCGGGCCACAGGGCGGAGTTGTTGCCGTGCTTGTCGAGGAACCAGCTGGTGCAGCCACCGTTGACCCACACGGTGCGCGCCATCTTCGGCTCGAGCTGCTTGTTGTACTCGACCTGTGCGTCCACGCGGACCTCGAACGACTGCAGGTTGCGCTGCTCCATCGTGGTGATGGCGTCGACGAGGTAGTTGATCTGGGACTCGATCACATAGATCAGCGAGGTGTAGTTCAGCCCGGAGTTGGCGCCGAGCATGAAGAACATGTTCGGGAAGTTCGCGACCGTGGTGCCCTTGTACATCTGGTAGCCCTCGACATCGGCTGCCTCGGACACGGTTCGGCCGTCGCGGCCGGTGTAGAGGTTGAACGTCGGTGAATCGGCGACGTGGAAACCGGTGGCCAGCACGATCGCGTCCACCTCCCGCTCGGTGCCGTCCTCGGACACGATCGAACCCGCACGTACCTCGGCGATGCCGTCGGTGACGACGTCGACATTGTCACGGTCGAGCGCACCGTAGAACTTGTTCGACACGAGCATGCGTTTACAGCCGATGCGGTGCTGGGGCAACACTTTTCGACGCAGTTCCGGGTCGCGGATCTCGGTCCGCATCTTGAACCGGCCGACCATTTCCAGCGCGATGCCGGTCCACGGGTACTTCACCTGGGTGATCACGAACAGCTCGCGGGTGGTGTAGATCAGCGCCCGGATCAGCCGTTGCAGACCGGGAACGTGCTTGAAGGCGAAGCGTTCCACCCCCAGGTACGGGCGGGAGATCTGCGGCATCACCCAGGTCGCGGTGCGCTGGTAGACGTCGAGGTGCTCCACCTCGGGCGCGATCGACGGCACGATCTGCACCGCCGAGGACCCGGTGCCGATGACTGCGACCTTCTTGCCGGTGAGGGTGGCGTCGTGATTCCAGCGCGCGGAGTGGAAGATCTCCCCCTCGAAGCTCGAGATGCCCTTGATATCAGGGAGATTCGGCTCGGCGAGCACACCCGCCGCCGAGACGATGAAGTCGGCGGTGAAGGTGCCCTTGCTGGTCTCGATATCCCACCTGCGGTCGGCGTCGTTCCAGCGAGCCGCGGTCAGCGCGCAGTCGAAGATGTGCTTGTCGCGGACACCGTAGCGTTCGGACACGGCGCGCAGGTACTGCTCGATCTCCGGCTGCGGCGAGAACGAGCGGGACCAGTCGGGGTTGAGCGCGAACGAGTACGAGTACAGGTGCGACGGAACATCGCAGCCCGCACCGGGATAGGTGTTGTCGCGCCAGGTGCCGCCGACATCGGGTCCACGTTCGATGACCACGAAGTCGGACAGGCCGCGCTGGCTCAGCCGGATGGCGGTGCCGAGGCCGGAAAGTCCGCTGCCCACGATCATGACCTGGACGTGGCGGGTGTCGTTATTGCTCATGCGGTGACCTCAGCGGGATTCGTAGATACGTTTGTGGCCGGAGACGGCGGCCAACCGGAACGGGCGGCGAGTTTCCTCGACCATGGCGTGGTAGGCGCCGTCGCTGGGCGAGGTGGCCTCGTGCAGTTCCCGGTAGCGCTCGTACCCGAGCAGCTCACGCGAGCTGATCGCCGCCAGATTCGCCTCGGTCCGCAGATGCTCACGGTAGCCGGACTGCACAGTGCCACTGAAGAATTCGGCGACGCTACCCGACCCGTAGCTGATCATCGCCAGCGCCTTGTCGGTGAGGTCCCCCGAATGGTCGAGCAGCGAGGCCAGGCCGAGATAGAGCGAGGCGGTGTAGCTGTTACCGACCGTGCGGTTGTAGGTGGTCGTGGCACCGAGGGCGGCCTCGATGGCGTCGGCATCGGCGGTGTGGCCCTGGCTTTCGAGCAGGTGGCGGTGCGCCTTGTAGGCCATTTTGGTGAAGGGCTGGTGGTAGCAGAACGCGGCGAACTCGCCGAGGTCACGCCCACCCTGGCGCCGGTAGTCGGCCCACGCCTCCTGGGCGGCCTTCTGGTAGGCGTTGACCGAGGTCTTGCCGTCGACGATGGCTTCGGTGCGGTAGTTCGGGCGCCAGAAGTCCATGATGTCGGCGCTGTAGAGGCCCGAGATCGGGTCCAGCGCCAGGATGGCCGGGTTCGCGGTGACGAGCATCGCGACGGCGGCGGCGCCCTGGGTCGGCTCACCGGGGGTGTCGAGTTCGTACTTGGCGATGTCGGCGGCGATCACCAGCACGCGCTGCGAGGGGTCGCGCGCGATCAAACCGGCCGCGAACTGCAGCCCGGCGGTGCCGCCGTAGCAGGCCTGCTTGAGTTCGACGACCCGGGCGGCATTGGGCAGCCCGATCAGCGAATGCAGGTACAGCGCAGCGGCTTTGGACTGATCGACGCCGGTCTCGGTGGCCAGCAGCACGGTGCGGATGTTGTCGGTGCCGTGCCGTTCGAGGATGGGCTGGGCGGCGGCCGCGGCGATGGTGACGATGTCCTCGTCGGCGGCGGCGACGCTCATCTTCTCCTGGCCGATGCCGAGGTAGAACTTGTCGCGATCCACCCCGAGTCGCTCGGCGAGGACGGCGTGATCGAGGGCGTAGTGGGTCGTGGCGAACGAAAGGTCGTGGATACCGACCGGCGTAGTTGTCATCGTGGGCTTCCGTTGCTCGTGGTGGTCCGCTCGAATTGGGTATGGGCGCGCATCAATTCACCGCGATTGGTCTGGGCCGCCATCAGCGACAGCTCCCCGCACAGCACGGTGGCCGCCCCGATCACCGCGAGGCGCCGGGCGTTCTCGCCGGGCTGCCGGTCTTCACGGCAGCCGAGGCGTTGCAGGTTCTCGTCGACGAAGCTCGCATGCTTGCCGTTGCCGACCGTGCCGACGATCAGGTTGGGCAGGGTGCACGAGAAGTAGAGGTCGCCGTCACGGTCCTCGGCGTGGGTGATGCCCTGGGAGCCTTCGACGATATTGGCGGCGTCCTGACCGGTGGCCAGGTAGTACGCCAGCAGCATGTTGGCGTAATGGGCGTTGGCGGAACGGATTCCACCGGCGAGGAGAGTGCCGATCAGGTTCTTGCGGATATTGAGCTGGGTCACCTGCGCGGCGGTGGTGTGTAAGCGTTGCTCGACGACCTCGCGCGGGATGAGCAGTTCGGTGATGACGTTCTTGCCGCGACCGAGGATGCCGTTGACGGCGGTGGCTTTCTTGTCGGTGCAGTAGTTGCCCGAGATCGAGCCGTAGCGCACCCCTGGCATGGTCGAGAGGATGTGATCCATCAGGTGATCGCTGGCCAGGGTCGCCATGTTGTGGCCCGACGCGTCACCGGTGGTGAATTCGAAGCGCAGGAACAGCAGGTTGCCGGTGATCTGGTGGTGCAGGTCGATCAGCCGAGCGAAACGACTACTGCCCGCGACCACCTCCTGCAGCTCGGCCATCCGGCCTTCCAACTGCTGGACCGTGGTGTACGCGGTGTAGGCGTCGTCGGCTTCGAGGAGGATCGAGCGGGTCATCCGCTCGTCGATCAGGGTCGCGACGATGCCCTTCTCGGCGAGGGTGCTGATCCGCGCGCCGCGCCCGACCGAGGGCCACAGCGGGGTTTCGTAGGTGGCCAGGGGGACGTCGACGGCATCGTCGACGACGTTTCCGGTGATGCGCACAGGTCCCACCCACTGCAGCGGCACCGCCGCGTACGACATGTCATTCATGGGTGACTCCTTCTCGAAGTTCGGATTCGCGCCACCAGGGACTCCGGTGGGCAAGTGCTGCGGCGTCGATGCCGCGCAGCCGGCAAAAGGTCGCGACGTCCCCGGTGATCAGCAGGTCGGCCGCGGTCAGGTCGGCCGGGGTACGGGCGCCGAGCACGGTGAGGATGGTGCGCAGTTGGTCGAGCCAGGTCCCGATCTTGGTGATCAGAGCCTCGGTGTCGTGGCTGACGAGGGTTTCCAGAAACGCGCCCGCGACACCGGTTGCGTTGGCGCCCAACGCGAGTGCGCGTGCGATGTCCAGTGGTGAGCGGATACCGCCGGAGGCCGCGATGTCGATGCCGGGGATTGCTGCGCAGTCGAGCAGGCAGTTCGGGGTGGACTGGCCCCAGCTCTCGATGAACGCGAAATCGCCGCCGACGCGTCGATCGTTCTCGATGCGCGCGAAGTTGGTGCCGCCGCGTCCGCCGACGTCGGCCACGGCGACGCCCGCGTCGCGCAGCCAGGTGACGGTCTGCCTGCTCAGCCCGAACCCGACTTCCTTGACGAAGACGGGCACGGCGGTGGCGGCGACGATCTCCTCGATCCGGCGCGGCCAGGCCCCGAAGGAACGGTCTCCCTCTGGCATGACCACTTCCTGTACGGCATTGAGGTGGATCTGCAGTGCATCGGCCTCGAGGAGGTCGATGGCGCTGCGCACCTGGTCGACGGTGGCGTTCGCGTTGACATTGGCCAGCACGAAGCCGTGCGGGTTCTCCTGCCGCAGCACCCGATACGTGTCGGCGACCGACGGATCCCGGAAGTAGGCGCTCATCGAGCCCGACGCGATGGGGATGCCGGTTTCGCGGGCGGCGATGGCGAGTTGGCGGTTGATCTCGCCGGTCTTGGTGCTGCCGCCGGTCATCGCGTTGACGTACAGCGGTGTGGCCCACTGCTTTCCGGCAACCTCGACGGCCAGGGAGACATCGGCGGCATCGATACCCGCGAGGGCATGGTGGACGAAGGTGACGGAGTCGAAGTCGCTGACACCCGTGGCCTGACGGTGGTGGTTCACCGCGTGGCGGACGTGGTCGTCCTTGCGATCGGCGATCATCGGCGCTCCCCTTCGAGGTGGGTCCGCAGGGGCAGGGGGCGGATTCCGGCGGTGAGCCAGCGGCCGGTGAGTTCGGCGATCGCGGCGGGGCGGGTACGTTCGATGAGCGCGATGCCGCAGTCGCCACCACCGGCGCCGGAGGGTTTCGCCGCAGCGCCGACCGCGGCGCCCGCGGCGCAGAGCGCGTGCAGACGCGGGGTCATGATGCCGAGGCCCGAACTTGCGTCGAGGTCGATGAGCAGTGTTCGCGCACTGTCGATTTCGGTTCGCATGGCCTGGGAGTCGTCGGCCTCGACGGCGGCGACGAGTCGTTCGACGCACTCGTTGCTGTGTGCCCGGAAGGTGGTGCGATCGCCGTCGAGACCGGCGACCAGCGCCGGGGTGGAGGCGGGGTTTCCGGTCCAGCCGACCTGCAAGGTGAGTTCGGTCGGGGTGGGCAGCGGGCGCACCGACAAGCCCGGCCACGGTGCGCGCAGCGTTGCCTCGACGCCGTCGCGGGCGAGCGAGGCTGCCAGCTGCGCGCGGTCCGGAGACCGGTAGGCGAGCCAGCCGCCCCAGGTGCTCACGGCGACATCGCCACCCGAGGCGCGGGGGTTGACCGTGATCGTGGCGAGCATCGCCAGCCGGTAGCGGTCCATGGGATCGAGTTCGAGAGCGAAGTACTGGCCGAGAGCCGCGACGGTGGCCACCGTGACGGCCGCGCTGGAACCCAAACCGAACTTGCGACCGTCGGCGTCGCCGAGGTCGGCGGTGACGCTGAGCCGGAACGGGGATACGGGGATCGCGCGTTCCACGAGCAGACTGTGAATCACCGAAACTGCGGCGAAAACATACGAAAAGGCCGCGGGCACACCGGCATCCGAAGTCGGCGCCAATTCGTCACCGTGACGCGTGCAGGACAGTGTGATGCCGCCGTCCAGATCCGAATGCAGGGTGATGTTTTCGCCGGGATCCGCCGCGGTCACCGTGGCGGTCGCGTAGCGGTCGACCGCCGTGAGCACCGCGAGGTGACCCGGTTCGACCACGGCATATTCACCGGCGATGAAGAGTTTTCCGGGCGCACGACAACTGATCATCGACTGCCGCCAGAGGGCGTGTCGGTGCAGGTCGACAACGACGCACCGGGGCCGATGTGCGCGGTACGGGTGGTGACGAAATCTCCGAGACCGTCCAGTGTGGCGCTGACCTGCAGTGCATCGGCGCGGGTGCACAGCACCTTGACGTTCGGGCCCGCATCGATCGTGGCATACGCCATGATCCCGTCGGCGCGCAGGGCGAGCACCGCATCGAGGATCGCGATCGAATGCGGTGAGAGATAGCGGATTCCGGGGCGCGCGGTGAGCATGGTCGCGTGCATACCGAGGGCGTTGCGCTCGGCAATCTCACCGATAGCGGGAAGGTCTCGGCGGGCAACAGCTTTGCGCATCTCTGCCAGATCCAACACAGACGATTCGGCCCAGGGGCGATAGAACGGTGACGTGGTGACGGTCTCGCGCATGGCTGCCCGGCTCGACACCGCCTTCGCGCCCTGATTCACCACTGCGACCACCAGGGCGGGATCCAGTTCGTCGCCGCCGATCGGCTCCGCGTACGAACTCTCGTCTCCCGCAGCACCTTCGCCCTCCCCCGCATGCCACACGACGAAGCCGCCGAAGATGGAGCGAGATGCGGAACCGGAGCCACGCCTGGCGAGGCGCGACAGGGCGCGAGGGTCGAGATCGACCTCATAGGCGGACGCGGCGGCGGTGGCCAGAGCCGCGAATCCGCTCGCCGAGGAGGCCAGACCGGCGCCGGTCGGCCCGGCATTCGACGTCACCACCCGTGCACGGTCGGACCGACCGGCCTTGGCGCGCACCAGATCCAGGAACGTTTCGATGCGGGCCAGCGCCGCACCGGTCGCCGCGACACCGTTGAACTCGACCGTATCGGTCGACCCGTCGATCACCTGCACCGACGTGGTCGTCGGGAAGATATCGAGGGTCATCGACAGGCTGCCGGTCACGGGCAGGAACAGCTCTTCGTCCCGCTTGCCCCAGTACTTCACCAGGGCGATGTTCGGATACGCGACCGAGACGGCCTCGCCGGACCGACCGCCCGCGACCGCCTCGGCCGACGCGATGGGAACCTCGCCGGTCGAGGCGTCACCGACCGTTCGCGCGGGTGATGCTGAGGTGAAAGTCATTGATTGGCACCATGTTCCGAGGTCGGGACGGATAGGGACTGCGCGCCGGAACGCAAACTGCGCGTGGGGACCGTCCAGGTCTGTACCGCACCGGCGCGACGCAAGGCGGCGCTGACCGTGCGCGCGTCACCGGGTTCGGTGAGCGCGAGAACGCAGCCGCCGAGACCGGCGCCGGTGAGTTTGGCGCCGTACGCACCCGCGTCGAGCGCCGCCGCGACGAGGGCGTCGATGTGAGGAGTGCTGACGCCGAGCCCGGACAGGAGTTCCTGGAAGTCGAGCATCGCCCGACCGAGCGAGGCGGCCTGCCCGGCCGAAAGATCCTCCGCCGCACCACTGATCAGCTCCCCCGCCCTGGCCAGCACCTGTCGCGCGGACTGTGGATCTCGGTCGAGTGTGCGGCGCACCCCGGCCACCGCGTGCTGGGTGGACCCGGGCACCCCCGTATCGGCGATCACCAGGGCGGCGTCGAGACCGATGTCGAGTGCGGTGGCGGTGCCTTCGTGGAACCGGATCGGCCCGTCGGCCAGCACCGCGCTCGCATCGATGCCACTGGCCCTGCCGTGGGCCACCTGCTCACCGCACTGCACGAGTTCGTAGAGCGTGGCGGGCTCGACAGTGCGGCCGTGCAGGTCGGCGACCGCGCGCACCGCCGCACCGGCGCAGGCCGCACTCGAGCCGAGCCCACGGGCGAGCGGAATATCGCATTCCATCACCACGTGGGCCACGTGACCGGTCAGCCCCCAGCGACGCAACGCCTCCTCGACCGCGACGCGCGGCCCGGAGAGCGTGTCCGCCACGGCATTCGGATCACCCGCGACGAACCCGAAGTGCCCTTCGGGAACATCGATATCCGCACCCGGCGCGCCGGGACGCGCGATCGCCCGCACCGACAGGGTCGGCAGCGGAAACGCGATGGCGGGCGTCCCGTGCACGACGGTGTGCTCACCCAGCAGGATCGCCTTGGCGTGGGCGCGACCAACGCCACGCACCGGGCCGGTCGCGGTGGAGTGGTGCTCAGTACGCTCTCGAACGGGACTGTTCACGACGGTTCCTCTCCAGACTCGCACCCGGCCGTGGCCGGTTACCGAGACGATCGGCCGAAAACGGCACGCACGGACGGGAAGAACGCGGGCACCTGCGCGGCGTAGGCGCGATAGGACGCACCGAAGCGAGCGATGAGATCGCGCTCCTCCAGGTAGGTTCCGAGCAGAATGTACCCGGTCAGCCCGAGCGCCCACACCAGGTGACCGACGGTGAACTCGCTGGCGAACCAGAACGAGACGAGCAGACCGGTCATCAGCGGATGCCGAACCAGTTTGTAGACGCCGTTCACCTGCAGGCGGTCGACCGTCGCGTCCGGTACCTGGATCACGTACTGGCGGTAGGCCTGACTGATGCCGAGCAGGTGGAAGTGGTTCAGCAGCAGGGTCGCCGCGTAGACCAGCACGAAACCGATCCAGAACCCGGTGTCGAGGACCAGCCCGAGTGCTCCGTCGGCCGACCACAGCACCTGCGGCACCGGCTGCCACGCCAGCATGATCACCCACATCACCAGGCACACGCCGATGATGTAGACGGTGCGCTCGAGCGCCTCGGGCACCCAGCGGGTGATGAACGCCTTGAACGAGGGCCGAGCCATGCCCGAGTGCTGCAGCGCGAACAACGCGAGCAGCACCAGGTCGATCGCGATCGCGGGAACCGCGGACAGGTGCGGCCCCTTGTCGACCGTCTTCGGCAACCACCAGCCGCCCGCGAACAGCAGCATCAGCGGCACCGTGATACCGGCGAAACCGTAGACGGCGAAGGAGAACAGGAACGGGACGAGCCGCGAGGGAGTCTTCAGCACGCCCCGAACCTGTTGCGGTGACATCAGATCCATGCGAACCACGGCAGGTAGCGCGAGCGAACGGTGCCCGCTTCCAGACGCGACTCCAGCCGCGCCTTCCACTTGGTGCCGTAACCCTCGTTGAGGAAGCCGCCGGGCACGACCAGACGCCAACCCGACTGCGCCACCATCCAATACGGCACGATGACGCCGGGGTTCACATCGCGCATGTAGTCGAGCTTGTCGGGGATCTGGCTCCAGTGGATGCCCGGGTAGCGGTGGTGCACGCTGTGGTAGCCCTGGTTGAAGATCAGGAAGTTCAAGATGTTGCCCGCGTTGTTGAGCGAAGTGCTCGGCTCATCGGTGAATCCGCGTGCCGGGGCGTGGCTCAGCCAGGCGAAGTAGCCCGCGTTGACCTGGGTGATCAGGAACGGCACCCAGTAGAACAGCAGGAATTTCTCCATGCCCGCGACGTACCAGACGGAGCCGATCACAATGGCGTAGACGGCCAGGTCGAAGAGGAACTGGTGGCGCGTCTTGCGACGACGCGGCGCCGGGTTCGCGGCGAAAACCGTTCGCACCGTGTGGATCTTGACGATCACACCGTAGCGAACCCAGTACCAGAGGGCACCGATGCCCTTGTCCATGCCGGTGGTCGCGGTCACGTCACCCGGGCCGTCGTTGAACCGGTGATGGTTGAGGACATGCACCTCGCGCATCTCGGCCGCGGTCAGGTTGCCGGGCAGGCAGCACAGGATGTCGACCACCCGGTTGGGGAACTTGGACACGAACAGCGGGCGATGGGTGTGCATGTGCATCACGCCGATGGTCAGCGAGAGGTTCAGCAGCGCGAGCACGATGATCAGCGGCGCCGCGATGTACCAGGTGGAAGTACCAGGCACGAACAGCGCGGCGGCGGTCATGCCGATCCACAACACGATGTGCAGCAGCGGGCCGACATTGGATGCGTGCTCGAGTTTCAGCGCACGCCGACTGAACGGCGGTTTCTCTGTGGGCGCGACGGGCGTTCCGGTGCTCATGGGAGAGCTCCTTCGCTAGTAGTGACGATCATCGAGGGGAGATGTCCAGTGCGGCGAGCTGCAGCCGGGTGGCCAGCGCCCGGATCGCATCGGGTTCGTGGGTCGGCACCCGCTCCATGGCGCCGAAGGCCAGGTGATCGGCGATCATCATGGTGCGGATCGCCGAGTCGGAGAGCTCGCCCGTCAAACGGCCTTCGGGCAGGGTGTGCACCAGCGCGAAGGTGGTGTCGACGATCAGCGGCATCAGCGAGGTTTCCGTCGAGGCGCGCTCGCCCGCGCCGAGCACCTGCGCCGACGAGGCCGAGCCGGTGGTGAAATCCGGTGAGGCATCGAGCATTTGATGGATCGCCGCATCGCCACTGCGGCGCACGCGCTCGAGCATCTTGGTCCAGTACACCGGCGAGACGGCGGCCAGGGTAGCCGCGGCGACCGGTCGCCGGAAAGCCGGTGGCGCGTCGACGGCACCGCACAGGAACGCCGAGGTCGTGATCGTCATGTACGCCATCGCCGCCCGCGCGCCCACGCTCGGCGTACCGGGGCCGAGCTCGGCCAGCAGCGCGAAGCCGCCGAGTGCCGGGGTGAGCTGGCGCAGCATCACCATCCGCGTGAGTTCCTCACGGTCGGCGGCTCCGTAGATCGCGAGCTCGTTGTCGCGCAGGTCGTTGGCCGACTGGGCGATCACCGCGACACAACCGGTCAGTTCGCGCAGATCCGCTTCGGGCAGTACATCATCGGCGACCAGGACACACGCGTAGTGGGTGATCCGGCCGAGCACGCCCTCGCTGTAGGCGACACGAGGCAGCGGCGCGTCGATATTGCGGGCCATCACCCGGCCGACATCGGTGAGCACGCTGCCCACCCGCTCGCGACCCTGCACCGGCAATGCCGTGAGCAGCGCCCTGATGTCGGCGATGCGCTCGGCGAGCACCCGGTCGACGGCTTCGCTGTCGCGGATCTTGCCGTCGTGCGCTGGCAGCGGTGGTGGCAGGGTCTCGCTGATGCCGTTGAGGTAGTCCACTGCCGCGAGTACGGCACCGCTTGCCACCGCACGGTCGCTGAGATCTTCGAAGGCGTCGAGTACTCGGCAGGCGAGCAGCGCGGCGGTGGCTTCGGCGCGCAACGTCACCGGCAGCAGGCCGACGGCGATGCCAAGGTTGCGACCTGCGGGGATCAGCGCGAGCGCGGCCAGTTCCCGCGGTGACCGGGCGGCACGCAGTGCGTCCAGATCCGGTGCGCGACGCAGTTTGCGCAGTCCGCGGATCAGCAGGGGTAGTCGTGCTGTGCTCATCGGGAGATCACCTGCTGGAGAAGTTCGCGCAGGTCGTCACGCGCGAGGGAGGGTGGGAAGACGTCGAGGGCGCGGGTGGCCTTCTCGGTGGCGTCCATCGCGACCAGACGGGCGGCTTTGGTCGCACCGCTGCCGACCAGGTCTTCTTGCAGGGTGGCGCTGGAAATCTCTGGGTCCAGCCACATTTCGCGTGCGCCGGGGCGGCTGCCGAGCCATTCGATGACCGGCCAGGTCGGCACGCGACGTTCGAGGTCACCGCCCGCGTCCTTGCCGAGGCCGGGTCCGCCCTCGATGTCGCGGACGTCGTCCATGATCTGGAAGGCGAGTGCGAGCTGGTCGGCGTACTCCATCAGGGCGCGCAGTCGATCGAGATCGACGCCGCCCGCGGTCCCGCCGTAGGAACACGACAGCCGGAACAGGGTGCCCGTCTTGGCGCCTGCCACGAGTTCGTAGTGGCGGCGCAGCGCGGCCTCGTCGATCGAGGGTGGCAGGGTCTCGATGAGCTGACCGTAGGACAGATCCGAAAGCCGGTCCGCGTAGGTGATGTCGGGCGCCTCACCGACCCGCGCGAAGATCTCGGCGTTGTCGCTGAGCACCCTGGCGACGACCTGCATCGACGCGCCTGCCAGGTGAAATCCGGCGCGTGCGCTGGTCCGCACCCCGAACGCGGCGGGCACCGACGGTGCGTCACGGCGCAGCAGCGAGCCGTCGCAGATGTCGTCGTGGACCAGCGAGGATTCGTGCAACATCTCCATCGCGCAGGCCAGGTCGACGGCATCGCGCAGCGGGGCGGCGGTGTCGGTGGCATCGGGGAGCAGGCCGGCGCAGGCCAGGACGAGTCGCGCTCTGACCCGCTTGCCGGGAGCGGCGAGGATGTGGGAGTAGATCGCGTCGAAGTCTTCGCCGGTGATGAGCAGTTCCCGCAGCCGTTCGGTGACCAGCGCCAGCTGTTCGACCGGTCCGGCCGGTCTGGGCAGGACCACTACCTGATCGCCCGAATGCTGATCACCCGAGTGCTGGTCGAGCAGGTGCTGGTCATCCAAGTGCTGTGCTGCGGGTAGCGCGGGATTGTCCATTGCGCTGAGCTCCTTCGATGTGGTCACGACGGGCGAGAAGATCACCGGCGACTGGCGGACACAGGTTTACGGAATTCCGGCGGGGCAGTCGTAGGGAGGCACCTCTCGCAGCCGACGGGGTCGAGCGTTCCGTTCGCTTGCTACCGACGGGTAGTGTTGTGGAGGTAGCTCGAGATGTCAAGCATTACAACATCTTCCAAGTTTGAATCCATCAATTGTGGTGTGCCCCAATGCTTTACAACATCCCTGGTTGTGCGCACCAGTGCGCAGATAGGCCTGGCGCGAGGCTCACAGGCACGGCGTAATCGCCTTGTGCCCCAAGCACTTTCACACCATCGAGGTTCACCCGACGTCGGACTGCGATTCGCCGGCAAGGGTCAACGAACAGCCGAGGCGGACACCTCGGGGATCATCCGACGATGGATGCATGCGGTCGAGTCGAAATCGTCAACGTCGATGTTGTTGATACACAAAGGATCTGGGACCAGAGTGACACGAACTGTCAGATCGTCAACAACTCCGGTGACGGGGTACAGCCCTGCGTGAACCATACAATCCGAATCGCGTCTCCGCGAGCGGGAGCGTGTCGAGCGCCGGATTTCACGTCAGTTGACAACATGAAATCCGTTGTCACACTGTCAGTTTCGTCGGCGTGTCGGCAGCGCGGCGATACCCTTCGGCGACGCCGCAAGAATGCCTTCGCGCAGCGCTCCTACCAGCCACGCAACCTCGACGGAAAGTGAAAAGACCGGCGGCGCAGAGGGATGGATCAGCGAGCGGCGGTGCTGCCGAGGACGAACAGGTCCGGCGTCGGATGCTCGACGAGCGGAGCGGCGGAACGGACCGGGGGGCGCAGGACCGTGCAACGGCGAGCCAGGAGGGTGCCGCAGGCACGGATGGTGGTGACGATCAAATCCTCGGCCAGCGGCAGGTCGTCCTCGCGGTAGGCGTACACCGAGAAGCGCACCGTGCCCGGATCTGCCTGCCGCACCGCTTCGGCGGGGCAACTCGACAGCAGCATGATCGCGGCGGCCAGGTCGGCACATGGATCGCCGCCGACCAGCGAACCCGAGGCGCAGGCGGCGAACAGCGTGCGCAGGCACGGCTGTTGGGGGCGCTGCTGGGAATCCTGGATCCGCGACCAGCGACGCAGGGCCGGGTGGTCGGCGATATCGGGCCTGCCCTGCCAGCGCCGGCGCGCGCAGTCGAGCAGGCGCGCGGCGGTCGAGTCCCACAGTTGGGGCGCCTCGATCCGGGCGACGATCCGCAGGCGGCGGCATTCGTCGGCGGCGGCAGCGGCCTCGGGTGGCTCGATGAGCGGCTCGGCCGGGTGACGGTGGGTCTGCATTGCCGATCTCCTACCGCGCGAGAGAAGAACCGAACGGGCGCTGCGCGGCGGCACTACCGCGCCGCCAAGCCAGGCGGAACGCCCACGCCGAGGCGAGCACCGACATGCCGACGAGTACCCCGATCGCCCCGAAAACCGAACCGCTGGACCACCCGACACCGTCGTAGCGGGCGATCAGCGCCGAGGCGAGGATCGGCCCCGCGGTGATGAGCACCGGAATCAGCAGGATCAACCCGAGGGTCACCAGACTCGACGGTGTCATCACTGTTTTCGCTGCGGAGAATTCACGTCGAGAGATCGCTGTGCGCGGCCCCGACGGCTGCGTGACTGTAGCCATTTCCGCCCTCTCCGTTACCTGAATGGAACCCAGCGAAACTATCGATTCCAAACGTACAGCCCCGGCCGGTCCTACCGCGCACTTCGTCACGAAACAGTGATAACCCGAAATTGAACTGGATTCATCTCTGAAGCATATTCCCAGTTCACAGCCACTTTTTATGATTGCTGTCAGTTTGCCGCAACAGACTGACGTCCAGATACGATAACAATTCCGGAGTGCGATCGTGCACGCGTCACCGTTCTATTCGAGCGGGCCGCAACCCATCGAGAACGTACTCGACAACGGCAGGCGTTTCGGCAAGATCGTTACCGCCGAGCAGCAATCGGTAATACAGCGGCGCATAGAAAATTTCGACCATCTCCCTGATCGGAATGTCATCGCGCAATTGTCCCGCCGCCACGGCGATTTCGAGTCGACGGGCGCATTGCTCGACGCGCGGATCGACCATCACCGCGCGCACGGTGTCCATCAACTCCGGGTCGGTCTGCGCCTCGGCGAGGATGCCGCGATAGATCCGGCCGATATCGCCGCTGAGCATGTCGACCATCGAGCGCATGTGCTCGGTCAGGTCGGCGGCGATGTCGCCGGTGTCGGGGAACTCGCCCGCCGAGCCGAGCCGCTCGGCGATCGCTTCCAGCGCCACCGAGCCCTTGCATTCCCACCACCGGTAGATGGTCGGTTTGCCGACGCCCGCCGCGGCCGCGATGCCCTCGATGGTCAGCTTGCCGTAACCCTTGGTGGCGGCGAGTTCGAAGACGGCGTCGAGGATGGCGCGACGGGAATGTTCGTTGCGGCGATCCGACCGGGGAGCGGGAGGCATACCGCTCACTCTACCGGCCACGTGACGTTACGTTCCGTGCCGATCCGATGCGAAGGTCAGCTCGGTTCGCTGCCGAAACTGCCCTCCAGACGATTTCGGGAACCCGGATGCACGAGCCGCGCCACGCTGACCAACCCGCCCGACGACCAGGTGCGGCGCCGGATCAGCAGACACGGCTCGTCGGCGTCGATACCGAGCAGCGCGCACTCCTCGCGCGCCGCCCGCACCGCCTCGACGACATGTTCGCCGCGCAGCAGCGGGGCGACCTCGCTGAGGTAGATGTTCGGGGTGACGGTGGTGAAGTCCTGGGCGAGGTAGTCGGGAGCCTGTGCCGGGTTGACGTAGCGGTCCTCGAGCTGGATCGGCACGCCGTCCTCGAAGTGTACGAGCAGCGAGTGGAACACCGTGGGGCCCATGGCATTCGCGAGCTCGGCCTCGGCGGGCGCCTCGGACCGCACGAACACCACCTCGGTGCGGTGTCGGTGCCCGCGGCCGGTGATCTCGTCGGCGATATTGCGGACCTCGAACAGCGGTGAGGTGGCTTTACTGGCGGCAACGAAGGTCCCGACACCCATCACCCGGGTGAGCGCACCGTCGGCGGTGAGGTCACGCAGGGCGCGATTGATGGTCATCCGGGACAGACCGAGCGCGGCGACGAACTGGTTCTCCGACGGGATCTGCTCCCCCGCACTCCACCGGCCCGCCTTGATCTGCGCCATGATCAGCTGCTTGACCCGCTCGTACGCCGCGAACTCGCTGCCCAGCTCGCCGTACAGCGCGGCCAGCTCCGCATCGATTACCTCGATCGCCACCACCGAAAATCTCCTCGCCTCGCCCAGAGAATACGTTGCGCCCGAACGTCCGCGTTACTTGTATATACAGGACTATACTGGCCCGCATGAACGACGCGACACCTCCTGTCTCCGGCCCACGTCCCGTGTCCGCCCCGCGTGGCACCGAGCTGCACACCCTCGGCTGGCAGCAGGAGGGCGCACTGCGGATGCTGATGAACAACCTCGACCCCGAGGTCGCCGAACGTCCCGATGACCTGGTCGTCTACGGCGGCACCGGGCGCGCGGTCCGCAGCTGGGCGGCGTTCGACGCGATCGTGCGGACCCTCGAAACCCTCGCCTCGGACGAGACGTTGCTGGTGCAGTCGGGCAAGCCGGTCGGGGTGTTCCGCACCAACGAGTGGGCGCCGCGGGTGCTGCTGGCGAACTCCAATCTTGTCGGCGACTGGGCGAATTGGGACGAGTTCCGCAGGCTCGAGCAGTTGGGGCTGATGATGTACGGGCAGATGACGGCCGGATCGTGGATCTACATCGGCAGCCAGGGCATTCTGCAGGGCACCTACGAGACCTTCGGCGCGGTGGCGCGCAAACGTTTCGGTGGCACCCTGGCGGGCACGATCACGCTCACCGCGGGCGTCGGCGGAATGGGTGGCGCGCAGCCGCTGGCGGTGACGATGAACGACGGTGTCGCACTGTGTGTGGACTGCGATCCGGCGCGCATCGATCGGCGTATCGCCCACGGTTACCTCGACACCAAGGCCGAAACCTTGCAGGCGGCACTGGAACTCGCCATCGCGGCGCGCGACGAGCGAAGGCCGCTGTCGATCGGCCTGGTCGGGAATGCGGCGGAGGTCTTCCCCGAACTCCTCGAAATGGGCGCGCCGATGGACATCGTCACCGACCAGACCTCGGCACATGATCCGTTGTCCTACTTGCCGATCGGGGTCGCCCTAGAAGACTGGCACACCCTCGCCGAGAAGGACCCGGTGTGGTTCACCACCGAGGCGCAGGCGTCGATGGCCAAGCATGTCGAGGCGATGGTCGGGTTCATGGATGCCGGGGCCGAAGTGTTCGACTACGGGAACTCGATTCGCGACGAAGCCCGAAAGGGCGGCTACGAAAGGGCTTTCGCGTTTCCGGGTTTCGTTCCCGCCTACATCCGCCCGCTGTTCGAGGAAGGTCTCGGACCGTTCCGCTGGGCCGCGCTCTCCGGCGATCCGGCCGACATCGCCGCCACCGACCGCGCGATCCTGGAACTGTTCCCCGACAACGAACACCTGCGCCGCTGGATCACCATGGCAGGCGAGAAGGTGAAATTCGAAGGGTTACCGGCACGGATCTGCTGGCTCGGCTACGGCGAACGCCACCGTGCGGGACTGAAATTCAACGAGATGGTCGCCTCGGGTGAGCTGTCCGCTCCCCTGGCGATCGGCCGCGACCACCTAGACTCCGGTTCGGTCGCCTCGCCCTACCGCGAAACCGAGGCGATGGCCGACGGCTCCGACGCGGTCGCGGACTGGCCGCTGCTCAACGCACTGCTCAACACCGCGTCCGGGGCGAGCTGGGTGTCGATCCATCACGGCGGCGGGGTCGGGATGGGACGTTCGATCCACGCGGGTCAGGTGTGTATCGCCGACGGCACCGAGCTGGCCGCGCGGAAGCTGGAGCGGGTGCTCACCAATGATCCGGGCACCGGGGTGATGCGACACGTCGACGCTGGATACGAGCGTGCGGCCGAGGTGGCTCGCGCGCGTGGGGTGCGGATTCCGATGCAAGAAGGCTGACAACGCCTCTTTCCACTTTCAATATATAGCGCAAGTGGGGACTTGCGGCAAGGCCCCGTGCGTGCTGCACAATCATCGGCGTCGCACCGGAAAAGTACAGTTAGGGGCCTATGTCTGCGCACGGGTACGAAGAGGAACGCACGTCCGAGCGTGGCTATGTCGCCGGGCTCTACGCGCGGCTCGATGCCGAGCGGGCACGGGTGAAGGGCCGCTACAACGCGGCCCTGCGATCCAAGGGCGAGTCCGCCATGGAGCGCGACAACGAGGTCAGGGCCCTGGGCAAGGAAGTGCAGCGCCTCGACGTGGCCGACAACGGGCTGTGTTTCGGTCGGCTCGACTCCGCCTCGGGTGAGCGTTCCTACATCGGCCGGATCGGGCTGTTCGACGAGTCGAATGACTTGGAACAGCTGCTCCTGGACTGGCGGGCCCCCGCCGCGCGCGCGTTCTACGTCGCCACCGCGGCCAACCCCGAGGGCATGCGCAGGCGTCGCCAGTTCCACACTCGCGGACGTCAGGTGGTCGATTTCACCGATGAGGTGCTCGGCCGCCCGGACGGCAGCGAGGGCGGTGCGGATGCCGCGTTGCTCGCCGCCGTCGATGCGCCGCGCGGGGACGGGATGCGCGATATCGTCGCGACGATCCAGGCCGAACAGGACGAGATCATCCGCCTGGAGCACCCCGGCGTGACCGTGATCGAGGGCGGTCCCGGCACCGGCAAGACCGTCGTCGCGCTGCACCGCGTCGCGTACCTGCTCTACACCCAGCGTCGACGGATGGAGCGCCAAGGCGTGCTCGTAGTCGGACCCAACCCGGCCTTCCTGAACCACATCGCCCACGTGCTGCCCTCGCTCGGTGAGACGAACGTCGTGTTCGCCACCTCCGCCGACCTCGTGCCAGGGCTGCACGCCACCGCGGAAGACGAGCCCGAGGCAGCTCGGCTCAAGGGTTCGCTGCGGATGCTCGATGTCCTCGCGGCGACGATCGCGGACCGGCAGCGTCTGCCCGAGGCTCCGCTGACCATCGAACTGACCGATGTGACGGTGCGCATCGACGCCGCGACCGCCGAGTGGGCCAGGCAGGAGGCCAGAGAGAGCGGGCGCCCGCACAACGAGGCGCGCGCGGTGTTCACCGAGATCGTCACCTATGTGCTCACCGAACGCGCGATCGCCCGGATCGGCGAGGGCTGGCTGACTCGCGACGACACCGAGGCGTGGGAACAGCTGCGCACCGACCTGGTCCGCGAGCTCGCCGACAATGCCGAGTTCACCGCGGCGCTGGATCAGTGCTGGCCGATCCTGCGGCCGGAAACCGTGCTGTCCCAGCTCTATTCGTCACCCGAACGGTTGCGGGCGGCAGGCGCGGACGAGGTGCTGCTGCGGGCCGACGGTGGGGCGTGGACGGTGTCGGACGTGCCGCTGCTCGACGAACTGGTCGACCTGCTCGGTCGTGACAAGGCCGCCGACGACTCCGCCGAGCGCGAACGCAAAGCCGAGGCCGAGTACGCGGCCGGCGTGCTCGATACGCTGGTCAGCCGCGAGGACATGATGGACGACGAGGACCACTTGTTCGCCCAGGACATGCTCTACGGCGAAGACCTCGCCGAACGCTTCCTCGAACGCGACACCCGCGAACTCGCCGAACGGGCTGCGGCGGACCGAGATTGGACCTACGGGCACGTGGTGGTCGACGAGGCGCAGGAACTGTCGGAGATGGACTGGCGGGTTTTGATGCGCCGCTGCCCGAGCCGCTCGTTCACGATCGTGGGCGATCTCGCGCAGCGGCGGTCCGCGGCGGGCGCAACCTCCTGGGGCACGATGATGGAGCCTTACGTTCCGGGCCGCTGGATCTACCGTTCACTGACGGTGAACTACCGCACCCCCGCCGAGATCATGGCGGTGGCCGCCGATGTGCTCGCCGAATTCGCGCCCGATGTGCGGCCGCCGGACTCGGTTCGCTCGTGCGGTGTGGCGCCGTGGTCGCAGTTGGTCACTTCGGATGAGTTGCCCTCTGCTATCGAGGAATTCGTTCGGGACGAGGCGGGGCGGGAGGGGACGAGCATTGTGATCGGCCCTCCGGGTGTTCCCGGCACGGTGCCCGCGTCGGAGACGAAGGGGCTGGAGTTCGACGCCGTGCTGGTCGTCGACCCGCAACTGATCCTCGCCGACGGTCCTCGCGGCGCCGCTGAGCTGTATGTCGCGCTGACTCGCGCGACCCAGCGTCTCGGCGTCCTGCATCAGAGCCCGCTGCCGGAATCGCTGCGCAAACTTACTGCGGTCGAACCGGCACAACAGCTGCGGGCTTAGCGAGCCCCGGGTCAGCCGAGTGGGCCGGTGACCGACTCGGCGGCGGCGAGCAAGGTGCCCGTGGCGGCCATGCGGACGGCTGCCTCGATCTCCGGAGCGAGGTAGCGGTCGGGGCCGGGTCCCGGGACCTCCGCGCGCAGGGCTGCCAGCACGGCCGCCGTCGCGGGGGCCGGGGCCAGCGGTGCGCGCAGGTCCAAGCCGCGGGCGGCGGTGAGGGCTTCGATGGCGAGGACCCGGGTCAACCCGTCGATCGCGCGACGGAGTTTGCGGGCGGCGGACCAGCCCATCGAGACGTGGTCCTCCTGCATGGCCGAGGACGGGATCGAGTCGACGGAGGCCGGGGCGGCCAGGCGTTTGAGGTCGGAGACGATGGCGGCCTGGGTGTACTGGGCGATCATGTGGCCGCTGTCGACGCCGGGGTCGTCGGCCAGGAACGGGGGCAGGCCGTGGTTGCGAGCCTTGTCGAGGAAGCGGTCGGTGCGGCGTTCGCTCATCGAGGCGACGTCAGCGATCACGATGGCGAGGAAGTCGAGCACATAGGCGACGGGGGCGCCGTGGAAGTTGCCGTTGGATTCGACGCGGCCGTCGAGGGTAACGACGGGATTGTCGACGGCACTGGACAATTCGTAGCCCGCGATGCGCTCGGCGTGGTCGAGGGTGTCGCGGGCGGCACCGGCGACCTGGGGTGCGCAGCGCAACGAGTAGGCATCCTGGACCACAGTGCAGTCGGGGGTGGCGTGGCTGGCCACGATCGGCGAATCCGCCAGCACCCGAACCATATTGGCGGCCGCGATCGCCTGGCCCGGTTGCGGACGCAGCGCCTGCAGGTCTGCGGCGAAGACCTTGTCGGTGCCGAGCAGCCCCTCCACACTCATCGACGCGGTCACATCGGCCAGACGAAGCAGCGCGCGCAGGTCGTGGCAGGCCAGCACCAGCGTGCCGAGCATGCCGTCGGTGCCGTTGATCAGCGCGAGGCCTTCCTTCTCCTCGAGCTCCACCGGGGCGATGTCGGCGGCGGCCATGGCCTCGACGGCAGACATCAACTCGCCCTGCGCGTTTCGTACCGTTCCCTCACCGATCGCGGCCAGCGCGACGTGCGACAGCGGCGCGAGATCACCGGAACAACCGAGGCTGCCGTATTCGTAGACGATCGGGGTGATCCCCGCCGTCAGCAGCGCGGCGTAGGTCTGCGCGACGATGGGGCGCACACCCGTGCGGCCGGTGGCCAGGGTCGACAGGCGCAGCAGCATCAGCGCGCGCACCACCTCCCGCTCCACCTCGGCACCGGAACCTGCCGCGTGTGAACGAATAAGGCTGCGCTGCAACTGCTTACGCAGCTCCAGGGGAATGTGGCGGGTAGCGAGCGCACCGAATCCGGTGGACACGCCGTACACCGGTTTCGGGTCGGCCGCCAGCGCCTCGATCCGCGTCCGGCTCGCGCCGATCGCCTCCAGCGCCTCGTCCGCCACTACTACCGCGGCACCGTCCCGGGCGACCCGCACGACGTCGGCAGGCGAGACCGGACCCACGCCGACGACGACTGGCGCGAGATCCTGGACCGGTTCGATGCTCACTGTGCTGCTCCATTCCGAAAAGAATCACAAGGCCGTGAGGTCACGGGCGGACAATCGAGTGATGATGCTCGCCTGCAGCTCAGCGGGGGTGCACGCAAACCGCACCCTATCGCTTGACCTACCTGTCTATACAGGACTATACATACCGGATGAGACCAGCCGCACAGTGCTGACCAGGAGGACTCCCCCGTGCCCACCACCGCGCTGAGCAATATCGGCGCCCTCGTCACCAACGACCCAGCCCTGGGCGACGGCCCGCTGGGACTGCGGCGCCAGGCCGCGCTCGTCATCGACGACGGGCGGGTGGTGTGGGTCGGCGACAGCGCGGACGCGCCCGCCGCCGACAACGGCTTCGATGTCGGCGGGCGGGCGGTGTTGCCCGGATTCGTCGAGTCGCATTCGCACCTGGTGTTCGCGGGTGATCGCGCCGAGGAGTTCGCGGCCAGGATGGCGGGGCGGCCGTATGCGGCTGGTGGCATCCGCACCACCATCGAGGCGACGCGGGCGGCGAGCGACGAGCAGCTCGCGGCGAATGTGCGAGCACTGCTGGACGAGTCACTGCGCGCGGGCAGCACCACGGTCGAATGCAAGAGCGGCTACGGGCAAACCGTCGCGGACGAACTGCGCAGCGTTCAGATCGCGGCACGTTTCACCGACGAGGTGACCTTGCTCGCCGCGCATGTGCCGCCACCCGAATATGCCGGGCGCGCAGACGATTACGTGACGATGGTGTGCGAGGAGATGATTCCGCGCTGCGCGCCGTATGCCCGGTGGATCGATGTGTTCTGCGAGCAGGGCGCGTTCGACCGCGATCAGGCGCACGCTGTGCTGAGCACGGGTATCGCGCACGGACTCGTGCCGCGCGTCCACGGCAATCAGCTGCACCAGGGACCGGGTGTGCAACTGGCCGTCGAGCTCGGTGCCGCGTCGGTGGATCACGTGTCCCATGTGAGCCGTGCCGATATCGACGCGCTTGCTGGCAGCGACACGGTCGCGACGTTGCTGCCCGGCGCCGACTTCTGCACGCGCAACAGCTATCCCGACGCCAGAGCACTGTTGGACGCGGGGGTCACCGTCGCACTCGGCGCGGACTGCAATCCCGGCACCAGCTACACGACGAGCTTGCCGTTCTGTATCGCCCTCGCCGTACGGGAGATGCGCATGACGCCCGAGGAAGCAGTCTGGGCGGCAACCGCGGGCGGGGCGAAAGCGTTGCGGCGCAGCGACATCGGCTCGCTCTCCCCCGGCTTCCGCGCCGATCTCATCGCACTGGACGCGCCGTCGTACCTGCATCTCGCCTATCGCCCCGGCGTTCCACTGGTGAGCCAGGTATGGCGGGCAGGCGTCGCTACGAATCGAGGTGTGGCGCAGTGACTTCCGATTCTTGGACGGGCCGTGTCGACGGTACGACGCCCGAGCACCTGCGCTGGCACCAGGCCGTCACCCCGTACGAGCCGGGCAAGGGTCCCGGCGCCTGCGTGTTCGTCGGTTTCGCCTGCGAGGAAGGCGTACGCCGAAACAAGGGCCGCCTCGGCGCGGCCGAAGGACCGGACGCACTGCGACGCGCACTGTCCCCGATGGCACTCGCCACGGACCTGCGGGCCTTCGACGCGGGCACGATCGCCGTCACTGACGAACGGTTGGAAGACGGTCAGCGTCGCCTGGGTGAGACTGTGTCCGCGCTACTGGACGACGGCGCCTTCCCGGTTGTCCTCGGCGGCGGCCACGAAATCGCCTACGGCACCTACCTCGGCCTGGCCGGCTCCACCCGCCGCCCCCCAGGCACCATCATCGGAATCCTCAACCTCGACGCCCATTTCGACCTCCGCCCCGACCCCGTCCCCAGCTCCGGCACCCCCTTCCGCCAGATCCTCGAATCCGACGACAACGTCCACTACGCGGTAATCGGCATCAGCCAACCCAGCAACACCCGAATCCTGTTCGACACCGCGAACAGCTTCGGCGTGCGCTACCTACTCGACGACGACTGCGAACCGACCCGGGTCACCACCTTCATCGACGACTTCCTAGCCGGGATCGACTTCCTGCACCTCACCATCGACCTCGACGTCCTCCCCGCCTCCACAGCCCCCGGCGTGAGCGCCCCAGCGGCCTACGGCGTCCCACTACCCACCATCCAAGCCATCTGCGACCAGGCCACCACCAGCGGCAAACTCGCAATAGTCGACATCGCCGAACTGAACCCCCACCTCGACATCGATAGCCGCACCGCCCGAACCGCCGCCCGCCTGATCCACCGAATTGTCACAAAACGCACCCCATAGACAGCCCCGTTCGGTGCTGGTCATTCGCGGCCTCAGCTGGCGGCGGAGCGGAGCAGACTACGCGAAGACGTCCGCCAGCGAACCAGCAGTCAGTACCCGTCTGGCCCACACGTGGAGCTCGTCAGCTCCAGCCGCCTGAACTCGCTGCGTCACCGCGTTCGGCAAGGGGCCGAACTTGACAGTCAACTGCTCGAGCAGGATCTCAGCACGGCCCGCTGCGCGCCCGCGCGCTTCACCACGCGCCTCGCCACGCGCTTCCAGTCGTTCCGCTGTGGTCATCACAACTTCCTTCGCTCGAGGACCGAGGCTGTCGGTCAAGGGTTGCAATTCAGTGACGCTCACATCGCAGACGATGAACAGATACGTCACCAAAATGTCGAACTCCCGGGTACCCGAAGGACCGTCCAACAGCGCCCGCAGCTCGTCAACCACCTCCATGATATCCGAGCCGAGGTGCGGATTGCCTGGTCCGATCTTGTGCATGATCAGCATCAACCGCGCCGCCGGGGTCAACTCTCGCGCGCGCAACGCCGCCACATCCAGTGGGGCAACATCATCGAGAAGGAACTCGAATCTGGGCAGGTACCGATCCAGCAGGTCACGGGCGGAGCCGTCGAGGTCGATCAGGTCACCGAGCTGGGTGGGGGCAGTCCAACGCAAACCGGTGTGGGTGCTGTGCACCACCATCGGGACAACGACCGGCAACACCTGCGGAACTGGATGCTCATCCAGATGCCGACGCCAAATGTTGACCACGTAACTGAGCATCCGAAATGCCATCAGTTGGTCATTGCACGATTGGTGCTCGATGGCCCCCTGCTGCGCGAATTGGATCATATTGTGCGGCAATGCTGTTCAACCGGAACGCCGAAGGCCCCCGCACGCAGCGGGGCCTCGGACGAAACGGGGTCATTCCGCGAGCGGGTCGACCTTCACACGCTGTTTGCGATTGATCATCACGCGCATGACCGGTTCCACGATGCGGGCGCCGATCGGGCCGATGATGGCCATCAGCAGCACGTAGGTGGTGGCCAGTGCGGCGAAGCCGTCGGGGACCGCGCCCGCGGCGACCGCGAGGCCGGCGATGACGATCGAGAATTCGCCACGCGCTACCAGGGCGGTGCCCGCGCGGGCGCGGCCGAGTGGGGAGGCACCCGCCCGTTTGGCCGCCCACCAACCGGTGGCGATCTTGGTGGCCGTGGTGACGACCGCCAGCAGTACCGCCCAGCCGAGCACCGGGGGGATGGTCGAGGGGTCGGTGCTCAGACCGAACAGCACGAAGAACATCGCCGCGAACAGATCCCGCAGCGGCTCGAGGATCTTGGTCGCGTCGTGGGCGGTGGAATCGGAGATCGCGATGCCGAGCAGGAACGCGCCGACCGCCGCCGACACCTGCACCGCCGAGGCGATACCCGCCACCAGCAGCGCCGAGCCGAGCAGCTTGAGCAGGAAGATCTCGCGATCCTCGCTCGCCACGATCGCCGAGACGTACTTGCCGTAGCGCAGCGCGACGATGAGCACCAGCGTCACCGCGACCAGCGCGATACCCACGGTGGTCATCCCGGCCACGAACCCGACACCCGCCAGGACTGCGGTGAGCACCGGCAGATACACCGCCATCGCCAGATCCTCGAACACCAGGATCGACAGGATCGTCGGCGTCTCCCGGTTACCCAGTCGGCCCAGGTCGTTGAGCACCTTGGCGACGATCCCCGACGAGGAGATGTAGGTGACACCGGCCATCGCGATCGCGCCGGTCGGTCCGAGGCCGAGCATCAGCGCCACGATCACCCCGGGCGTGGCGTTGAGCACCAGGTCGAGCAGGCCCGCGGGCCACGATTTGCGCATGCCGGTGACCAATTCACCGGCGGTGTACTCCAACCCGAGCAGCAACAGCAGCAGCACGACGCCGATCTCGCTGGCGATGTGGATGAAGTCGTCCACCTCGTGCAGCTCGATCAGGCCGCCGGTGCCGAAGACCAAACCACCGAGCAGGTAGAGCGGGATCGGCGAGAGGCCGATCCGAGCCGCGATCCGCCCGAGCACCCCCAACCCGAAGAACACCGCCCCCAGCTGGATCAAAGCCAGCGCGGTTCCACTGATCTGCACGGGCTCAGCCGTCGGTCAGGATCGAAGCGGCGGCGTCGAGCCCGGCGTTCGTGCCGACCACGACGACCATATCGCCACTGGCGAACACGAACTCCGGTCCCGGCGATGCCAGAACCTGGCCCGCACGCAGGACCGCCACGATCGAGGCGCGGGTCTTGGTCCGCATCTCGGTATCGCCCAATCGCCGTGACACGTACGGCGAATTGGGCGGTACCGGCATGGATCGCGTGCTCACTCCGTCGAGTTCGCGATGTTCTTCCCGCAGTTGCGCGACCAACTGCGGTGCGCCGAGCAGGCTCGCCAGCGTGCGGGCCTCGACGGCGGACAGTGGGATCTGGACAGTCGAATCCGGATCGCCGACCTTGGTGAAGATCAGGTCGGTACCACCGTCGCGGTGGTCGACGATGCCGATGCGACGGTCCACCTTCGACAGCGAAAATTCTTTGCGGACACCGATTCCCGGCAGGGATGTCACTTCTACATTCATGGGATCACCTAACCTCAGCTAGGGGATACCTTACCTGCTCTTTACTATCGGCATGGATTCATCAGCCTGCGCCCAGTAGCCGTCCTGCCGCGTCGAGGCCCTCGTCGGTACCGACCACAACGACCAGATCGCCGGGGATGAAGGTGAAATCGGTTCCCGGCGACGGAGTCACCTCGCCCGCGCGCACCACCGCGACGACCGAGGCCTTGGTGCGGGTGCGCATCTCGGTCTCGCGCAGCTGGCGACCATCGAAGGGACTGCCACGGTCGATGGCGAACTGCCTGGTAGACAGCTCACCCGCACTGTGGGTCTCGCGCGTCTTCTGCACCACCTGGGGTGCGCCGAGTAATCCGGCCAGCACACCGATCTCGGTGTCGGACAAGGGAATCGAGGTCGTCGAGTCGTAGTCCCCCGCGCGCGAGACGACCAGGTCGACCGAGCCGTCGCGATGCTCGATCACGCCGATCCGCCGACGCGCCTCCGCCAGCGGAAAGTCCTTGCACACGCCGATTCCCGGTAAAGGCGTCACATCGATGTTCACGCCCTCACAGTACGACCAGATCCGGATAACACCACCCCCTACCCTGCGCACCCGAGTACACCAGCCGAAACGCCGACCTCACACAAAGTTAAGGTTGTCGACTGCCGGGATGGCCCGGCGTGGAAACAGAACGGAGTTCACGCGATGGTCGTGTCGACACCTCGGGACGACCTCTCGGTACTCGCGGCCCTGCGTAGCCCGAAGCGGTTGCGGATCGAAATACTCGGCGGGCTGGTGGTCGCGCTCGCGCTGATTCCGGAGGCGATCTCGTTCTCGATCATCGCCGGGGTGGATCCGCGGGTCGGGCTGTTCGCCTCGTTCACGATGGCGGTGACGATCGCGTTCACCGGCGGCAGGCCCGCGATGATCTCCGCGGCGACGGGCGCGGTGGCGTTGGTGATCGCGCCGGTGGTGCGCGAGCACGGTGTCGACTATCTGATCGCGACGGTGCTGCTGGCCGGGGCGTTCCAGGTGGTGTTGAGCGTGGTCGGGGTGGCCCGGCTGATGCGGTTCATTCCGCGCAGCGTGATGGTCGGATTCGTCAACGCGCTGGCCATCATGATCTTTCTGACGCAGCTCCCGCATCTGATCGGGGTGCCGTGGCTGGTGTATCCGATGCTGGTGGCGAGCCTGGCGATTCTGTTCTTCCTGCCGAAACTCACCACCGCCGTGCCCGCCCCGCTCGTCGCGATCGTGCTGCTCACAGCGGTGACGATGGCGTTCTCGCTCGATGTACCGAATGTCGGCGACGAGGGCGCGCTGCCCAACAGCCTGCCCACCCTCGGCATTCCGGATGTGGCGTGGAATCTCGAGACCCTGCGGATCATCGCGCCGTTCGCGCTGGCGATGGCGCTGGTCGGGCTCCTGGAATCGTTGATGACGGCCAAGCTCGTCGACGACATCACCGATTCGCATTCGGACAAGACCCGCGAGGGCTGGGGCCAGGGCGTGGCCAATCTCGTCACCGGGTTCTTCGGCGGGATGGGCGGGTGCGCGATGATCGGCCAGACCATGATCAACGTCAAGGTCTCCGGCGCGCGCACGCGGATCTCGACCTTCCTGGCAGGGGTGTTCCTGCTCGGACTGGTCGTGGGGCTGGGCGGGCTCGTGGCGCAGATCCCGATGGCGGTGCTGGTCGCGGTGATGATCATGGTCTCGGTGGGGACCTTGGATTGGCACTCCCTCGCACCGAAGACCTTGCGGCGCATGCCCATTGCGGAGACCACAGTGATGCTGGTGACCGTGGTCGTCACCGTTGCCACGCACAATCTGGCCTACGGTGTGATCGTCGGGGTGCTGGTCGCGATGGTGGCGTTCGCGCATCGCGTCGCGCACTTCACCGAAGTGCTGCCGGTACACACCGTCGACGACACCCGCGTGTACAAGGTGCGCGGCGAGCTGTTCTTCGCCTCCAGCAATGATCTCGTCTACCAGTTCGACTACGTCGACGATCCGGCCAACATCGTGATCGACCTGTCCGAGAGCCATATCTGGGACGCCTCGACCGTCGCCGCGCTCGACGCCATCACCACCAAATACGCGAGCAAGGGCAAGCAGGTGGAGATCATCGGTCTCAACGCCGCCTCCGCGGCACGCCACGATCGGCTCTCTGGCTTCGAGAGCTGAGAACTTACTGCGCGAATCGACTGCGGCTTGCGTATTCGGGCGAAGTTGTGTGTTGTTGAACGGTGACCAACTCTTCCGGAGACGCGTATCCACTCACGGACACGATGACCACCACGACGGCGGTACACGACGGCGTCACGGTGCTGACGGTGACCGGCGAGGTCGACCTGGCGACCGCGCCAGCGCTCGATGCCACCATCGAGGCCATCCTGGCCGACAAACCGGCGACGCTGGTGATCGACCTGACCGCGGTCGGGTTCCTGGCGTCGGCGGGCATGGCGACGCTGGTCGCCGCGCATCAGCGGGCAGGCGAGACCACCTCGATCGCGGTCGTGGCCGACGGACCAGCCACCAGTCGTCAGCTGAAGATGACGAGCCTGGACCAGGTGTTCGCCATGCACACCACCCTGGATGCCGCCCTGGCGTCGTTCACGTCCTGACATAGCAGAACGCGCCGCCGCCCGGGAAATCTCCGGGCGGCGGCGCGTTTGTCGTCGGTGGGTGTCAGCAGAGCGTGCGCAGCTGCTCGATCAGCTTGATCCGACCGGCGGCGTTCTCGGCGATCGGTGTGACGTTGAGCGTGGTGACGCCCGCCTCCGCCATCGCGGCGAGGCGCTCCTTGACGAAGCTCTCCGGGCCGATCAGCGAAACGTCGCGCACCAGGTCGTCCGGCACGGCCTTGGCGGCGGCCTGCTTGTCACCGGCCAGGTACAGCTCCTGGATGCGGTCGGCGGCCTCGCCGTAGCCGTACTTGGTGGCGAGGGTGTGATAGAAGTTCTTGCCCTTGGCGCCCATGCCGCCGATGTAGAGCGCCAGGTGCGGCTTCACGAACTCGAGCAGCCCGGTCACGTTCTCGCCGATCGCCAGTGCGGGACCGGCGAAGATGTCGAGCTCGCCCAGCGCGGGATCGCGCTTGGCCTTGCCCGCGGCGAGCGCGTCGCCCCACACGTCGTTCGCCTTCTCCGGCAGGAAGAAGATCGGCTGCCAGCCGTTGGCGACCTCGGCGGCCAGCTCGACGTTCTTCGGGCCTAGCGCCGCCAGCAGCACCGGAATGTCTTCGCGGACAGGGTGATTGATCAGCTTGAGCTCTTTACCAAGGCCGGTGCCACGCTCGGCGGGCAGCGGGATCTGGTAGTACTTGCCCTGGTAGTTGAGCTTCTCCCGCCGCCACACCTTGCGGCAGATCTCCAGGAGTTCACGGGTGCGACCGATCGGGGCGTCATACGGCACGCCGTGGAAGCCTTCGATGACCTGGGGGCCTGAGGCACCGATGCCGAGGATGAAGCGACCGTCGGAGACGTAGTCCAGGCCGGCCGCGGTCATCGCGGTGAGGCTGGGGGTCCGGGTGTAGAGCTGCAGGATGCCCGAGGCCAGCTGCACCCGTTCGGTGCGGGCGGCCAGGTAGCCCAGCGCGCTCACCGCGTCGAACGAGTACGCCTCCGGCACGAAGACGATGTCGAGGCCTGCGCGTTCCAGGTCGGCGACCTCGGCCGCCGTCTCCTTGAAACCGTCCGTGTAGTTGATGCTCAATCCGATCCGCATGCACTCAACATAGCCTCGGACAATGCGAGCACCCCGACCGGTCGGTCTGTCGGCGCAGGTGCTGGTCGAGCGGGGTGCGTGGGCGGGCACGCGGTAGCGTTGAGGGGAAGATTCCACGCATTTCTCGCCGCATCGAAAGGCCACCCCGTCGTGTCGCAGCCCACCGTGTCGCCGCAGCAGATCGCCCCCTCCTTCGGTTCGGTGACCTTGGAGCACTACCTGTCGGAACTGGCCGCGAAGGTGCCCGCACCCGGCGGTGGCGCCGTCGCCGCGCTGCACGCCGCGCAGGCCGCCGCGCTGGTGGCGATGGTGGCGCGCTACACCACCCGCGCCAAGGACGCGCAGAACCGGCCGGTGATCGACCAGATCATCGTGGCCGCCGACGCTGCGCTGGCCAGGTCCTTGGATCTCGCCGACGCCGACGCGGCCGCGTTCACCGCCGTCGGCGCGGCCTACAAGCTGCCGAAGGACACCGACGCCGAGCTCGCCGCCCGCACCGCCGCGATCAACGCCGCACTGGTCGAAGCCGCCCGCGTGCCCGCCGCCGTCGTCGACGAGGCCGACGAAATCCTCTCGCTGGCTGCCGAACTGCTGCCGATCGGCAACCCGAACGTGGTCACCGACATCGGTGCCGCCGCCGACGCCGCCCGCGCTGCCGCGATGAGCTCGCAGCTCAATATCGAAATCAATGTCGGCTCGCTGCCCGCCGACCTCGGTGACCCGTTCGCCGCGGCCCTGCTGCGCGTGGAGACCATCGCCGCGCGCGCCGACGCCCTGCACGGCGACGTGCTGCACGCCGTACGCGGCTGAGGCCACCGGTCTCGAACCGGGAACAATTGATCCGAGTCCTCACCTGCGTGAACGCAAGGCGACACACCGTCTGACCCGTTGGCCGTTACCACTTCGATAGGTCGAGTTGATCATGTCGGCCTAGACTTGGATTCCGCCTACGAGTGAGTGAAGGGGTGGCGTTTATGAGGAACGCATTTCGTTTCCTGTTCGTCGCGATCATGGCGGCGTTACTGGCCGCATCCTGGTCGGGAGCCGCGTCCGCGGACCTGATCGGCGAGCAGCGCACCCAGTACGGCGGCGGCACCTATGCCGAAGCTGACCTGTCCAACCACACGTTCACCGTGCACCACAACGGTGAAGTACGCGTGATGCCCGCGTCGATGGGCAAACCCGGTTTCGAGACGCCCACCGGCACCTTCAGCGTCCTCGAGAAGGACCGGTCGGTGGTGTTCGACTCGCGCACCATCGGCATCCCCCTGGAAGACCCTGAGGGCTACATCATCGACGGTGAATACGCGGTGCGCCTGACCTGGGGTGGCGTGATGGTGCACTCCGCACCGTGGTCGGTGGACTCGCAGGGCAACGCCAACGTGAGCCACGGCTGCATCAACCTCGCACCCGATAACGCCGCCTGGTACTTCGAGAATGTCGGCATCGGTGATCAGGTCTACATCCACTGGTAAACATTTTCCCCCGTGGCATTCGGCGAACGCGCCGTCAGGGCAGTATCGTGCCCGTAACGAAATCGTTGCGGGACATACCCTGACGGCGACGAGCCTGATGAAGGTGGGGCGATGGATCGACCGGAAGCGCACAGACCGATCGGGGCTCGACGGCACGACCCGGGATCGGCCGGTGCTCCGCTCGCGGCTGTCACCCCGATTCGGCGCTCGCGCGACCTCGGCGCTCCGCGGCCACGTCGGCTGAACGAGCCGGTCAGCGGGGCCCGCCACCGCATCGAGGGCGGACCGACGACACCGGCCGGTATTCCGGTGATCTCGGCGGCCGACGCGACTGTCACCGATCGGCTACCGGTGGTCGGTGGGAAGTTCGATCCCGGTGCGCACCACAGCATCCCGGACATCGCGTTTTCGATCGAGGACAACGGTCCCGACACCGATGAGCTGCCGATCATCACCACCCCTCCCCCGGCCTGGGCGACGCTCGAGCATCCCAAGCCCTGGTCTGCGGCGACCCAGCATTCGCGTTCCGACCGCGGTGCCGCCACTGTTCCGCCGCACCCGGCGCCGGATCACCGTGGCACTGATACCTACCCGCCGCGGGCGGACTATCGAAGTGCCGAGACCTTCACCCCTCGCTCCGCGCCTGAATTCGGCAATGCCGACGGCTCTTCCGCCGACTCCCGCGCCGCGGACAGCGAGCGTCCCGCACCCGATTACAACGGTGACGACGAGGTCTTCGCGCGGATGATCGACCGGTCCAAGCAGCGGCGCGTGCCTCGCTGGGTCGCTCCACTGGTCGCGTCGGTGGCCGGTGCCGTCCTACTCGGTGGCACCTATGTCCAATTGCGTGGGCCCGCACCGACATCCACGGCGGCGAGCACTCCGCTGGTGCCGAGCTCGGTGAGTCCGGTGACCGCCGCATGCCCCACCGAACAGTTCGGCACCATGGTGCGGGGCAACGGGGCGGGCGGCACCGAATCCGGCATCGCGGCGATCCTGGCTTTCCAACACGCGTATTACGTTGCGCGGTCCGGTGATCAGGCACGGACCCTCGTGTCCTCCGATGCCGCGGCACCGTCGGCGGCCGCCATCCAGGCTGGGATCGACTCCACTCCGGTCGGGACCACGCACTGTGTGGAGATCACCCCGGGTGCCTTCGCCGGTCAGTATCTGGTGAAGGTCACCGCGTTCCGGCCGGATTCGGCTCCGAGCACCTACACACCGCAACTGGTGGGCACCGCCGAAATCGGCAACAAAACGCTGATCACGTCATTCGGGGCGGCACCGCGCTAGACCCGAACGATGCCAACGCCCCTGGCGGCCTCGGCCACCGACCGGCCTTGACGGCGAGCTGCCGCCGCGCGATGTGATGACGAGTGTGCGCTCACCGCGCCGCCCGAGGTGTCGGTCGTTCAGCGACGCCTTGTCTGCGGCCCAACAGAGGTCGGCGCGCTGCCGCCTCGACAGCGCGCCGAGCGATCCTGCGGTGAGACCACGAGGACGTTCAGGCGCGGAATTTTTCGGCCGCGACAACCACGTGGCGCATGAGCAGCGCGGTGGTGACCGGGCCGACTCCGCCGGGCACAGGGCTCAGCGCGGCGGCCTTGCCGATGACCGAGGCCGCGTCGACATCGCCGACGATGCCGCCGTCTTCGGCCTCGTTGGTGCCCACGTCGATCACGACCGCGCCCTCACCGATGTGCTTGCCGGTGACCAAGCCGATCCGGCCCGCGGCGGCGACCACGATGTCGGCGGGGGTGGTGACCGCGGCCAGGTCCGCGGTGCGCGAGTGCGCAACGGTGACGGTGGCGTTCTCGACGAGCAGCAGCTGGGCGAGGGGCTTGCCGACGATGTTGGAGCGGCCGACCACGGTGACGAGGCGGCCCTGTAGCGCGATGCCGTGGTGCTTCAGCAGCTCGACGACGGCTTCGGAGGTGGCGGGGACGAAACCGTCGAGGCCGGAGGCGAGCAGGCCGAGCGACAGCGGGCTCACGCCGTCGACGTCCTTGGTCGCGGCGATCGCCGAACTCACGTCGTCGAGGTTCACGCCCGCGGGCAGTGGGGTCTGCAACATGATCGCGTCGGTGGCCGGGTCGGCGCTGCGCGCGCTCAGTTCGGCGCGGATCGTCTCGGCGCTGGCGTCGGCACCGAGATCGATGCGCTCGCAAGCGATTCCGAGTCGCTCGGCGGCCTTGCGCAGCGAGTTCACGTACCAGGTACTGGCCGGGTCGTCGTTGGCGACGATCAGCGCCAGAGTCGGCGCGGTGCCCGCGGCGGTGAGCGCGGCCGCGCGCTGTTTCGAGTCGGCGTTGATGGCGGCGGCGAGTTCCTTGCCGGTCAGCGAAGCGGTATCCACGGTGAGTCACCTTATCCGCCACCGGGCCGAGGACCTGTCGCCGGGCCGCGACGCGCGGAAGGTGGTCGAGGTCCACCACGGCCAGGGCGGGCGGTCGTAGCGTGTTGGCAGCTCTGCTCTCTCAGCACGTACCGAACCGTTCGCGGGAAGGGTTGCGACTGCCGTGAAGATCTCGAGGCACTGGAAACAACTGGCCGCCGCAGTACTGGCGACCGCCGCATTGACCGGCACGACCGTCGGCCCGGCGGCCGCGGAAGCGGATGTGACCGCGCTCTACAACTCCGCACAGCGACATTTCACCGACGGCGACGACGCCGCGGGACGGGCCGACCTGCGCGCCCTCATCGCCGCCGATCCCCACGACGCCGACGCGCTCGCCCTGCAGGCGATCTGGTCGCACTACGCCGGTGACCCCGCCGCGGTGGGTGACGCGCTGACCCGGCTCGGCGGCATCGACCCGGCCAAGGCGGCGGGTACCAACCACGTGCTGCACGCGGTGACCGCGGCCGCCGCCACCCTGCCCAATCCGCTGCCCGCGCTGGTCGGTCCGCAGACCGGCATCGTGGTCCTCGGCTACGGCCTGCTCCCCGACGGCGCGCTGCGCCCGGAACTGGAGAACCGGCTCACCGCCGCGTGGCTGCAGGCGGTCGCCGCGCCGTTCTCCCCGGTGATCGTGACCGGCGGCAATCCACAGAACGGCATCTCCGAGGCCGAGGCGATGCGGCGCTGGCTCGTCGCGCGTGGTCTGCCGGGCGATCGGATCCATGTGGAGGATCGGGCCGGATCGACCGTGCAGAACGCGCTGTTCAGCACGCGGATGCTGCGCGATCTGGGTGCAACCAGCGCGGTGGTGGTGACCTCCCCGAACCACATTCGGCGCGCGGTCGCCGACTTCATCGTGGCGGGTACCGCGGTGGTCGGGGCGATGACCTCACTCGAACAGCTGGTTTCGCAGTTGCCCCCGCCCGCGCGCAGTGCCCAGCGCGGGATCTACCTCGACGCCACGCGAACCTTCGAACTGGACAGTTCACGCTGAGTCGTCGCACCTGCGGCGACAACTCGGTTGCCCGGTCGGGAACAATCGGCACGTGAGCTGTTTTCCCGAGGTGGTCGTCACGTTGCGACGCGCAGGATGTGTGTTCGCCGAGGACGAAGCCACGCTGCTGATCGAGGCGGCGGCAGGCGATCCGCGGCGGCTGGATGTATTGGTCCGGCAGCGGGTTTCGGGGACACCGCTCGAATATCTGCTCGGCTGGGTGGAATTCCGAGGGCTGCGGGTCGGCGTGCGCCCTGGGGTTTTCGTGCCGCGGCAACGCACCGCGTTTCTGGTGGAACAGGCAGTCGAGGGTCTCGTGCCGGGGACTTCGCGGGTCTGTGTCGTCGACTTGTGTTGTGGCTGTGGGGCACTCGGACTCAGCGCCGCGACCGACCTCACCACACGGGGATGCGAGGTGGAGCTGGTCGCCGCGGATATCGACCCCGTCGCCGTGGCCTGCGCGCGCGAGAACCTCGCCCCGATCAGCGCCCCGGTATTCGGTGGTGACCTGTTCGACGCGCTACCGGCTGACCTGCACGGCCGCATCGACATCCTGCTCGCGAACACACCGTATGTGCCGAGCGCCCGGGTCGCCGACCTGCCGCCGGAGGCACGCGAGCACGAGCCGCTCGCCGCGCTCGACGGCGGGACGGACGGGCTCGATGTGTTCCGGCGGGTGGCCGAAGGCGCGGCCGCATGGCTGGCGCCGGGCGGCACCGTGCTGGTGGAAACCGGTGCCGAACAGGTCGATACCGCGTGCTCGGTGCTCGCCGCGCACGGCCTCGTACCCCGCGTGGCGGAGTCAGAGGAGCACTACGCCACCGTCGTTCTCGGCACCCGTGATCCTGGCTGATCGCGCCTGCTCGTCGAGCCGACAGTCCGGACCGGTCGGCACACCTCGAAACAGCAAGCGACGCAGACCTGTACGTCCCGTCGCCCGACATGACGGTGCCCCCGTCGAGCGATCGCTTCCACGACCGGTCGACAGGGGCACCGCGTGAACTACTTACGTCCGGTGAACTGATCCATCGAGTGGTACACGCCCACCGCGTTCAGGTACAGGTCGCGAACCTTGATCGGCAGCAGACCGGTCAGTGCGCGGTTCATCCGTGAGGTCCACGGCATCACCACCAGCGCGCCGCCCGCCTTCATCTCCGACCACGACGTGTCGACCACATCGTGCTGCTCGAGCATCGGCGTGAGGAAGATGCCCTTCGCGCCGTCGAACATGCCGGTGTTGATGTAGGTCGGGCAGACCGTGGTGACCTTCACGTGCTCGTGGCCTGCCTGCTCGAGCTCGAGGCGCACCGAGTCCGACCAGCCAAGCGCCGCCCACTTCGACCCCGCGTACACGGCCATGCGCGGGTTGGCGACCAGCGCGGCCGAGGACGCGATATTGAGCACGCGCGCCTGGCTCGCACCGGCGACCATGCCCGGCAGGAACTCCAGGGTGACGTACATCGGGGCCAGCGAGTTGATCGCCATCGTCTTGTCGATGTCGGCGCGGTTCTCGGTTTCCCAGAAGTAGGTGTTGCCGCGCACGATGCCGGCGTTGTTGACCAGGATGTCGATCCCGCCGACCTCCTTGCGCACCGCCTCGCCGGCCTCGCGGATCGAGTCCTGCGACGACACGTCCACCACGTAGTGGTGCACCTTGCCGCCCGCGGCGGTCAGCTGCGCCGCCGTCTCACGCAGGGCGAGCTCGTTGATATCCCACAGCACCACCGCGTCGGCGCCCTCGGACACAGCCTTCTCCGCGAACAGCTTGCCCAGACCCATGGCAGCGCCGGTGACCAGCACCCGTTTGCCCGCGACCGTTTCCAACTTCATGTGCGCACCTACCCCTGGTTCGTTTCCGCTACTTCTGGCGCAGCGTCTTCATGACACCGAAAACCAGCGTCATCGTCTTGGCCCACATCTGCTCGGACATGCCGGGCAGCGGCGCGATCGGCATGAGCCGCTGGACAGCGATGGTCTGGGTGTCGATGTACTTCAGCAGGCCCTCGGGACCGTGGCGACGGCCCTGGCCGGAGATGCCGAGACCACCCGACGGCGCGTCGATGCTGCCCCAGGCGGCAATGAAGCCCTCGTTCACGTTCACCGAACCGGCGTTGATCCGCGCGGCGATCTCCTTGCCGCGGTTCACATCCCGGCTCCACACGCTGGCGTTGAGGCCGTAGGCGGTGTCGTTGGCTGCCTCGACGGCGGCGTCGTCGGAGTCGACCTTGTACACCGACACGACCGGGCCGAAGGTCTCCTCGCGGAAGACGGTCATGCCCGGCTTCACATCAGCGAGCACGGTGGGCTCGTAGAAGTAGGGGCCCAGATCCGGACGCGCGCGGCCACCGGCGAGGACCTTGGCGCCCTTGGCGACCGCGTCGTCGACATGCTCGCTGACGGTCGCGAGCTGACGCGGGAAGGTCAGCGAACCCATGTCCCGGCTGTAGTCGAGCTCGCCACCGAGCGACATGTTCTTGACATTGCCGACGAATTCGGCGACGAACTGGTCGTAGACCGAGGCGTCGACGTAGATGCGTTCCATCGACTCACACAGCTGGCCCGCCGACGAGAAGCACGCGCGCACAGCCAGTTTCGCGGCCTTGGAGACATCGGCGTCTGCCAGCACGAGCAGCGGGTTCTTGCCGCCGAGCTCGAGGGAGTAGCCGATCAGGCGCTCACCGGCCTGCTGGGCGATGGTGCGGCCGGTGGCGCTGGAACCGGTGTAGTCGACGTAGTCGGCGCGCGCGATCACCTCGCCGCCGATGTCGCGGCCGCGGCCGAGCACGGCCTGCCACAGACCCCGCGGCAGCCCGGCCCGCTCGGCGGCGTCGATGGCCCACAGCGCGGTGAGCGCGGTCTGGTTGTCGGGGCGCGCGATGACCGCGTTGCCCGCGATCAGGGCGGGCAGCGCGTCGGAGGCCGCCAGTGCGAGGGGGTAGTTCCACGGCGAGATGACCGCGACGACGCCCTTGGGCCGGTTGTGTACCTCGACCGAGGTGAGCACCGGCAGCACGCCGCGCGGCTTGCGGTCGGCGAGCAGCTTGGGTGCGACGGTGGCGTAGTAGCGCGCGTTCAGCGCGACGTCGGCGATCTCGTCGAAGGCGTGCGGGCGGGACTTGCCGGTCTCGGTCTGCACGATGTCGAGGATGGTCTCCTGCTCGGCGAGCACGATGTCGTGGAAGCGGCGCACGATTTCGGCACGCTGCTTGACGCTCACCTTCGCCCAGTCACGCTGCGCGTGCCGGGCGACGGCGAAGGCGCGCTCGATGTCCTCGACAGAAGACTGGGGCAGGTCACCGATCTTGTGGCCGGTGGCCGGGGCGAAGGTCTCGACCGACGGCGCACCACCGGCGACTCCGCGATCGAACAGGGGCTTGACCAGGGCGGTCGGCAGCGCGGTGGGTTCGGCGGTCAGCTCGGGGGCGGTCGTCATTGTCGGCCCTTCTCCTCAACAGATGGATCGCGCGCAACAGTCGCGCACGTTCAGATTATTTACTGAACACTAGTGTTAGATTAATGCCAGCGCCCTGGTTCGTGTCAAGCTTTCAGTGCGCGAGCAGTGACGGTGAGGGAGGCGCGATGACCGAGGACTCGACCGCGGTGCGTCGCGGGCGCCCGCCGCAGACGCAGGAGCAGGCCGAAGAGGTCCGCGCTCGGATCGTCGAGGCGACCGCCGCGGTGTTCGCGCGCAACGGGTCGCGTGGCCTGAGTGTCGCCCAGATCATCGAAGAGGCGGGGCTGGCCAGGCCCACTTTCTACCGCTATTTCGGCAATGCGTCCGAGCCGCTGCACGCGGTACTCGACGCGTCCAACGACGGCCTCGTCGGCGGGATCCGCGAAGCGCTCGCCGGCACCGATGAGCCGGTGCAGTTGGGTATCCGGCTGATCGACGCGTATGTGGACTGGGCGCGGGGGCACGGGCCGATGCTGCGGCCGCTGTTCGCCGAATTGCACGACCCGGGCTCGGTTGTCTCGGCCTACCGCGAACGCGCGCTCGACGATATCCGCGATCTGGTGCGCAAGACCTTCGGCGACCTCGGTCGTCCGGTGCCCGCACCCCTCGATATGGACGCGGCGCTGCACGTGTGCGAGTACGTCGTCTACCGGCTCACCATGGGCAGCGAACCGGGCAGCGATCCCGATCCCGCGCTGGCGTCGGAGGCCAGGGTGACCATGATTCGCGTCCTGCTGGTCACCCTGGGCACTCGCGACGATCTCGCCTACGCGATGGAACTACCCGGTCTGTTCCCTGACCTGTAGCGACGCGGTTTTCTCGGTGGCCGCCACCAGGGCGACCGCGAGGAGCACTGCACCGATCCAGCCCGCCACGCCGAGTCGTTCATCCAGGAACAGCACTGCCAGCAGCGTGCCGGTGAGCGGTTCGAGCAGGGCGAGCAGGGCGCCGGTGCCCGCGCCCGCCGCGGTGAGGCCGCGGAAGTAGAGCGTATAGGCGATGGCCGTCGGGAACAGTCCGAGGGCCAGAACTCCCGCTACGCCGGGCACGGTGATGTCGAAGGCGGTGGTGGTCACCGCCGCCGGGACGGCGAGCACTATCGCGCCCCCGGTGAAGCCGATTCCGGTGCTGGTGACGGGGTCGAGGCCGGGTACCGGGACTGCGGAGATCACCGTGAGCACGGCGAACGCGGTGGCGGCGGCCAGTGCCAGGGCCGCACCGAACAGCACGCGCGACCCGCCCGCGCCGGGTGTGCCGACCAGCAGCGCGAGGCCGGTGAGGGCGAGGGCGATGCTGCGCGACCGGGTGCGATCGAGTGCTCGCCTGCCGGTGAGATGTTCGAGTACGGCGACCACGACCGGGGACATGCCGATGGTGATCAGCGTCGCCAGACTCACCGAGGACAGGGCGACCGCGCCGAAGTAGCAGCCCTGGAACACCGCCGCGAGAACGGCTGTCGCACCGATGCGCCGCCAGGCGGGGGCATCACGCGGGATGGCTCTGCGGGTGAGGATGCACAGCCCCACCAGCAGTAACCCGCCGACGGCCAGGCGCACGGCGGCGACCGCCACCGGGGACAGGTGGGTCGAGCGTTGGACGAAGGTGCCGAGTAGGCCGCCGGTCCCCCAGAGGATTCCGGCGATGACGAGATCAGCTGTGCCAACGCGGGCGGACAGCGAAACAGACATGGGTGTGCTCCTGCGACAGAAAGGTGAAGGGGTCGCGAGAAGCGAGGTGCACGACTACATACCGAAACCACCGGCGCGTTGATCAAGCGCCGCGGGGCACCTCGCTCAGGAGGCGGGCGGCGGGGTGGAGCGGAAGCAGTTGTGCACGCCGCCACTGTACTCCACACACAATCTCCACATTTGGCGACATAACCCTCCACACGGGCTCGCTAGGGTCGCACCATGGAAAACAGTGGGGGCGGGACAGGACAGGCGGCACGCCGGATCCTGGTGGTCGACGACGAGGTGACGATCGCGGAGTCGGTGGCCGCGAGGTTGCGGGCCGAAGGGTTCATCGTCGACCTGGCACACGATGGTCCGGCCGCGGTGGCGGCGGCGCAGGCGGGCGAGCCCGATCTGGTGGTCCTCGACGTCATGTTGCCGGGGTTCGACGGGTTGGAGGTGTGCCGCCGGATTCAAGCCGAGCGGCCCGTGCCCGTGCTCATGCTCACCGCGCGCACCGACGAGACCGATCAGCTCATCGGGCTCGGTGTCGGGGCCGACGACTATCTCACCAAGCCGTTCTCGATGCGGGTGCTCGCCGCCCGCGTGCACGCGCTGTTGCGACGGGTGGACCGGGCTGCCGAGCGCGGCGACCACAGCATCGTCGTCGGCGATCTGCGGATCGACCTCGCCGAGCGGCGGGTGTGGCGCGGTGATGCCGAAGCACGGCTCACCCCACTGGAATTCGACCTGCTGACCCGGCTCGCGCAACGTCCGCGGGCGGTGCTCGCGAGAGAGCGACTGCTGGAAGACATCTGGGACTGGTCCGATGCGGCGGGGACGCGGGCGGTGGATTCGCACGTGAAAGCGTTGCGGCGCAAGCTCGGTGCCGATCTCATCCGCACTGTGCACGGTGTCGGCTACGCCCTGGACGCGCGATGACCGACCGCACGGTGACGTTGATGGATCGCATCGCCGATGTGCTGCCGCGTCCGCTGGACCGGCTGCGCTCCATCAAGCTCAAGCTGGCGGTGCTGATGTTGTGCTCGGGTGGTGTCGCGTTCGGGTATTTCCGGTTGCAGATCGGCTGGTTGCCGCCGCTGACCACGGCGACCGCGTTCGGGATCGCGTTGATCACCTCGCAGTTCCTCGCGCACGGGATCACCCGCCCGTTGCGTCAGATGACCGCGGCGGCGCGGCAGATGGCCCAGGGCGACTACAGCTTTCGGGTGCGGGCGTCCTCGCGTGATGAAGTGGGTCAGCTGGCGACCGCGTTCAATCAGATGTCGGCCGACCTGGCCGCCGCGGACCGGCAGCGCCGCGACCTCATCGCGAATGTGTCCCATGAGCTGCGCACGCCGGTGACCGCGCTGCACGCCGTGTTGGAGAACCTGGTAGACGGGGTGAGCCAGCCCGACCCGGCGACGCTGCGGACCGCCCTCGCCCAGACCGAACGTCTCGGCCTGCTGGTCTCCGAACTCCTCGACCTGTCCAGCATCGAGGCGGGCGCGTTCACGCTTGATCGCGAAACCCTGCCGCTGGCACCACTGTTGGCGGAGGTGATCGCCGAAGCCGAGGTGATGACTGCTGCGCTCGGACGTGGTGTTCGGTTCACGACATCCATCGACCCGCCCGACGCGACCGTGTTCGCCGACCGCGCCCGCCTGCACCAGGTGCTGTTCAACCTGCTCGACAATGCCGCCAGGCACGGCCCCTCCGGTGGCGAGGTCCGGGTCTCGGCATCGACGGGCCCCGAAGGCACGGTCCTGGAAATCCAGGACGACGGCCCCGGCATCCCGGAAGCCGAGCGCGCCACCGTCTTCGACCGTTTCACCCGCGGTGGTCGCACCGACGGCGGCGGCACCGGCCTCGGCCTCGCCATCGCCCGCTGGGTGATCGACCTGCACGGCGGCACCATCGCCGTCGCCGACCCCGGCTCCCGCATCCGCGTCGTCCTGCCCACGGACTGACCCCTACATCCCTACGAACTCTCCCGGCACTTTGGTCCCGGGGCATATCTGCACACCTCCAGGAGGGGAAAAACCATGTCCGACAAGCCGATACCCGAGGCTCCTGCGCCTCAGCCGAGTGCTACCGAGAACCCGAATCCCGCAGCCGAAACCTCACAGACGGGCGGCGGTCCAGCAAGTTCCGGCACTCGGTCGACCGCGGCACGCACCGAGACCCCGACACCGGACACGACGATTCCTGCGGCGGCGGACGGCTCGGTGCCGGTCACGACACTGCTTGCCGAGCGGCGCACGCGCGGCGCTGTCCAGCCGGGTACGCCGGGCTGGACGGCCGGGGCATGGCCGAACGCGGCGGCGGCGGCCAGGACCGGATCGTCCGCGAGTTCCATGCCGCTACCGTCGATGCCGCCTCCGCTACCGCCGGTCCCGAAACGCTGGGAGTGCGTCGCCCGCCCACCCGGTGTGCTGCCCGCCGCGGCGCTGGCCGGCATCGTCGGTGCCACGGTGATCCCGGTGGACCGTCCCGGTATCGGCTGGCTCATCGCGGGCACTGCCATCACCGGCGCTCTCGTCGCGGTCGATTACCGCGCCCGGTTGCGTGGTCGGTCCGAATCGTCGGAGGTCGCCTCGGCGTCGGCTACGTCGGCTACGAACACTCCTTCCACTGCGGCACCGAGTACTGATCTGAAGTCTGCTGAGCAACAGTCGACTACGGCACCTGCCGATCTCGCGACGCGCGAAGCGGGCGAGGTCGCGGCTGCCACGGAGGACTCCGATTCGCGCCGCACGGCGGACCCCGTTCAGGGCGACAACGTCCGGCCCGCGGGCGAAACGGTCACGTCGCGATCAGCCGACACCACGAGCGAGCGGGCGGCGGTTCACGGCGGCACGACCGACAACGGTGCCGAGTCCGTGAACAGTGCTGCGAATACTCCTGATTCGACTCCGGGTGACATCAGGGTGGTGACGTCGCCCGCCGAAGGTGGTCCTGCCGAAGCGCCGACAACCTCGCGAACCGACTCCGACGAGGCACGTTCGGCGACAGCATCTGCGCCGAACAGCGCCGTGTCCGCGAACATGGCCGTGTCGACGGACGACGTCATGTCGGCGAATGAAGCTGTGGCGGCGAACAAGACTGTGGCGCCGAAGCCGAATGAGCCTGTTCCCCACTCTGTTTCGGTCGGCGATCGGGTCTGGTGGGCAGCGGCGGCGATAGTGTTGCTCGGGGTGGGGACGGTGCGGGCGGCGGGGTGGCTGTTCGTGCTGTGTGTGATCGCGGCGTGTGTGGCCGGGTCGTTGGCGGTGTTGGGGCGGCGGAGTGTGCGGGGGATCGCGCACGACATGTTCGCGGTGCCGTTGGCGTCGTTCGGGGCTGTGCCGTGGGCGTTCTCGGGGCTGCGGGAGTCGCGGTCGGTGGGGAGCTCCACTGTGCGGCGGTACGGAGTTTCCATCGCGGCGACCGCGGCATTGCTGGTGGTGTTCGTGCCGCTGCTCGGCGGGGCGGACGCCACGTTCGCGAAGATGTTGAACGGGCTCGTGCCGAAGGTGGACGGCCCGGCGGCGTGGCAGTGGATCTTCCTGTTCGTGGTCGTCACGGTGGGTGTGCTGGGGGCGCTGTACCTGCTCGCGGGACCGCCTTCGCGGGCGGCGGATTCGGTTCGGCCGGTGCGTCTTTGGTCGCGCAGCGAGTGGATGCTCCCAGTTGGCGCGTTGACCGTGTTGTTCGCGGTGTTCGTCGGCGCCCAGTTCGTGGCACTGTTCGGTGGCGACGATTACGTGCAGCGCACCGCGGGTCTGACCTACGCCGAATACGCGCGCAGCGGATTCTGGCAGCTGTCGGCGGTGAGCATCCTGACGCTGGCCGTGATCGTCGCTGTTCTGCACTGGTCGAAGCAGGAAACTGCCGCTGACCGCCTGTCGTTGCGCGTCCTGCTGAGCGCGGTGAGCGTGCTGGCGCTGGTCATCGTCGGATCGGCACTGGGCCGGATGTGGACCTACCAGCAGGCCTACGGGTTCACCGTGCTCCGGTTGCTGGTGACGATGTGCGAACTCTGGGTCGGTCTGGTCTACGTTCTCGTGCTGGTCGCCATCGCCCGACTGCGGTGGACCTGGGTGCCGCGCGCCGCGATCGGGACGGCCCTGGCAACCCTGATCGCCCTTGCCGCGATCAACCCCGAACACCTTGTCGCCGAACGCAATATCGACCGCTGGTCCACCAGCAAGCGCCTGGACGCGGGCTACCTGGGCACCCTCTCCCCCGACATCCTGCCCGCCCTCGACGGTCTACAGGACCCGTTCCTGCGCATGCAGATCAAGGACGCCGTCCTGCGCGACTTGGACGACGACCGCTGGTGGTCGTGGAACTGGTCGCGCAGCTCGGCTCGCTGACGGTCACGTCATGCGGTCGCCCGCCATGGGCGACCGCGTAACACCTCACTACCCTTGCGGCGCGACGGTTCTCGACAGACCGCTGGCTCGGAGAACGCGGCGGCCGATCGCGGCGCGGATGGATTCCTCGGTGCCGATGATGCGGACGTGCGTGCGCGCTCGGGTGATGGCCGTGTAGAGGAGTTCCCTGGTGAGCAGGGTGGATTCGGGTTCGGGGAGGACGACCGAGACCGTGTCGTACTGGCTGCCCTGGCTGCGGTGGATGGTCATGGCGAAAACCGTGACCACGGCCGGGAACTGGGTGGGATGGACGAGGTAGGGCTCGCTGCCGCGCTGCAATGCGGCGCGCAGCGAGCCGTCCGGGCGTCGGATGATGACGCCGGTGTCACCGTTGTAGATCCGGGCTTCGTGATCGTTGGCGGTGACCAGCAGCGGCTGACCGGGATACCAGACCGATTGCGGCCCTTCGGGTCCCGCGCCACCGGCCGCGGCCCACTCGGCCGCCATCCGATCCCAGCGTTCGACGCCGAAGGGACCCTGGCGATGGGCGCAGAGCAGGCGGTGAGATTCCAGTGCGGTCAGTGCGCCGATCGCGTCGCCCGCTTCCGCCGCGGCCGTGACGGCGAGGGCAGCGGTTGTCACGTCCGCCCGCACAGCGCGGATGTCGTCGGGGCCGCACAGCGACACATCGTCGCCACCCGCCCGCAGAATTGCCAGTGCCGCATCGGCATCGCCGGCCCGGACAGCAACCGCCAGGTCCGCGATGTGCCCGCCGAATCGCCTCCCCCTGGTCAACCGGACGATCCCGCCCTGCAGCCGCCGCTGTTCGAGAGACGTCAGCGAGTGCGCCGCTGCCGGACTCACCGAAGATCCGGCCCCTGCCTCCGGCGACTCGGCCACGCCGCCCGCGTCACGCCCCACATCCCGGACGTCACCATCGGGTTCGCGAGCGCCACCACTCTGGGCCGGGGTCTCAGCGCCTGCCACGCCGCTCGACGCAGGTGACAGGCCTGCCCGCACCCCATCGACATCGAGCACCTCGCGCAGCGCCGGATTGGGCGCGCCACTGACGGGACCGGCGACGAGGTCGGCCAGTACCGCACCCGCATCGACCGAGGCGAGCTGGTCGGGGTCGCCGACGAGGACCAGGCGGGTGTCGGGGCGCAGGGCGGAGAAGAGGTGGCTCATCATCGTGAGCGACACCATCGAGGTCTCGTCGACCACGACGACGTCGTAGGGCAGGCGGTTGTGCTCGTGGTGGCGGAAGCGGGTGGTGCGGCCACGTTGCCAGCCGAGGAGGCGGTGCAGGGTCGAGGCGGTGAGCTCGGGCAGGCCGAGCTCGGCGGCCTGTTCACGCACCGCTTCCTGTAGGCGGGCCGCCGCTTTGCCGGTCGGTGCGGCGAGGGCGATGCGCAGGGCGGGCAACTTGGGCGATGCGTTGCGGTGGGCGGTGAGCAGGGCCAGGATGCGGGCGATGGTGTGGGTTTTGCCGGTGCCGGGGCCGCCCGCGACGACAGTGGTCCAGTGGGTCGCGGCGAGGGCGGCGGCCAGGCGTTGCCGGTCGGGCCCGTCGCCGAGCGGGTCGGCGAAGAGCCGATCCAGTTGTGCGCGAACGAGTTCGGTGTCGATGACGGGGTGATCGGCGCTGCGTTCGGTGAGTACTCGCCGCAGAATCTGTTCCTGCTGGTAGTACCGGTCTAGGTAGAGCAGCGCGCCACCCTCGGCGTCGGCTTCGACGATCCGCAACGGGCGCAGCGGACCGGACTGCCCGCCGCAGCTCAGCGGACTCCGCCGCAGGGCGGTCAGCACCCGATCGGTGTCCGGCCACGGCAGGGTCGCCGGGTCGATTCCCGTTGCGCTGTCCCGTGTTTCGTCGGCATCGATGCCGATCTCGCGCATCCGGGCCAGCTCGAGACACACCGAACCCGACCGCACCGCGCGCACCGCCAGCGCCGCGGCGAACAGCACGTCCTCGCTGTCCTCGCGCCCCATCCGACCCAACCGCACCGCGACGTGCACATCCGCCGCGGACAGCACACCGGCCTCGTTGAACACCCGCAGCAGCCCGGTCCCCCGCTGCGCCACCTGAATAGACGTCATGATCGGTGCCTCTCCGTCGTCAGCACCGGGCGCCGTCGCGCCGCACACCGGCCACCAGCCGACCGACAATCGCGGACGGCACTGTGGAGAATTCGTCTCGGAGCGGCCCTCATAGCTCCCCCGCAAGCAGATCCGACAGCGCGACAACGAGTTCCGCGGACGGGTACCAATCGAAGACACCGTGCCCCGGCGGCGTCGCCGCACCGATCATGCCTCGCACGAACAGGTACCTGGCACCACCGAGATGGCGAGCGGGGTCGTATCCGGGCAACCGCCAGCGCAGATACCGGTGCAGGGCAACGGCATACAGCAGTGCCTGCAGCGGATAGTGCGAGCGGATCATTTCCGCGACCATGTGGTCGCGACGGTAGTGCTCGACGGTGAGATCGCCGGTACCCAGCCGGTTGGTCTTGTAGTCGACGATGAGATAGCGGAGCTCGCCTGTCTCGTCGGGCACCCGCAGGACAGCGTCGATGCTGCCGGTGAGAAAGCCGCGCAGCACCGTATCGGGCAGCGCGGCAACATGATCGGCGTAGTCGACGAGATCGTCGTCGGCGGGAAGGTGGGTGCGCAACAGTGTCGCGATGGCGTGCATCCCGGCCGAGCGCGGGCCGGGCGTGTCACCACCACCGAGCGGCAGTTCGAATTCCAGTTCGTTGAGCCGGTCACGGGTTGCGATCGCGGCCAGTGAACCGAAATCCGCTGGGGTGCGCAGCACTTCGAGCAGGGCGTTCGAGAGCACGTCGACGTCGAGCTCGGCCATCGTGTGTTCGACCGCCGCCACACACCGCTGGTGGACCTCGGCGGCGAGGTCGGGCACCGAGGTGTCGACCGTTTCGAGAACGCCGTGGACCAGCGTGCCGAACTCGGCGCCATAGGGCAGCTCGTTCATCAACGACGGCGCGGCCGTACTGGCGGTCATGGCGTCGATCGGGGCTTGCGTCGGCTCGTCGTCGGGGCCGGGGCCGTCCTCGGGTTCGGAGTCGCTCACGCCGGGCGCATCGTGTGCCCCCGCGGTGAGCGCCGAATACGAGGTGCGCCGCCACTGCTGGTCGAGCGCGCGGTTGAACCCCGCGGCCGCCAGTTCGCCGGTCGGCAATTCGGTGCGCACCCGTCGGGGCGCCACATCCTCGGGGCGGTCGACCATGGTCACCGAGATCACGTCCGAGGCGGAGGATGCCCACTCGGAAATACGTTGCGCCGCAGCGGTGTCGGCGGAAATCTCGGCCCGGCGCGGCACCTGCGCCGAACCCTGCCGTCTACCCAGCATCATTCGGTGCAGCGGCGCGGCACCGGTCGTCACCGCGGGCGCCCACCACACAACCGCCTGGCACATCGCCCGGGTGAACGCCACATAGAGCAGCCGCAGCTCCTCCCCCGATTCCTCGGCCTCACAACGCAATTGGCGTTCGCCGTAGCCGGGGGCGTCCTTGCCGCCGATGTCGAGGACCCTGGTGCCGTTGTCGTCGTGGAACAGCAGCGTCGCCGGATACGGGTTCTTGGCGCTGTCCCAGGTGAAAGGCAGGTAGACGATCGGGAATTCGAGGCCCTTGCTGGCGTGCACGGTGGCGATCTGCACCGCCGCCGCGTCCCGATCGAGCCTGCGGCTACGACCGCTGACGCTGCCCGCCTCGGGCTCGCGCACCCGGTCGGCGAGCCAGCGGGTGAGCGCGGTCAGACCCAGACCCTCGGCGAGTGCGACCTCGTCGAGGAGCTGGGCGATGTGGCGCAGGTCGGTCAGTTCGCGTTCGCCGTTGTCCATCGCAAGCAGGCGCGGCGCGAGGTCGGTTTCCGTGGCGAGCTTGTCGAACACGGCGGCGAATCCGGCCCGCGCGAACAGGCGGGCGGCATCGCGCAACTGGGTGGAGACCCGGCCGACGAGATCCGCACCGCCCGAGTCGATTTCGGCGGCAGTGACACCGAGGATCGGGGTGCACGCGGCCAGCCGCACCCGGTCACCGCGATGTGGTTGTTCCAGCGCCCGCAACACCCACAGCCAGTCCGTCGCGGCGACCGTCGCGAACACGCTGGTACCACCGGCGAGCACGGAGGCGACCCCGACACGATCCAAAGCCGCTCGCACCACGTCGATTTGGGAGCGAGTCCGCACCAACACCGCGATATCGCCGGGCCCGATCGGTCTGCGCACCCGTCCGTCGCCGACCTCGCTGAGTGAATGATCCCCGCCGCGTACGGGTTTGGCGTCGATGGTGGTGCCGGATTCGAGCAGGGTGACGATATCGGCGGCCAGATCGTCGGCGACCTTGGCCCGCTGCCTGCCCACCGACGGAAACCCCGACCGATTGCGCGGGCCCGCCCCGGTCCGCGGCAGTACCCGCAGCCGCAGCGGGCTGATCACCTCAGGGTCGCCGTGCAGGCGCGTCGTCGGCCGCGTCGGCGTGACCGGGTACACGCTGATCTCGGGGTGACCCAATTCGGCGCCGCCGCACAGGTGGTCGATGGCGCGCAGCAGGCCGGCGTCACTGCGCCAGTTGCGGGTGAGTTCGCTGCGTCGGTCCGCCAGTGCCACGGCGTCGAGGTAGCTGAGCACTTCGGCGCCGCGGAAGGCATAGATGGCCTGCTTCGGGTCGCCGACCAGCACGAGGGTGGCGTGCTGGTGGAATGCCAGGCGCAGGATGTCCCACTGCAGCGGATCGGTGTCCTGGAACTCGTCGACCAGCGCGACCCGGTAGCGCTGCCGGATCCGCGCGCAGGCGCGGGGCCCGTGCTCCGGGTCGGCCAGCACGTCGTGCAGCAGGACGAGCAGATCGTCGAAATCGCGCAGTCCCGCACGGCGTTTGCGGCGTTCGGTTTCCGCGCGCACGGCGGTGGCGAAGGCGACGCGCTCGCCCGCCGCGCCATCGGTGCGCGGCGCCAGGTCGGCGTGGCGGTCGTGGACGGCCGCCAGGGCGAGGGTGTGGGCATCGCGCAGCGTGAACGGGGCACCGTCACGGGCGTAGCGGGCCAGATACAGGTCGTCGGCGACGGTGGCGACGAGGTCGTCCACCGATTCGACCAGTCGCGCGCCCGGATCGTGTTCACCGGCCAGACCGAGTTCGTCGAGCATTCGCTGACAGAACGAGTGGGTGGTGGCGATGGTCCCGGCGTCGAAATCGGCCAGGGCGGTGAGCAATCGGTGCCTGCGCAGCCGCACTGTCTCCGGGTCGGTGTCGGCCATCGCGCGGACGAGCTCGTCCTGGTGGTGGCGCGCGGTGTCGGGCTCGGCGAGCGCGGTCGCCACCGTGACGAACCGGTCCCTGGTGCGTTCCCGCAGTTCCTGGGTGGCGGCGCGGCTGAACGTGACGAGCAGCAGTTCGGTGATGGATATGCCCGCTTCGGCGACATAGCGGACCGCGAGCCCGACGATGGCATGGGTTTTGCCGGTGCCCGCGCTGGCCTCCAGCACGGTGGTGCCCTGGGGCAGTGGCCCGGTCGCATCGAATGCGGTCGGCGCCGAGACGGTCCCGGTCACGGCTGCCCCTGACTCTCGGCGGCGAGCAGCGGCGCCCACCAGCGGCGCGCGAGAGCGCCGAAACGGTTGCTTTCCGGTTCGCCCGGTCGGTTGGATTCGGTAGCGAGACAGTCGAATCGGGGTGCGCGACCCCAGACGTAGCGCAGGTAGCGGTCGGTGTGGTCGCCGAACCTGTCGGGGCCGTTGGGGCCGCCGTCGAAGGCGTGTTCGGCGGCGAGCAGGGCGTCGGCCACGCTGTCACCGCGGAAGCGGCGCTCGGCGTAGGCGGCGGTGGCGGCGGGCGCGCAGGGCAGCGGTTCGCACAGCCCCTCATCGCGCAACCGGACCAGATCACGCAGGATCTTCAGTGCGGCAGGCGCTTCGGGTGCGGTGATCACCGACCTGGCCACCGGCCTGCTGCGGAATTGCCCGCGCCCGGTACTGATCGCCTGCCACGACCGGTCTTCGGTGGCGGCGAGCGCGAGCAGCGAAACCCAGGACGCGAGACGGTGTTTCGGTGCAAGACGGGAATAGGTGGTGCGCACCAAGGTTTCGCCGCGGACCTCGGGGACGGTGCCCGCGAGGGTGCGGCCGTTGCCCAGGTCGATGGCGATGTCGACGGCACGCGGCGGTGCCTCGTAGTCGGCTCGAGCGGTGCGGACGAGTGTGTCGACGGTGCCTTCGACCTCGTCGAGCACCTTGGTCCCGAAACCGAAGGGCGGCAACGTTCCTCGACGCCATTCGGCGGCCCGCAGACCCGCCGGGTCGGCGCCGGTGAGCCGAGCGGTCAGCATCCGTTCGCCCAGATCCCACTTCGCCAGCCCGTCGAGTTCGATCGGGAGCTGATCGGCAATGTCCTCTGATTCCTCGGGCACCCGCAGGCCCAGTCGCTGCCACAGGAACGCACGCACCGGGTGTTCGGCGAACGAGATCAGTTCCGCCAGTGCGATATCCGCGACGGGGCCGGGCGGCAACGGCGCGGTGAGCAGCGGCGGGCGCGGCCGGGACGGGCGAGCGGCGGCGCGCGCACCGGCCAGGGCGACGGTGTCGAAACTGCGCGGCTTCGCGGGGGCGAAGTTGCGGCGGTCGAAGGCCTGCAGCGGGTGCCGGATGTGGACGTCGTCCATCGCCGCCGGACCCACATGGGTGGCCAGCACGTCGAGGAGTTCGGCGACCGGGACAGCGGGCGGCCGAACCGCGCCGGTCACCGGGTCCGCGCCCGTGTGCAGGACGAACAACCGGTCGCCGGCCGCCATGATGGCGTCCAGGAGGAGTTGACGGTCTTCACTGCGCGCGTCGCGTTCGCCGACCAGTGGATCGCGCGCCAGCAGGTCGTCGCCGTCGATGCTGCCGGGCCGGGGGAAGACATCGTCGTCGAGTCCCAGCAGCACCACCACGCGGTGCGGCACCGACCGCATCGGGACCAGGGTGCACACGGTGAGTTCGCCGGTGCGGAAATTGGCGCGGCCGGGACCGCCTGCCAGGCGGCTGGTGAGCAGGACCGACACGTCGGCCAGGCGCAGTGGGGTGTCGCCCGCGTGTTCGGTGGCGGCGACGATCTCGCGGCGCGCTTCGGTGCGGATCCACGAGTGCGCGTCGGGCACGTCGGTGAGCAGCTCCACCGCACGCAGCAGCACGGTGGTCCAGTCGGCGGCGGGTCGCGGACCGCGCAGGTCGCGCAGGCAGACGGCGAGCCGGTCGATGAACTCCGCGAAGCGGCCCGCGAGGTCGACATCGTTGGAGTCGACATCGTCGAGGGGCAGCGCCAGATCCAGCCAGTCGTCCCCGGATTCGTCGGCCGTGACGCCGAGCAGGATGCGATCGACCGCGGCGTTGAGGGTGTTCTGGGCGAAGTCGGCGAGTCCGAACGCTTCGCGCTGACGTTGCCCGATCCCCCACCGCGCGCCCGACTCGGCCGCCCACTCGCGCAGCCGCTCGATGTCGTCGTCATCGAAACCGCAACGGCGGCGCACTGTTTCGCTCGCCGCCAGGTCGAGTACCTGCGTCACCGTGACGCGACCGTCGGCAAGTTCGAGCAGGGCGATCACCACCGCCAGCATCGGGTTGGTCACCGCCCGCCCGCGATCGGCGAGCCGTACCCGCAACTGATGCGCGGGATGTTCACCCTCGGTCGGCAGGTCTACACCGGACCCGCGCTGACCGAACGCCGCCCGCACCAGCGGTGCGAACGCCTCCACGTCCGGGCACATGATCAGCACGTCGCGCGGTTCCAGGGTCGGGTCCGCCGCGAAGGTGGACAGCAACAGATCCCGCAGCACCTCGACCTGCCGTGCCGGTCCGTGACACGCGTGGACCTCGACGCTTCCGTCCGGCATCGCACCCGTTTCAGGGGCAGAATCCGCCCGAACGGCGGCCTGCACAGCACCGAGAAGGGTGTTCGCGCCGGTTTCGCCGGCGAGGTGAATATCGCTGTCCAGCACCGGATTCAGGCACTGCTCCAGTTCCCGCACGTCCCGAGCCAGCCCAGCCAGCAGCGGATGCGAAACCAGATCCGCGCCGTGGTCGTCCGCGCGGGGACGAACGGCCGCAACATCAGCGACCGCCTGAGCCTCGCTGAGCGCGGTCCACATGGCCGGGCTCGGGTGCGCCAACCAGAGGTGCACGTCGCGGTGGGCGGCGAGGGCGGTGAGAACTGCCAGTTGGTCGGCGGGCAGGCGGGTGAGGCCGAACAGGGACAGCCGGTCGGGCAGGTCGATCGAGGTGGGTTCGGCGCGCAGGTGGGCGCAGGCGTCGGCGAGTCGTTCGGCGGGACTCGGTGCGTCGACCGCCGCGCGCAGGGCTCGCCACAACCGCGGTTGCCAGGCGAGGTCGTCGGGCACCGGCCCACCCGCACCGTCGGTATCCGCGCCTGCCGCCCAGTCGAGCAGCACCTGCGGACGTTGCGCGGCGTAGGACTCGAAGAGTGCGGCGAGGTGCGCGGCGGTGGAGTAGCGCCGACCGAGGCGATGGTCGGTTCCAGGGAGGCCGAGGTGACGCGCCAGCACCGCCGCCCACGGCTGGTCGGCAACTTCGTCGATCACCGGCAACAGCGTCCACACCACGCGCTGACCAGCCCAGGGATCGTCAGCGGGCGCGACCCCGCTCGCCCCTGCCAGCACCTCGGCAACGAGCGCGGCCGGGGACGGAAACGCGATGTTCGCGGCTATCCCATCGGCGATGCCGTCCTGCGCACCCACCCCGAGCACACCCGACAGCCGCTGCGCCAACCAGCGCTCCACCCCTTTGGCCGGCACCGCCACCACTTCCGTGACGAACGGATCGGCGGGAATTTCGCCCAGCAAACGGCCCAGTCCGTCGGCCAGCGCGTCGGCGCGTTCGGCGCGATGGAGGTGCAACGGCATCCGTTGTTTATACGCCCAGCGACCGACCCGCAATCGCGCGGCCCCGCCACCACCACTGGACCGGGCTAGTGAAATACGCCACACCCCAAGACGTCCCGGCCACGCCTGCGGCGCCCCCGATCGCCGCCGTGGGATTGTTGCGGTTCGGGTGGGACAGTACGGCCGCGGGCGAAAGGCTGGTTTCGTTTCATGATCGCGCAGGTGTTTCCCCTGGTTCCCGGTGGCGGCTTCATCTGCCGCCGAGCAGGCGCGCGCTGGGAGTTGATCAATTCCCGGCGCTACGGGCCTGATCAGGTGCTGCATTCGTGGCCGCTGGACCGGCACGGTGAAGCGTTCGAGCACTGCCATCGGCTCAACGGCTGCACCATCGCCACCCCGCACGCCGCCCATCACTGAACGCAATCGCGGTGCGCCGCAACAGCGCTCTCGTCGGGGCGGATTTGCGGCGAAGTAGTGCACTCCGGCGCTCGGTGTGCGAGTGTGATGCCTCGTGCGTGACCGTTCTCCCTCCACCCGTGTCGTTTCCCGAGTCGCAGCGACAGCCTGCCTGCTCGCCGCCGCGGCCGCCCTCACCCCGGGCGTCCCTGTTCTCGTCACCGCGGCCCATGCCGCGCCCCCGGCTCTGACCCAGGTCTCGGTGCCCGGCTTCGATGCCGATATGAGCGCCCGGATCGCGAGAGCCGACGCCTATCTCGCGGGTCGCCCCGGCGTTGTCGGCTATGTGGTGCGCGACCGCAAGACCGGCGGCATCTACGCCAACGAACATGCCGAGAACCAGGTGTGGACCGCCTCCACGATCAAGCTGGCCATCGCCGCCGACCTGCTCAACCGGGCCCGCGTCGGCGCCATCGGCCTGTCGCCCGAGGACCGCTTCAACATCGAAGCGATGCTGGCCACCTCCAACGACCACGCCACCGACGTGCTGTGGCACAAGTACATCGGCTTCGACCGGATGGCCTACAACAACGCTTTCCGCACCTACGGCATGGTCAGCCTGATCCCGCAGCCGACCACGAGCGCGCTGTTCCCGGACTGGTCGTTCCAGAAGTGCACCGCCGCCGACCTGGACCGGCTGATGAACACCATCCTCGACACCATGCACCCCGACGATCTCGCCTACCTGCTCGACCGGATGCGCTCGGTCGACTCCAACCAGCACTGGGGTGTGTGGGGCGCGGGTTCGAAGATGCGCCCGGGCCTGAAGAACGGCTGGTCGGCCGAGGCCGACGGCTGGGTGGTCAACTCGGTCGGCATCGCGGGCAACGAGGAGCGGTACACGCTCTCGATCATGAACGCGCTCGGCAGTGCAGGCGGTTACACCGAGGGCGCCGAGACCGACACACGCGTGGCCGAACTCCTTCTCGCGGGTCGCTGAACCTCGCCCTGGGCGTATTGTCGATCTTGTCCAACACCACTACCGCGGGGCACACCCCAGTCTGTCGAGGAGCGCGACGATGAGCACTGAGTCTGTCGGGAAGCGGCACCACGTAGTGGTGATCGGATCCGGGTTCGGCGGTCTGTTCGGTACCCGGCACCTGCGCAGAGCCGACGTCGACGTCACGCTCATCTCCAAGACGTCGACGCACCTGTTCCAGCCGTTGCTCTACCAGGTGGCCACCGGCATTCTCTCGACCGGCGAGATCGCCCCGGCGACCCGCCTGGTGCTACGCAAGCAGAAGAACGCGCAGGTGCTGCTCGGCGATGTGGTCGATGTGGATCTGGCGAAGAAGCAGGTCACGTCGCGACTGCTCAACCGCGACACCGTTACCGCCTACGACAGTCTGATCGTCGCCACCGGCGCCCAGCAGTCGTACTTCGGCAACGACCACTTCGCCACCTACGCACCCGGCATGAAGACCATCGACGACGCCCTGGAACTGCGCGCGCGCATCCTCGGCTCCTTCGAGCAGGCCGAACTCGCCACCACCCAGGAAGAGCGCGACCGGCTGATGACGTTCATCGTCGTCGGCGCAGGCCCGACCGGCGTGGAATTGGCCGGGCAGATCGCCGAACTCGCCGATCGCACCCTCGACGGCACCTTCCGCACCATCGACCCCCGTGACGCACGCGTCATCCTCCTGGAGGGCGCGGGCGCGGTGCTCGGCCCGATGGGCCCCAAGCTGGGCGCCAAGGCGGCCAAGCGGCTCGAGAAGATGGGTGTGGAGATCCAGCTCAACGCCATGGTGACCGATGTCGACGCCAACGGCGTCGTCGTCAAGGACGCCGACGGCACCACCCGACGCATCGAGGCCACCTGCAAGGTGTGGTCGGCGGGCGTGCAGGCCAGCCCGCTGGGCAAGATGATCGCCGAGCGGTCCGACGGCACCGAAGTCGACCGGGCGGGGCGCGTCATCGTGGAGCCCGACCTCACCGTCAAGGGTCATCCGAACGTGTTCGTGGTGGGCGATCTGATGTCGGTGCCCGGCGTGCCGGGTCAGGCCCAGGGCGCCATCCAGGGTTCGGTCTACGCGGCCAAGGCGATCAAGGCCGGGCTGCACGGTCAGACCCCCGCCGAACGCAAGCCGTTCAAGTACTTCAACAAGGGCTCGATGGCCACGATCTCGCGGTTCGACGCGGTCTGCCAGATAGGCAAACTCGAGTTCAGCGGATTCCTGGCCTGGCTCGCCTGGCTGGCACTGCACCTGTACTACCTGGTCGGCTACCGCAGCCGTATCGTCACCGTGATCGGCTGGTTCGTGTCGTTCCTCGGCCGCAACCGCGGGCAGATGGCGGCGACCGAGCAGTGGATCTTCGCGCGACTGGCGATCGAGGAGGTCAACGCCGATCAGGCGGAGGCCAAGGAACTCGCGGCCGATGTGGGTGCGCCGCCTGCCTCGGCCGAACCGCTCACTGCCGAACAGCGCAAGATCGGCTGACACAGCTGTACCGAGGCCGGGTGGTTCCCCCGAACCACCCGGTCTTTGTCGTTCCAGTTACCTTTCCGCACACCGATATTGCGGGTTACCGACGTTTCGGACCCATCCGGGCGAGCACCGGTGGCGAATGTCGGAGGTCATATGTGTGACCAATCCCCACCGATGAAAGGTGATCTATGGCGACGGGGAAACACAGGGCGCCGAACTTGCAGCGACAGAAGGTAGGTTCGGTCGTCGCTGCCGGAGCGGTACCCCTGGTCATGGCCCTGATCGGCACGGGCACCGCGAATGCCGATCCCGCGCAAGCGGCGGTGACCCAGCCCGAACAGCAGGCCGGACCGGAGTTCGACGCGGTGGCGCCCAACGCCACCCCGTACGTGGGCCAGCCGATGCCCGCGAACACTCGCAGCTCGCTGGCCTGGTCGCGGACGGGGCCGGAAACGGACTACCTGTCTCCGGTGGGTCCGCTGCACGCACCGACCGCGGTGTCGCCGGTGCCGCCGATCCTGCCGCCGCCGGGGCAGTTCCGCTTCGGTGACCAGCTGGTACCGGTGCCGGACTTCGTGCCGGTGGACACCTCGATCCAGATCAACGACGCCGCGGCCAATACCGAGGCCGATCTGGCGACGTTCCTCGACTCGGTCGGCCTCGAGCGCAGCCGTTCGGACCGGATCGCCTCCGAGACCATCGGTTCCGCGGCCAGGGGCGCGGCGGTCGGTTCCACCGTGGCGATGCCGTTCGCGATGGTGGCCAGCACAGGTGGTGCGCTGGCCGGGCTCGTCGCCGGTGTGCCGTTCCTGCCGATCGGCTTGGTCGCGGGCCCGATCCTGGGTGGCATGGCCGCGTACATGGCCGTGTCGATTCCCATCACCGTCGTCGGCGCCGGTATCGGCGCAGCGGTGGGCGCGGCGGATGCTTTCCTCGCCCCGCCCCGTGGAATGGTTCCCGAGGCCGCCGATCCGGTGGCCGAGCTCGTCAACGCTTGATCGAATTCCCAGCGGTGGGAGTCGGGCTTTCGTGCCCGGCTCCCACCGGTATTTTCTCAGCTATCCCTGGGCTATCGCGTGGAGCCGGGTGCTCGTGCGGGTGGACAGGGAGCCGCCGGCGGCCAGCGGCAATCGAACGTCGTCGACACTGCCCGACCAGGACGGACGGTCATCGGGGTAGACCAATTCGCTGTCGAGTGAACGCGGCCCGGTGAGTCGATCGTCGGTCGTCGAACCCGCCCCGAGTTCCAGCCGATGCCGCAGTAACGGCACCTCACCGAGGTCGGCGAGCAGGTCACCGCGCCACCCGCCACCGTCCTCGCCGCTGCGTCCCAGTTGCACCCGCTCACGCAACCGCAGCCGCGCATCGGGCGCCATCTGCACCGTGGTCACCACATGATGGTGTGCGCCGCCGGCCACGATCGTGGGTTCCGGATCGAAATCCAGTTCGCCACCTTCCCCGATGTCGAAGTGCCAGTGCGCATTCGACAACAGGGTGTTCGCGCCGGGCAGTGCGATCGTGGCCGCCACCGATCGGACCACCAGCCGCGCGCCGGGGCGAACGACGATGGTGATGTCGAGTTCGTCCCCGCCGAGCGGGGTGGCCGCGGTGCCGATCAGGTGCACGGTGTCGACGCCGGTGTGCCGCCCGGCCAGGCCGCCGACCGCGTCGATGCGGGGCAGTCGGCCCGGTGCGGCGACGATGCTCAGTTCAGTGCGCAACGCCGGTGGCCGCGTCCTGTTCGGCGGCGACCCGCAGTTGTTCGCGCACCCAGGCCAGGACCGGGGTGGCGGCCGGGTCGTCGGTCAGGGAGACCAGTGCGGTGGGACGGCCGTCGCGGACCTTGGCGGCGTCGCGTTCCATGACGCCCAGGTCGGCGCCGACCAGCGGGGCGAGGTCGGTTTTGTTCACCACGAGCAGGTCGGAGAAGGTGACGCCGGGGCCGCCCTTGCGCGGCACCTTGTCGCCGCCGGCCACGTCGACGACGAAGATCTGCACGTCGATCAGGCCGGAGGAGAAGGTGGCGGTGAGGTTGTCGCCGCCGGACTCCACCAGGATCAGATCGAGGGGCGGGTTGGCCGCGACGAGGTCGTCGATGGCGTCGAGGTTGGCGGTGATGTCGTCGCGGATGGCGGTGTGCGGGCAGCCGCCGGTCTGCACGGCGGTGATGCGCTCGTCGGGCAGTACGGCATGGCGACGCAGGAAGTCCGCGTCTTCGGTGGTGTAGATGTCGTTGGTCAGCACCGCCAGGGACAGTTCGTCGCGCAGTTGTCTGCACAGCGCGGCGACCAGCGCGGTCTTGCCGGAACCGACCGGGCCGCCGATGCCGATGCGCAGCGCCTCACCGGCGACGCGAGCGCGCTTGGGCCGGTCGTGGCTGTGATCGTGCGGTTCGCCATCGATCAGATGGGGAGGCATGGGGGCTCCTTCTTCTTCGCAGGGTCTTCGGGGTCAGGACGCGAACAGCGGCATGTCGCGGTCCAGGTGTCGTTCGGCGAGCGCGTCCTGCAGCGGATCGGACAGCGCGGCGAGGCCGGTGGCGGCCTCGGCGGCGATCCGGTCGCACAGCGGCGCCAGGCGCATGGTGCTCGCGGCGATGGCGGCGGGATCGAGGGCGAGCAGGCGTTGCGCTGCGGTCGCGGCGCCGGTGAGCGTCGTGTAGACGACAACGCCCGCCAGTTGTTCGGCGCTCGCTCCGCTGGCAGCACCGACCATGCCGAACACCGTCGACAGATGCGGGCGCGTTCCTGCCGCGACCCAATCATGGTGCGGCCACAGCTGTTTCGCCAGGCGCAACAGTCCGCGGCCCTGCGCGCGCGACGCCGCTCGGGCAGCAGGCGACGGAGTGCGAGCGTCGGCTTCGAGTTCGGCGCGTTCAGGCGTGAGCGATCCGCCACAGACCGCGGCCGCGAGCGAAGCGGCCACCAGTCCCGAGGTCGCGACGCGGCGCCGCAGATACAGCTCCACGCTCGCGTTGTCGCGCAACAAACCTGACGACACCGCTTCCTCGACACCGCCCGAATGCACGTGCCCACCGATGGGCAGGCGCGAATCGGCCAGCGCGAGCAATGTCGCCAAGCCCGCCGCACCCTCGTTTCGCATCCGACGATCCTATGCAACGGACCTGGACGTCCGCCCGGCGAGGCGGGCCGCTACCACTTGCTGTGGCGGCGGTCACGCCGTCCGCCGGTCGCCCGCAGTCAGCGACTCGGATCCCGCAGCGCGAAGCTTGCCCCGCCAGGAGGCTTAGCGCGCGTCAGCGGGCAGTTCGGGCCGAGCGCCAGGCCGCCACTGCCATCGCGATCAGCAGCAGCGCGCCGCAGGTTGTCGCGAGATGCATTCCGCTGACGAAGGATTCGCGGGCCGCGTGGATCAGGCCGTCGTCGCCGGCGGACTGCAGGAGCGTGTCGCCCAGGGTTTCACCGAAGTCGCCACCGGAGCGGAACACCAGCGCGGCCACCGAGCCGAGCAGGGCGAGGCCGAGTGCGTTGCCGAGTTCGAAACTGGTTTCCGAGATGCCGACCGCCGAACCCGCGCGCTCGGCGGGCACCGCCGACACCGCGACATCGGACACCAGCGTGAACGAGAAGCCGTAGCCGATGCCGGCGATCACCGAGCCGGCGATGTACCAGGCCAGACCACCGTCGACTCCGACACCCAGCAGCATCAGGTTGCCGATCGCCGACAGCAGCAGCGCCAGGGTGAACGTGGCCCGCACGCCGAGTCGCAGGCCGAGTCGCGCGCCGCTCATCGAGCAGACGAACACCGCGATCGCCATCGGGATGCCGAGCAGCGCGGCGGCCAGTGGATCACGGCCGGTGACCGACTGTAGGTAGATGCTGGTGAGATAGCTCATCGCGGCCAGTGACATCATGCCGGCCATGCTCGCCCCGATCGCCACCCGGAACAGCGGCCGGGTGAACAGCGACAGGTCGAGCAGCGGTTCCGCGAGGTGACGCTGCCTGCGCACGAACAGCACGAGCAGCCCGACACCGATCAGCGCGATCACCACCGACACCGCGTCGACACCCTCGGCGGCGATGTGCTTGATCCCGTAGATCAACGGCAGGATGCCGCCGATCGACAGCGCGACGCTGGGCAGATCGATCGGTCCGAGCGCGGCCGAGCGGTGCTCGGGCAGCAGGATCGGCCCGAAGATCAGCAGCACCGCCAGCACCGGGATATTGATCAGGAACACCGAGCCCCACCAGAAGTGGTGCAGCAGCACGCCGCCGATGATCGGTCCGACAGCCGAGCCGCCGGCGAAGAACGCGGTCCAGATGCCGATCGCGGTGGCCCGTTCGCGGGCGTTGGGAAACAGGGTGGAGATCAGCGAGAGGCTCGACGGCAGCAGCGTCGCACCGCCGACGCCCATCAGGACGCGGGCGGCGATGAGGATGGGCGCGGTGGGCGCGAACGCGGCGAGCACCGACGCGATACCGAAGATGGCGGCGCCGGCGAGCAGGATGTTGCGCCGGCCGACCCGGTCGCCGAGGTTGCCCATGGTGATGAGCAGACCCGCCAGCATGAACCCGTAGATGTCGAGGATCCAGAGTTGTTGGGAGGCAGTGGGATCCAGGTCGGCCGTGAGCGTCGGCATGGCCAGGAAGAGCACCGAGATGTCCATCGACACCAGCAGCACCGGCAGCAGCAGCACGCCCAGTCCGAGCCATGCGCGGCGTCCACCGGCGACTGCGGTGGGCACCGCCGGTTCCAGCTTCGTCATTCCGACGTCCTTTCAGGGTTTGCGTACGCCGTACGCGGGGAATGGGTACAGTGTACGCATGAAGGTCGTATTAAGAAAGCGAGTCATGGGATGACCGAGGCGAAGCTCACTCGGACCGCGATCGTCGACGCCGCGATCACCCTCGCCGACGCCGACGGACTGGACGCGGTGTCGATGCGGCGCATCGCCGATCGCCTCGGCGTCGGCACCATGTCGCTGTATCGGCACGTGGCTAACAAGGACGAGCTCATCGCGGACATGACCGACGAGATCGCCTCCCGCCATCCCTACCCCGATCCGACCAGCAAGGGCTGGACCTGGCGCGATCGGGTCCGCATCGCCGCGGAGATCGACTGGCAGCTCTACCAGCAGCACCCCTGGGTCCTGCTCACCTTCGCGGTCCCCCGCTACAGCTTCGGCCCGCAGGGTCTGGCGAGCCTGGCCTGGTTGGTCGAGGGCCTACGCGAACTCGGCGTGACCGCCCGCGATGCCACCACGATGGCATTCTCCGTCTGGAACTACATTTCCGGCGCCAGTCTGCCGGTGGTCGGCGGCGCGCTACTCGCCGAGAAACGCACCGCCACCGACGACACCAACGGACTGCGCGACCTCCTCGAGGGCAAACCCTCCTTCCCGGTGCCGCCGGCGCTGGCCGACCTCGAAGGCGCGGGAGTCAGCAACCTCACCTCCGAGGACCTGCTGTTCCTCGGCCTCGAAGCCCTCTGCGACGGCTTCGCCGCACGCGCGGCCTGGTGATCAGGCGACGAGATCGCCGCCGGTTCGGCCGGTCGCATTCTCTCGCGCGACACGGTGCCCACCGGTGGTGAAGACTGGACTCATGACCGACGCTGCGCCGCCCGCCGATCGTCGCCTCGCCGCTCAGGCACTGGCCGCGAACGATCCGACCGGGTGGTTCGAACCGCTCTACGCTGAGGCCGCCGCGGGGACCTCCGTGATTCCCTGGGATCGAGATGTCCCCAATCCCCTACTCGTCGACTGGTTCCGCACCGCATCCCTGCCCCAGGGGACGCGCGGCCTGGTGATCGGTTGCGGCTACGGCACCGATGCCGAATTCGTTGCCGCCCAAGGTATTCGAACCACTGCCTTCGACGTCTCGCCGACCGCCATCCGCGGCGCCCGAGCCCGCTTCCCACATTCCCCGGTCACCTACAAGGTCGCCGACCTCCTCGACCCACCCCCGGCCTGGCTCCAGTCCTTCGACTTGGTCATCGAGTCGATCACCGTCCAATCCCTACCCCCGGACGTCCGTACCACCGCCATCACCAACATCCGAAACCTCTTGGCTCCCAACGCAACCCTGCTGGTGATCGCCGACATCCAACTCCCCACCGACACCACCGGCCCGCCCTGGCCCCTCACCCGAGCCGACATAGATTCCTTCACCGCCCCCGACCTCACCGAGATCCGCGTAGAAACCGTCCCCCGCCCCGACACCTCGGGCCGCAGCCGCTGGCGAGCCGAATTCCACCGCCCGACGTCGACATAGCCCTTACCGCAGACGCCACGCAGGCACAGTCAGATACGTCGCAGCACGCAACACCCACTCCACTGGTCCATACGGGTGTCGACGCAACCACCAGTGGCTGAGCCCGAGTTGGGCAGCGAAGGTCAGCACGCCGATGGCGACGACCGATCCCAGCGATACATCGTCGGCGAGAGCGAAACCGTAGCCGGTGTAGACGGCCATCAGCACGATCGATTGCCCGATGTAATTCGAGGCCGCCATCCTGCCCGCGGGCGCGAGCACAGCGCAGTAGCGCCGCGCCCACGTAGATCGCGCCGCGAGCACCACAGCAGCGATATAGGCGAAGGTCATCAGCGGATTCACCAGCGCCTGAAGTCCGGGTAGGAGTAGCGGCGGTGTCCACCATTGCATCGTGGCTGCGAACGTGAGCGCTGAAATCGGCAGTCCCGCACACAGTCCCACCACGAGTAGAGCCCCCGCGCGCGTCGTGCTCGGCTGCGCGAGAAGGTTTCGCTTTCCCGCAGCCAGACCGAACAGAAACATGGCCAGGCTCGGCACCGCCCCCGCCGCCCAGACCAGCAGCAGCGCGGTGGGTGCTACCGCGAGCTGGGCGGCGAACGTTTCGGCGGCGGTACCGGTGTAGGCGCCGGTCACCTCCGGGATCCGGAGTCCGTCACCGGGTAGTCGGCCCGGCAGGAAACTTCCCATCGCCCAGGTGATCGACAGCGTCACGCCCGCGAGCGCAGCGGACCGCGGTCCCAGCGCGCGAACCGCGACCAGGATCACGCCGAGCGCGGCATACAGCGTGAGGATGTCGCCGTCCCACAGGAGAAAGAGGTGCAGGAGGCCGACAACCATCAGCGCAGCGCAGCGCCGCAGTAACCGGGCTGCCTGGGAGGCGCCGACACGGACCGCGGCGGTCACCTGCAGGGTGAACGCATAGCCGAACAGGAACGCGAACAACGGATAGAACCGAGCGGAGAACAGCGCGTCCACGGTGGCGAGGATCAGGTGGTCGCCGCTCGAATCCACACGGTCCGGCGACCACTGTGTGACGGCGGCGACCGCATTGCAGAGCAGAATTCCGAACAGCGCGAACCCGCGCAGGATGTCGACCTCGGATATCCGGTGCCCTGTTTTCGTTGCGGGCCGATCCTGTACCCGGTCGTCAAGCATTGGTAGACGGTAGAGGTCGTTCGCAGGATCTCCCGCATCGACGCCTCAGGTGTGGAGTGGCGAATGATTTTCGGAAGAACGCCGCCAGGCGGGGATCGTCAGGTAGGTGGCCGCGCGGAGCAACCACTCCACGGGACCGTAGCGGTGGCCGCGCAGCCACCAGGCGCTGAAGGCGAGTTGGGCGGCGAAGGTGAGTAGCGCGATGGCGATGACGGACAGGGGTGGGAGGTTGTCGGCGAGGGCGAGGCCGTAGCCGGTGTAGACGAGCATCAAGACGACGGATTGGCCGATGTAGTTGGTGGCGGCCATGCGGCCCGCGGGGGCGAGCAGGGCGGTGGCGCGGCCCAGGCGTACCGATTGTGCTGCCAGTAGGACCGCGGCGACGTAGGCGAACGTCATGGCCGGGTTCACCAGCACTTGCAGGCCGTGGATCAGCGAGGGCGCATGCCACCATTTCATCGACTCGGCGAACGTCATCGCCGAGACCGGTAGGCCGAGACCGAAGCCGAGCACCAGCGCGCGAGATGACCAGCGGTGCAACAGTTCTGGGTCGGCGAACAGGTTTCGCTTACCCGCCGCCATGCCGATCAGGAACATCGCCAGGCTCGGGACGCCTTGGCCGAACCAGATCAGCAGGAGGAAGACCGGCGCGAGGGCGGTCTGGGCGGCGAATGTCGAGGCGAAGCTGCCGGTGTAGTCGGCCGACAGGGCGGGCAGGTCGATGAATTCCCCGAAGACGAGGACCCCGTTGTAGCCCGGCAGGAAACTCCACGCCGACCAGATCGTGTACAGCACGATCGCGGTGATCACCGCGGTCCGCGGCCGCAGCTTGCGCAGGGTGATGAGAATCAGACACAGGAACGCGTAGAGGGTGAGGATGTCGCCGATCCACAGCAGGTAGACGTGCACGAGCCCGATCGCCATCAGCGCCGCGCACCGGCGCAGCAGTCGCCGCGTCGGCGACACCCCGGCCCGCTGCGCCGCCGCGATCTGCAGGGTGAACGAGTACCCGAACAGGAAGGCGAACAGCAGATAGAAGCGTCCGGTGAACAGCGCGTCGACCGTGGCGCGGACCACCAGATCGACGGTGCCGTCGAAGCGCAACACCGGCACCTCGCGGGTGCCGATCACCGACCACAGGGAGGTCGCCACGATCACGTTGGTGATCAGGATCCCGAACAGGGCGAACCCGCGCAGGATGTCGACCTCGCCGATCCGCCCGGATTGCGCTGCGGGCAAGCCGGTTTCGCGCGTTTCAGCCATGAATCGAGCGTACGGAGGTCACCGGCGATATTCGTCCACCGTTCGGGCGAGTTCCCCGCCGTACCCGGGTACTCCACGATCACCCTTTCGGCGTATTGACAGACGGGCGACCTCCTGACCGACCGGGGACTCTCACGGTGACACAATGGAACGCGAACATGCTCGGCAAGTCACTCGCAACCAGCACGGAGGCGGACATGCAGGCAGTTGTCATCGACGAGTTCGGCGAACCGAAGGACGTACTTACCGCCCAGACGGTGCCCACCCCGGAGCCGGGGCCGGGTGAGGTGCGGGTCGCGATGTCGCTCTCGCCGATCCACAACCACGATCTCGCGATCATCCGCGGCGTCTACGGCTACCGGCCACCGCTACCCGCCATCCCCGGCACCGAGGCCGTCGGTGTCGTCGACGCGGTCGGCGCCGGTGTCGACAAGCTCGAGGTGGGGCAGCGAGTCGCGATGGCGGGCCTGCGTGGCGCCTGGGCGGACTTCTTCGTCGCCCGCGCCGATCAGGCCGTGCCGATGCCGGATTCCGTGCCCGACGAAACCGCCTGCCAGCTGCTCGCCATGCCGCTGAGCGCGCTCATGCTGCTCGACGATCTGCAGGTGGAGTCCGGTCAGTGGATCGTGGTGAACGCCGCCAACGGCGCGGTCGGTCGCCTGCTCAATCTGTTCGCGAAGGAACGCGGTGTGCGGGTGTTGAGCCTGGTCCGCGGCCCCGATTCGGTGCTGGCGCTGGAAAAGCTCGGCTACGGTCCCGTGCTCGACACCGAATCGGTGGGCTGGCTCGCCACGGGCGCCGACATCACCGGTGGCGAACCGATCGTGCGCGCCGTCGACCAGGTCAGTGGGCCCGCCGCGGGCGATCTGATGGCCCTGCTCGCCCCGCGCGGTGAACTGATCTCCTTCGGTGCGCTGTCGGGCAAACCGCTGATCATCGACACCGGTGCGGTGATCTTCAAACAGGCTGTGGTGAAAGGGTTCTGGGGTCAACAACGCAGTTCCGAGATCGACCGCGCCGATTACCTCCGATTGATCACCGAGCTGGTCACCCTCGCCGCCAACGGCACCCTGCGCCTCGACGTGCAGGCCGACCTGCCGCTGGATCAGGCTGCCGAGGCCGCGGTGCTGTCGGAAACTCCCGGCCGCAACGGCAAAGTGGTCCTGCACGCCTGAGACCCGCCATACCCGAGTCCGATTCCACGATCGAAGCCCGCGGCAACCGCATACCGTGGGCTTCGACCTTTGCTACGGTCCGGTGCCCGAGGTGATCGGCGCGATCAGGTCTGCGGTGAGCACGAACTCGCTTGTCTGCGACCTGGTCCGACTTTGCACCCGCGGCTGGACGTACCGAGCACAGGAGCCGAATCGAATGACGACGCAACAGGCACCGAACCCCGATTTCGCGGTGGTGGTCCCCGCCGCGGTGCTGTCCATGCCCGCCGCCGCCCACCTGGGCTTCCACTTCGGCAGCGTGGAGGCAGGTGCGGTGGAGATCGTGCAGCCGTACCGCACCGAACTCACCCAGCACGACGGCTACTTCCAGGGGGGCGTCCTCGGGTCGCTGGCCGATTTCGCGGCGGGTTCGGCCGCGGGCACACTGCTGCCGATCGGCTGGGTGAACATGACCGTCGACTACACGGTGAAGATCCTCGCGCCCGCCGAAGGTCCCACGGTGATCGCCCGTGGCCGGGTGATCAAGGCTGGAGCGCTGCTCACCATCGCCGCGGCCGAGGTGTTCTCGGTGGCGGACTCGGGCGAAACCCTGTGCGCCACAGCATTGGTCACGATGCGCAATGTGCGTCCGACGGCGCGTCACTGACGGTGTGGTCCCGCCGGTCCGGCCGGCGGGACCACGACAACGCTGGGATCAGGCCGGGGTGACGGCGACCTTCAGCGATTCCAGACCGCGGATGACGACGTTCGGCTTGAACGGCGGGTTCTCCGACAGCAATTCGATCGTGCCGACCTTGCGCAACAGCACCTCGAGCAGGATCTCCATCTCCAGCAGTGCCAGCGGCGCGCCGAGGCAGTAGTGGATGCCGAGGCTGAAGCCGAGGTGCTTCTTGGCCGGGTTCATCGGATCGGAGTAGCGGGTCACGTCGACCCGCTCCGGGTCGGGGAAGGCGGCCGGGTCGTGATTGCTCGAATTGATCAGCACCACAACACCGTCACCCTGTTCGAACCGGTGTCCGGCGACGGTGATCGGCCGGGTGGCCGCGCGGGTGGTGATCTGCACCGACGGATCGAGGCGAAGCAGCTCGTCGGGGGCGTACGCGAGCAACTCGGGGCGATCGCGCAGCAGCTGGATCTGGTCGGGATTGCGCAGCAGCCGCAGCATGCCGGTGCCGATGAGGTTGGCCGTGGTCTCGTGGCCCGCGACGAAGGTGGTGATGCAGGTGGCGAGCAGTTCCTGCTCGGTGAGCACATCGCCGCGGTCCTCGACCTGCGACAGCACACTGAGCAGGTCGTCGCGCGGGGTGATCCGGCGTTCGTCGAGCAGCTCGCGGAAGTAGTCCATGAACCCGCGCGAGGCCGCGCTGCGCGCCCGCAGGCATTCCTCGGGCAGCGTGTAATCGTGGTCGAAGCCGCGGGCCAGGTCCTGTGACCACTGATGGACCTTGTCGTAGGCGTGCTCGGGCACACCGATCAGCTCGCAGGCGATGATCAGCGGCAGCGGGTAGGCGATCAGCTCGACGAGGTCGAATTCCCCCGCGGCCAAGGCGTCGTCGACGAGCTGCTCGCACAGCTGCTCGATCCGCGGGCGCAGCCGGGTCACCATGCGCGGGGTGAAGCCCTTGGTGACGAGGTTGCGCAGGCGGGTGTGGTCCGGCGGCTCCATCCACAGGAACGAGGTGGGCAGTTCGTCGGCGGCGTTCTCGGGCGAGACGGTCGGATGCATCATCGCCGCCTCTTCGGCGTGGCTCCACGCGGTGGTGGACAGCACGGCGGCGCAGTCCTCGTACCGGGTCAGCACGTGGTGGCCGAGCGGGGTCTGATGGATCGGTCCGGCTTCGCGCAGGATCCGGGCGGGGGTGTACGGATCGGCGCGACCGTCGGGCCCGAACAGCTGGACCAGTGCGGTCTGTACTGCCTGGGTGTCGATCGGGGAAGTCGTGGAGGTCATGGGTGGGTCTCCTGTTTCTCCGTGGGGGTGGTCAGGAAAGGAGGATGCGGCGCAGGGTGCCCGGTGCGGTGAGCGCGGCGGGCGGGTCGACCAGGTGGGCGACCCGCAGGAAGGCCCTTGCCACCCGGGGATCGCGGTGGGAGACGCGCTGCACCCGGCCGACGAAGACATTGGTGAGCCGGGTCCGCAGAGTGCGCCTGCCCTCGACACCCCGATGGCGCAGGTCCGAACCGGCGGCGAGCTGCCAGGCGAGGGCGACGGCGTCGGCGGCGCCCGCGTAGAAGCGGGCGGGCAGGTCGGTGTCGGTGGCCGCCAGGCAGTCCCGCAGCGCCACGGCCTGCAGCGCGGCGACCGTCATGCCCTGGGCGTAGAGCGGGTTGAAGGCGCACTGCGCGTCGCCGAGCACCACCAGCCCGGCCGGGTGGGCCGACTGCCGGTCGAAGCGACGGCGCACCGCGGTTCGGAACCGGTAGGGCACCGCCTCGCCGAGCGGTTCGGAACCGACGACGATGGTGTGGATGTCGGGGGCCGACAGCGATGCGGCGTAGTCGCCCAGGCCGGCGTCGTCGGTCGGCGGATGGTCGCCGAGCATCCCGGCGAGGGTGACGTGCCAGCGATCGCCCTCCACCCGGACCGCCCCGCCGCCACGGCCGTTCGCACCGGTCGAGACGATCACCGACGCCTGGCCGCCCAGTTGCCCCGGTCGATGCCGGAAGAACCGGGAGGCGTAGCCGAGGTCGACGTCGAGGCGTGCTTCGGCCGGCGCCTCGGCGCCGATCTCGGTGAGCCACTGTGTGATTCGCGATCCGCGCCCGCTCGCGTCGACGACGAGGTCGGCGGTGAGAGTCTGCGGGCCCGCGGGGCCCGACACCGTCACCGCCCGCACGCGTTGCGCGTCGCCGACAAGTCCCCGCACGGTGGTGCGGGTCAGTAACTCGATCCCGCGCAGTTCCAGTGTGCGCCTTCGCAATACCGTCTCGAGCAGCGACCGTGTCGCGATCACCGAGGTGAGCCCGGTCGAACCCGCCGCGAGCCTGGCACCGCCGATGTACCACCGGGTGCCGACCAGTACCTCGGTGACGGTCGCGCCGTCGGCGACCGCCTCGCCGGTGAAGCCCGGATACAGCTGTTCCATGATCCGGCGGCCGCGATCGAGCAGACCGTGCAGATGCCAGGCCTGCGCGACGCCGCGGCGCGCGGTCTCGTTCGCGGTCAGCTCGTCGCGCTCAACGAGGGTGACCCGGTCGAAGGTGTCGGTGAGCACCCGCGCCGCGAGCAGACCCGCGACCCCGGCGCCGATGACGATCGCGTGCCCGCGCGCCTGCGTCACAGTGTCACCGGCAGATGCCGGATGCCGCGGTGGATCAGGCTGGGGCGGTACTCGATCGGCTGCTCGGCCATGGCGAGCTCGGGCGCGCGGTCGAGCAGGGTGCGGATGGCCGCCTCGGCCTCGATCCTGGCCAGCGGCGCGCCGACACAGTAGTGGATGCCCAGGCTGAAGCCCAGATGCTTACGCGGCGGCCGGTTTCCGGTGAAGCGGGTGATGTCGAAGGTGTCGGCGTCGCGGTAGACGCGCCCGTCGCGGTTGGCCGATCCGGTGAGCACGACGACGCCGTCACCGCGACGGAACGTGTGCTCGCCCACCTGGGTGTCGGCCAGCGCGACGCGGATCGTGAACTGGGTCGGCGCGTCGTAGCGCAGCATCTCGTCGATCGCGGGCCCGATCAGCTCGGGGTGCGCCCGCAGCAGCGCCAACTGGTCGGGGTGGCGCAGCAGGGCGAGCAGACCGTTGCCGATCAGGTTGATCGAGGTCTCCATGCCCGCCACGAGCAGCAGCAGCGACATCCCGATCACCTCGGGTTCGGTGAGGAAGTCGCCGTCGACGCTGGCCGCGACCAGTTCGCTGAGCAGGTCGGTGCCGGGGTGCTGCTTCTTCTCGCCGATGAGCCGCGCGAAGTGGCCCATGCAGGCGATCGCGGCGTCGGTGCGGGCGCTGATGTCGTCGGGGCCGAGCAGCGAGTCGGGGTCGCTGCCACGCGCGATCGCCAATTGCCAAGCCCGGAAGCTGTTTCCGTCGGCCGCATCGGCACCGAGCAGGCGCACCGCCACCATCGCGACGGCCAGCGGCACGGCCAGATCCTCCAGCACGTCGAGTTCGCCGCGCTCGAGGGCCGCCTCGACCAACCCGTCGACGACCTTCCCCGCCACCGGGGCCATCTCACCGACCATCTTCGGCGTGAACGCCTTCGCCACCAGTTTGCGATAGCGGCCGTGCTCGGGCGGGTCCATCCGGACGAACGAGCCGGGGATGGCGGCGGTGGTGTCGCGGAACGGGCTGATGCCCGCGGCATAGCCGTGGCCCCAGTCGGTGCCGGTGAGCACGGCCGCGCATTCCTCGTACCGGGTCACCAGCGTCACCGGCACCTCGCCGAGGGCGTACGGGAACAGGGGCGTCGCCTCGCGAACACGGTGGTAGGCGGGGTAGGGGTCGGCGCGGTTGGCCTGCGCGAAGGCGTCGAAGGTGAGGTCGGCGGGGACAGCGGTACTCATCGGCCCTCCAGGCTGATTCGCAGTTCGGACATGCCGCGCACGACCACATTCGGGCGGTACGGCGGTTCGGCGAGCAGGTGCATGGACTCGACACGGGTGGCTAGGGCGCGCAGCACCGACCCCATCTCCAGGCGGGCCAGTGGCGCGCCGAGGCAGTAGTGCAGGCCAAGACCGAACGACAGGTGCCGTTCGGGCCGCTGCCCCGGCCGATAGCGGCCGATGTCGAATCGATCGGCGGCGGGGAAGGCCCCGGGATCGCGAGCGGCCGAACCGATCAGCACGATCACCGCGTCACCGGGAACGAAAGTCCTTCCGGCGAGCTCGATCTCGTGGCGCGCGGTGCGGGTGGTCAGATGCACGGGCGGGTCGTAGCGCAGCACCTCGTCGACCGCGGGCCCGCACAGTGCCGGGTCCGCGCGCAGCCGCTGGAACTGGTCGGGGTGGCGGATCAGGGCGAGCAGCCCGTTGCCGATGAGATTGACGGTGGTCTCGTGGCCTGCCACCACCAGAATCAGCAGGGTGCCGATCAGTTCGGTGCGGGTCAGTCGCACGCCCGCTTCCTCGGCCTGCACCAGCGCGGTGATCAGGTCCTCGCGCGGATGGCGACGGCGCTGCTCGACCAGATCGCCGAAGAAGTCGGTGAACGCGTGCACGGCGGTGGTGCGGGCGGACAGTTCGGCGGGGCTCAGCAGGGTGTCGGGGTCGAGGCCGCGCGCGATGTGCGCCGAGATCTCGCGCACATGCGCGTGCGCTTGGGCGGGAACGCCGAGCAGTTCGCAGATCAGTGTCAGCGGCACGGGGTAGGCCAGCGACTCGAGGACATCGGTCTCGCCGTCGGCGAGCATCGCGGTGAGTAGTTCGTCGACGAGTCGGTCGGCGCGCTCGTGCAGCCCGGCGATCGTGCGCGCGGTGAACGCCTTGCCGACCAGGCCGCGCAATCGGGTGTGGTCCGGCGGCTCCATCCACAGGAAAGAACCTGGTAGCTCCACCTCGCTGTCGCCGTGCAACAACTCGGGTTCCTCGGCATGGCTCCAGCGCGGATCGCTCAGGATCGCCTGGGCTTGCGCGTACCGTGGCACGAGCTGGGTATCGCGGGGCCCCGGCACGAAAGGCCCTGCGGCACGTAGTGTTTCGTAGCTGGGATACGGGTCGTGTCGGCAGTGTGGCGCGACGCTCTCCAGCACCGCGATCTGGACCGGGGTCGGGTCGTCGACCGCGACATGATCGGAAGTCACCGGCAGCTCCTGAGCGATTTCGGTGCGAGGATTTCGCCGCTCATCGTCGCCGCCGGGCGGTCCCGAATTCGCGCAGTATTGTCTGCTCCGATCGGGCGATAGCCGAATATCTTTATTCGGCAGCGCAATTGGTCGATCGACGGTAATTATCGGCGCGCGTATTTTGTTATTCGTTAAACGCGATTTCATACGGCACTGTTGTCGTTTCGTTCATGAATTCCTCGCGTTCGAGCGAAACGCTCACCACGCTGCTGGCCGACGTCGCCGCCGCGCAGCCGCGGGTGTCGGCCACGTTCTGGTCGGTATCGGAGCGGGTCGACTACGCCGAACTGCTGCTGCGCTCGCAGACGACGGCGACCGCGCTGGTCCGGCGTGGCATCGGGCGCGGTGAGCCGGTCGGCGTGTTGTGCCCGAACGCACCGGAGTTCCTGGTCGCCCTCTTCGGCATCGCCGCGGCGGGCGGCGCCGCCACTCCCCTGCCGCTGCCCGCGGGGGCAAGCGCCAGCGCGGCCTATCCGGCCAAACTCGCCGCGATCACCGCGGCGGCGGGCATGCGCACCATCCTGGTCTCACCGCGGTTCGCGTCGATGATCGCGCTGATCGGCGATATCGGCGTCGAATTCGTTGATACCACCGAGCTCGTCGACGGGCTCACCGCGGACGCCGACGTGCTGCCCGCGCCCGGTCCCGACGATCTGGCGATCGTGCAGTTCACCTCCGGCAGCACCGCACTGCCCAAGGGCGTGCGCCTGACCCACGCCAATGTGGTGAGCGGACTGTCGGCCATCCGCACCGGCATCGACCTCGGGCTCGACGACCAGGGCGGCTTCTGGCTGCCGCTGTTCCACGACATGGGCCTGTTCGGCACCCTGTCGGCGGTGCTGCGCGGCATCCCCGCCCACGTGTGGTCGCCGCTGGCGTTCGTGAAGGACCCGGCGCGCTGGCTGAGCGAATTCGCCGCGACCGCGACGACGATCACCGCCATGCCGAACTTCGGTTACGAGGCGCTGCTGGGTGCGATCGCGCCCGAGCGGGTCACCGACTACGACCTGAGCAACTGGCGGATCGCGTTCAACGGCGCCGAGCCCATCGCGGAGTCCGTGGTCACCGCCTTCTGCGAGCGGTTCGCACCCGCCGGGTTCGCGCCCTCGACGATGTTCGGCGTCTACGGCATGGCCGAGGCCACCCTGGCCGTCGCCTTCCCGCCGCTGCTGCGCGAGCCCGTTTTCGACTGGGTCGACCGCGCGCTGCTGTCGGATGCGGCAGTGGCGCACCAGGTTTCGCCGGCCGATGACGGCGGGCGAGCGGTGGCCTCCGTCGGCTCGGCGGTCGAGGGCATCGCGATCAGGGTCGTTCACAGCGCCACCGGCGCCGATCTGCCCGACGGCCGTGTCGGCGAGATCCTCATCCAGGGCGCCCCGGTCACCGACGGCTATCTCGGCGGCGACCGCGACGCGGCCGACGACCGGTTCGTCGACGGCTGGCTGCGCACCGGCGATCTCGGTTACCAGCGCGACGGCGAGCTGTTCGTCACCGGCCGCTGCAAGGACATGATCACCGTGCGCGGCGTGAACTACTACGCCCAGGACGTCGAGGCCGCCGTGCGCGACCTCGACGGCATCCACAAGGGCCGCTGCACCGCTGCCGCCGACGACGACGTGATCGCCCTGATCGCCGAGACCGAACGCGTCGGCACCGAGGCCGACGCCCTCGCCGACGCCATCCGGGCCGCTGCCACCGCCCAGCTCGGGCTCACCGCGGTGCGGGTGCATCTGGTCGCGCCGCGCAGCATCCCCCGCACCAGCAGCGGCAAGCTCCAGCGGCTGGCCGCCCGCGACCTGATCGGCCGGCGATGACGCCGCGCCGGACCCCGCTTCGATCGAATGGGAGTGCCTCGTGCACAGTTTCGACGTCTTCCGCCACTACGAACGCCTGCACTGGAAACTGAGCGACCTCGACCTGACCGCCGTCGACCCGACGCTGGTCCGCCCCGAGTACATCACCCTCGCCAAGAGCGCGGCGATGGGCGAGTCCAATGTCATCGCGGCTGTGCACGGATTCCTCAACGAGTTCGTCGACGACTACGACTTCTCCACCTTCGCGGTGGTGTGGGGCTACCAGGAAGTGCAGCACCACTACGCCTTCCGCTCGTGGCTCGGCGCGATCGGCGAGGACGTGGCCGATCGCGCGGTCGACGCGATGCGCGAACCGTACGCGCCCGGCAGCACGCCCTCGGCGACGCTGGCGACCAACATCATCTCCGAGCTCACCGTCAACCACGTGTACCGGGCGGTGTCGAGCTGGGTCGGTGAACCGGTGCTGAAACAGTTGCTGCTCAACGCCGCTCGCGACGAAGCCGGGCACGCGCGCGAGTTCATCCACTACACCACCGAGCGGCTGCGTCAGCGCCCCGAGGAACTGCCCTCGGTGCTGGAGACGCTCTACGTCTACAGCTCCGAAGCCAAGATCAAGCACCCGGTGAGCACCTTCAAGGCGGGGATCGCCGAACTCGGCGACCACGAGACCATCGACACCGGGTTCGAACTGTTCCTCGAACAGGTCGCCGCCGAGGGCGAGCTGGAGGTTTTGCACGACAAGGTGCGCCGCACCTTCGCCGGGATCACCGGGCTCGACCTGTCCAGCAACGCGAAGGTGCGCCGCGCGCTCGCCGACGCCATCGCCTGATGAGCGTCACCGAAGGGCCGGGCGCGGGCGAGGTGCCGTGGTCGGTGATCCCCGACTACCACTGCTTCGGCTGTTCCCCGCACAACCCGACCGGGCTCGGTCTGCGGTTCACCCCGCGTGCCGACGGCGCGCTGGTGGCGGTGTTCGCGCTCGGGCGCGCGTTCGAGTCCTATCCCGGTGTGGTGCACGGCGGTCTGATCGGGGTCGTGTGCGACGAGGTGATGGGCAATCTGATCGTGCTGACCCGCAATGTCGCGGCCTTCACCGTCACCCAGCGCACCCGCTTCCTGACGCCACTGCTGATCGACCACGAATACCGCTGTGTGGCAACGCTGTCACCCGAACGCGGTGCGGGCCCGATGCAGGCGCACGCGGAGATCCTCGACGCCGACGACGCGGTGTGCGCGAGCTCCTCGGCCACCTATCAACCGTTCGACCTGCACGCGGTCCGCGACCACCTGACCCTCGACGACAACGAAGTCGCCCTGCTCGACCACGCCCTTTCCACCGCGAACACCTTCTCCCCGAACACCTCTTCTCCGAACACCTCTTCTCCGAACGGAGCCCGGCCATGACCACCACTTCCGCCGACACCATCCTGGCCACGGTCACCGAGATCGCCATCTCCGAGACCGGCCTGTCCGCCACCGACCTGACCCCCGACGCCGACCTGCGCGCCATGGCGGGGGTGGACTCGGTGCGCGTGCTGCGGATGATCGCCCGCATCGAACGCACCTTCGACATCGAACTCGCCGACGAGGACGTCTTCGGCATGTCCACGCTGACCGAGGTCACCGCCGTCGTGGCGCGCGCGGTGCGCGAGGAAGCCGCATGACCGCCGTCGCAGATACCAATCAGCATTACGACCTCGACCCCGAGATCTTCGGTCAGTTCCTGGATCCGCTGCGCAAGTACAGCTCCGCGCTCTACGAATCCGACAGCGACACACTGGAACTGGCGCAGCGCAACAAGCTGCGGTTCGTCGCGGACCGGCTCGGGCTTCGCGGCGGTGAGCAACTGCTCGATGTCGGCTGCGGCTGGGGTTCGCTGATCCTGTACATGGCGAGCGAACTGGGTTGCCGGACGCTGGGTGTCAGCCCGGCGCCGCGCCAGCACGACTACATCGCCGAGCAGGCCGCCGCCCGTGGTGTGGCCGATCTGGTCAGCACCAGGGTGGGTCATTTCGAGCAGCTCGACCTGCCCGCGCGCAGCGTCGACGCCGTCACGCTGCTCGGTTCGATCGTGCACATGCCCGATCCCGACGAGGTGTTCCGCCGCGCCAAGGCCGTGCTGCGACGCAACGGCACGCTGTATGTGTCGGAGAGCTGCTTCCGTAATGCCGCCACCCGCACCGCGTTCGACGATCGCGACGGCACCGGTTTCGTGCGCGAGGACATCTTCGGTTTCGGTGAGCTGCGCCCGCTCTCGGAACTGGTCGCCGCCGCCGAGAACGCCGGCTTCTCGGTGATCTCGGTCGACGATCTGACCGAGCACTATCGGCGCACGATCGAGGACTGGATCGGCAACGTCGACGCCGCCGCGGCTGCCATCGACGCGCACCGGCCCGGCCTGGCGGGGCAGCTGCGCCACTATCTCGAGATCGCCAACGCGGGCTGGGGTTACACCACCAAGCATTACGCGCTGGTCTGCCGGAATGCCAGGTAGGACACCATGATCACCACTGCAGGGCTGCTGCCCGTCACCGAACTGTCGGCCGCGGTCGACGGCTTCCTCGCCGCCTCCCCCGCGACTCGCGCCTGGGACGTGGAGACCGCGTTCGACTGGACCGCCGCCGACGCGAACAGACTCACCGAGGGCCAGCGCTCCGCGGTGCAGTTCGTCACCCTCATCGAGGATCATCTGCCCGGCTACTTCGACGTCTATCACCGGCACTTCCCCGTCGACGACAGCGTGGACCTGCCGACCTTCGAACACAATCGCGAGCTCTACCACTTCACGGTGCGGTGGGCGCTGGAAGAGGACACCCACGCCAGGGCGCTGACCCGCTACCAGGAGGCGGCGGGCATGGCCGAACGCGCCACGCTGCGTTCGGAATTGGCGATCGAGGGCCACAAGCCGTTCGATCTGCCCTACGAGCACCCCGTGCAGTTCTTCGCCTACGCGCTGGTGCAGGAGAAGGCGACGCAGATGTACTACCAGCAGCTGCGCGAGGTGGTCGCCGATCCGGTGCTCGCCGCGGTGCTCACCCGGCTGTCGCGGGACGAGGCACGGCATTTCAGTTTCATGGCCGAGGTCGTCACGCGCTATCTGCGCCACGACGGTGACGCGGTGGTGGCGCCGATCCGCGATGTCATCGCCCATTTCCGGATGCCGCTGTCGGACACGCTGCGCGGCTATTGGCGGTGGGCGCTGCGAATCGCCGAGGTCGCCGACTACGACCACACCGCCGCCTACGAACACCTGGTGAAGGTGATCGATCGGGCGGTCGACACCCGCACCGAACCGGTCGACGAGCTCATCGCGTTCGTCGCGAGCTGCCGCACCATCGCCTGAGCACACGAGTCCGGCCCCGCTCACCGATGAGTAGGGCCGGACTCGTCGTTCGTCAGTTGCTCGGGGCCAGCACGAGAATCGTGGTGGTGCCGTGGGCGATGAGCTTGCCCGCGGCATCGGTGATGCGGCCCTCGGCGGTCGCCGTTCGCCTGCCGACGTGCACGGCGGTCGCCTCACAGGTGAGTCTGCTGCCGTCGAGGGTCACCGCGCGGATGAAGTTCACCTTCAGTTCGAGGGTGGTGTAGGCGATGCCGTCGGCGAGTTCGGTGAACACCGCGCTGCCCATGGCGGTGTCCATCAGCGTGGCCAGCACGCCACCGTGCACGGTGAACATGGCGTTGATGGTCGCCGGGTTCGGGTCGAGGTAGTAGCGGGTGCGGCCCTTGGACGCGTGCTCCAGGCGGATGCCGAGCGAATCGCCGACCCCCAGTTTCTCCTGTAGCCCGCGCTCGAAGACTGCGGTCAGTTCGGCGACGCGCCGGTCCACGGTCGCGTCGAGGTCGACATCGGTACTGGTCATGGTTTTCCTCCCTGCGGACGATTCCTGGCGTCATTCGACCAGCGCGGGGTGAATTCCATCTTGCCGCAAGCCATTCCATCCCGACCTCCGATCGCCTGATCGAGATCACCCGAGCTCGGTGAGTCGTTCAACCGACGCCGGTACCGTCGCGGAATGGCCGACATCACCACTGCCCCCGTCGCGTCCATCGACGCCGACTTCTTCGCCGATCCGCACACCCACTTCCAGCGCTGGCGTGCCGAGGGCCCGGTGCGCCGGGTCCGTTTCCCCGACGATGTCATCCGCTGGGTGGTCGTCGGCTACGCCGAAGCCCGCCAGGTCCTTGCCGATCCGCGCCTGGCCAAGGACGTCGTGCGAGTCGACGCGATCCTGCACGGCAAGCGCGACACCACCCCGTCGGACCCGAACGTGCTGACCCTGCTCAGCCATATGCTCAGCACCGACCCGCCCGCGCACACCCGCCTGCGCAAACTGGTGAACAAGGCGTTCACCGCCAAACAGGTCGCCACGCTGGCGCCTCGGATCGAGCAGATCGCCGCCTTCTTGCTCGACGCGATCACCGACAGCGACGAGGTGGATCTGATGGCGGCCTACGCCAATCCCCTTCCGGTGACGGTGATCTGCGAGCTGCTCGGCGTGCCGTACGCCGATCGCGCCGATTTCCAGGCGTGGACCAGAGCGTTGGTCACCGTCGTCGGTGAGGGCGAGGACACCGAGCGCCCGGCCGCCTCGGCCGCGATGGTCGGCTATCTGGCGAGCCTGGTGCGGGCCAAGCAGGCCGACCCCGCCGACGACCTGCTCTCCCAGCTGGTCCTCGCCGACGACGACGGCGATCGGCTCACCGACCGGGAACTGGTGTCGATGGCGTTCCTGCTGCTGGTGGCCGGGCACGAGACCACCGTCAACCTCATCGGCAACGGGGTCAACGCGCTGCTGCGCGACCGCGAACAGTGGCAGCGCCTGTGCGCCGACCCGGCGGGCGTCCCCGCCGCGATCGAGGAGTTCCTCCGGTACGACGGACCGGTCGACATGGCGACCGTGCGTTACACGACCGAACCGATCACCTTGGGCGGCACCGAAATTCCCGCGGGCGAACTGGTCTACGTCGCCGTCGCGGCCGCCGATCGCGACCCCGCCCGCTTCGCCGATCCCGACACCATGGACACCGACCGCCATCCCACCGGCCATCTCGCCTTCGGCCACGGCATCCACTTCTGCGTCGGCGCTCCGCTGGCGCGCCTGGAAGCCGAGATCGCCTTCACCGCACTGCTGCGCCGGTTCCCCGACCTGCACCTGAATGCCGACCAGGCGGACCTGCGCTGGCAGACGAGCACTCTTATCCGGGGTCTGGACAGCCTCCCCGTTCGCCTGCGGTGAGCCCCACCGACCGTCGGCTGGCCTCGCCTGCCGACGGTCGGTGCTCGATCACAGATCCAGCACCAGCACCTGCGACCGGGCCCGCGAGACACACAGCATCATTGTCTTGCCGCTCTCGCGTTCCTCGGCGGTGAGCAGCGAATCGCGGTGGTCGACCGCACCGTCGAGGACCGGGGTCTCGCAACTGCCGCAGGTGCCCTCGCGGCACGAGGTGATCACCGAGACGCCCGCGGATTCGAGGACGTCGACGATGGAGCGGTCGGCGGCGACGCGCAGGGTCGTACCGGTCTGTGCCAGGCGAACCTCGAACGCCGCGTCGGCGGCGGTGTCCACCGGGCGCGGCACGAACCGTTCGGTACGCACGACGATCCCCTGACGCGCGCCCTCGGCTTCGACCGCGGAAAGCAGCGGCTCCGGCCCGCAGCAGTACACGGTGGCGTCGGGCCGCGCGGCCAGGATCCGCGCGATCGGCAGCAGTCCCGCCTCGTCCTGCGGCACCAGCCGCACCGACGGGTATCGCCGCGACAGTGCGTCGCCGAAGGCCATGTGGGCCCTGGTGCGCGCGCCGTAGTGCAGCGTCCAGTCCGCACCTGCCCGCTGCGCCGCGGCGATCATCGCCACGATCGGAGTGATCCCGATCCCACCCGCCACGAAGGTGTACGCCGGCGCGACGTCGAGCTCGAAGTTGTTGCGCGGCAACGAAACAGACAATGTGGTCCCCGGCAGCGCGGTGCGGTACAGCTGCGCCGACCCACCGCGGCCCGCCGGCTCGTGCAGGACGGCGATCCGCCACCGGTCGTGTTCGGCGGGGTCGCCGCACAGCGAGTACTGACGCACCCCGGCGGTACCGACCGCGACATCGATGTGGGAGCCCGGCGTCCACGTCGGCAACGGCGCGCCGTCGGCCGCCGCCAGCACCAGCGAGAACACCGCATCGGCTTCGTCGATTCGGTCGATCACCCGCACGGTCAACTCGGTCACAGTGTGTCCTCTCGGCAGTCCGGCCACCACCGCGCGCCGACCCGTGTCGCGGCGGAGTCGTTTCAGATCACCGTGCTCGACCCGAGGCAGTGGCGCAGCGCACCGACACCGAGTCGATTGGACCGATCGACATTCACTATCGTCCGGGCGAGCGGGCCACTGCCGACCCGACACTGGCGGCATGACTCCAGTGGCGGAACTGGTCGACAAGACCAGGCAGTTCGTAACAGACCACGTCATCCCGGTCGAACGCGAGGTCGTGGGCGGTGGCCGGGTCACCGACGACGCCCTGCGCCTCGACCTGCAGAAGAAGGCCAAGGAGGCCGGTGTCTTCGGACCACTGTCCGATCCCGCCTACGGCGGCCTCGGCCTCGACACCAGGGCCCAGGCGCAGGTGCTCGAAGCGGCGGGCGCCAGCCTGCTCGGGCCGTTGGCCGTCAACGCCTGGGCGCCCGACGACGGCAACATCCACCTGCTGGCCGCGGTCGCGAATCCCGAACAGCGGCAACGGTATCTGGCTCCGCTGGCCTCCGGTGAGGTTCGCTCGGCCATCGCCATGACCGAACCGGCTCCCGGTGCGGGCTCGGATCCGCGGATGCTGGCCACCGTCGCCGAGGAGACCGACACCGGCTGGGTGATCAACGGCCGCAAGCACTTCACCACCGGGGCCCAAGGCGCCGCGTTCACCATCTGCGTCGCCACCACCACCGACGGGCCGACCATGTTCCTCGTCGACCAGGACAATCCCGGTTTGCAGGTGGGCCGCCGGATGCGCACGCTCGACCACACCAGCGCGCCCGGTGGGCACTGCGAGGTCGAGTTCATCGACTGCGAGGTCCCCGAGTCGGCGATCCTCGGCGCGGTCGGGCGCGGCCTCGAGCTGGCGCAGGTGCGACTGGCGCCCTCACGCCTGGTGTTCTGCATGAACTGGCTCGGCCTGGCCGTGCGCGCCCAGCAGCTCACCGCCGAACACATCACCGGCCGCTACTCCTTCGGTGTGCCGATCGCCGAACACGGGATCGCCCAGGGCCTGATCGCCGACAACGAGATCGACATCGCCGCCTCGCGCAGCCTGATCCGGGCCACCGCCGCGACCATCGACGAGCACGGCGCGACCTCCTCACAGGCCCGCCACGAGGCCTCGATCACCAAGACGTTCGTCTCCGAGGCGGTCTGGCGGGTGCTCGACCGCGCGGTGCAACTGCACGGTGGGCTCGGGGTCTGCGAGGACCACCTGGTGGCCCGATTCCTGGTGGAAGCCAGGGCTTTCCGCATCTACGAGGGTCCCTCGGAGGTGCTGCGCGGGTCGATCGCGCGGCGCGTCCTGCGTGGACCGCGCTGAGAGGACCCGGACATGACCACCCACCGCATCGCCGGTTTCGGCGCCGCCTACCCCGCACTCGATCCCGAGGCCGTCGACTACGACTACCTGCGTGACGCCTCGCAGGCCCTTGTTCCGTTCGGCGCGCACGTCGGCACCGTGATCACCGAGATCTCGCCCGCCCGATCGGTGGTCGAGATCCCCGCCGAGCCGGTGATGTGCAACCACATGGGCACCGTCCACGCGGGCGCGCTGTTCACCGCCGCCGACATCGCCGGCGCCGCGGCGTTCGTCGGCGCCGCCGCGCACCGCCTGTTCACGATCGACCGGCTGATCCTGCGTGGCGGCACCGCCGCCTACCGCAAGCCCGCGCGTGGTCGCATCCGCGCGATCGCCACCGTCGACACCGCGCAACTGGCCCCCGTGCTGGCGGCCACCGAGACGACCCGGTTCGAGCTGGCAGGCCGCGCCGAACTACTCGACGACAACGACGTACTCACCGCCGAATTCACCTTCGACTACGTGTGCGATGTCCGCATCGCCGGAACGGACGCCCGATGACCGCGACGACGCCCGACACCACCACTGTCGAAACCACCGATGGCGTGCGCTTCACCGTGCGGTGGCTGGCCGCCGACGACCCGACCGCGCCGGTGGTGCTGATCCTGCCCGCCATGGCGATGAAGGCGCGCAACTATCGATCGCTGGCCGAGGCGCTGCACGCCACCGGGCTGTCGGTGGCCACGTGCGATCTGCGCGCGCACGGCGAGGCCGAGCCCGCCCTCGGCGAGCACACCGACTTCGGTTACCGCGAGATGCTCGAAATCGACCTGCCCGCCATCGTTTCCGCGGTCGAGGGCCGGTTCCCGCAGGCGCCGCTACACCTGTTCGGGCACAGCCTCGGCGGTCAGCTCGCGCTGCTGTTCGCCGCCGCCGAACCCGACCGGGTCGCCGGTGTCACCGTCATCGGCACCGGCACCGTGTTCTGGTGGGCGTTCGGCCCACGCCGCTGGTTCGAGGCGCTGACCCAGATCCAGTGGATCGGGTTGGTCTCGCGGATCAAGGGCCGGTGGCCCGGTGGCGTGCTGATCCCGGCGCCGATGCCGGGCGGGGTGATGGTCGACTGGTCGATCCACTCGCTCACCAGCTACTACCGCCCGCGCGGCACCACCCGCCGCTATAACACCCTGCTGGCGGACATGACCGTTCCGGTGCTGGCGATCTCACTCGCCGACGACGTGCTCGGCCCGAAATCCAATGTCGACTTCCTGGTCTCGCGGATGCCGTCGGCGCCGGTCGACCAGTGGCACATCGACGAGAACTCGGCAGTGGTCCATCGCGACCACTTCGCCTGGTTGAAGGACTCGCCCGCCATCGCGGCGGGTGTGACGCAGTGGATCACCGCCGGCACCACACCGGCCTGAAGGAGAGACGTGGCACGACTGCAGATCGAAGCGGTATCGAAGAAGTTCGACACCGACTACGCCGTGCGCGAGGTGAGCCTCGATATCGCCGACGGCGAATTCATGGTGTTGCTCGGCCCCAGCGGCTGCGGCAAATCCACCCTGCTGCGGATGATCGCCGGACTGGAGGAGCCGAGCGAGGGCCGAATCCTGGTGGGCGGCAACGATGTCACCGACGCGGCGCCGCAACGCCGCGACCTGGCGATGGTGTTCCAGAGCTACGCGCTGTACCCGCACCTGTCGGTGGCGAAGAACATCGGGTTCCCGTTGCGCGCGCGGCGAAGGCCGCGCGCCGAGATCGACCAGCGCGTCGCCGAGGTGTCGGCCACGCTGGAACTGTCGGCGCTGCTCGAGCGCCGACCGGTGGCGCTCTCGGGTGGGCAGCGGCAGCGAGTCGCGCTGGCGCGCGCCATGGTTCGCGATCCCGGCGCGTTCCTGATGGACGAGCCGCTGTCGAATCTGGACGCCAAACTGCGCAGCGCGACCCGCGCCGAACTGATCTCGCTGCACCAGCGACTCGGTGCGACCTTCCTCTACGTCACCCACGACCAGGTCGAGGCGATGACGATGGCCACGCGCATCGCGCTGCTCAACGAGGGCAGGGTCGAACAGTGCGGCACCCCCGCCGAGCTCTACGACCAGCCGCGCTCGGCCTTCGTCGCCGGATTCCTCGGCGCACCGCCGATGAACCTGTTCCCGGCGGTCGTCACCAGCCGTGACGGCACACTGCGGGTGACCGCCGACGGCGTCGAGGCCGCGCTCGCGATCACCGACGAACTCGACACCGCGACACCGGTGCTCGCGGGCATCCGCCCCGAACGCCTGCGCATCGATCCCACCGCCACCGCCGTTCGCGGCACGGTGCGCATGGTCGAGAACCTCGGCAGCGAAGAACTGGTGCACATCGACGCGGGTAGCACCGGTCTGTGCGTGCGCGTCGCGCGCCCCGCCGGGGTCCGCGTCGGCGAGGACATCGCCCTGCGCGTCGACCCCGCCGACATCCATCTTTTCGACCCCGATACCGGCCTGCGGCTGACCTGGCAGGCGCCGCAACCGGATTCCACTGAGGCCATGGACGCGGCGGCAGTGCCCGTCCCCTGATTTCCGCAGTACCACTCGATGAGGAGAACCATCATGAAACGCACCCTGCCCGTATTGGGCGTGGTGTTCACCACCGCCGTCGCGTTGAGCGGCTGCGGTCTGGGCGGCACCGTGTCCTCGGACACCACCTCCACCGCGCAGATTCCCGAACTGACGCCCGACCAGCAGGTCTCGATCACCTTCGAGTCCTACAACTACGGCATCGCCGGCGCCTGGACCGACACGTTCAACGGGTTGATCGCCGACTTCGGTAAGAAGCATCCCAACATCAAGGTCACCGCGCAGAAGCCGCAGGGCAACAGCCCGAACCCGGCCACCGACACCATCTCCAGCATCCAGAACCAGATGGTCGCGGGCACCCCGCCCGACGTCGCCCAGCTCGGCTTCAGCGACCTGGACTTCACCGTGAACCAGCTGCAGGCCAAGCCGCTCGACACCCTGGTCGGCAAGCAGGAGGTGGACCGCAACTTCGACGGCCGCCACGCCTACGCCCCTCGCGCCCGCGTCCTCGACGACTGGAACGGCCACACCTACGGCGTGCCGTTCGTGTTCTCCACCCCGGTGCTGTACCTGAACGCGTCGCTGTTCACCGAAGCCGGTCTGGATCCGGCCGACCCGCCCGCCACCTGGGCAGAGGTCGCGACCGCGTCGAAGCAGATCGCCGACCGCACCGGTAAGGGCGGGGTGTACATCGACTGCCTGACCAAGACCGCCAAGGACTGGTGCTTCCAGTCGATGGTGCGTTCCAACGGTGGCCGGGTCATCTCCGCGGACCGCCGCACCCTCAGTTACGCCGACGCCCCCGCCGTCGAGGTGGTCACGATGGCGCAGAACCTGGTGAACACCGGCAGCATGCCCAAGCTCAACCAGAAGCAGGGGTACGAGGCGTTCGGGCGTGGCGAGGTCGGCATGATCCTCGAGACCAGCGCCATCCAGGGCACCTTCGTCGCGGGCGCCAAGGACAAGTGGGATCTGCGCTCGGCGCCGATGCCCTCGTTCGGCGACAAACCGACCGTGCCGACCAATTCCGGTGCGGGCCTGCACATTCTGTCCAACGATCCCGCCAAGCAGCGGGCCTCGTGGGAGCTGATCAAGTTCCTCACCAGCGAGGAGTCCTACATCAAGATCTCGCAGAACATCGGCTACCTGCCGCTGCGTACCGGGCTGCTCGAACAGCCCGACGGTCTGAAGAACTGGGCCGACAAGAACCCGCTGCTGAAGCCGAACGTCGCCCAGCTGGGCAACATGGAGCCCTGGGTCTCCATGCCGGGCAACAGTTACCTGCAGATGCGCGACGGCATGATGGACGCGGTCGAGGCGGCCGTGTTCCAGGGCAAGGATCCCCAGTCCACCCTCTCCGCCGCGCAGGCCGAGGGCGCCAAGCTCGTACCGGCGGCATGATGAGCGATCTCACCATCGTCCAGCTCACCGACACCCACCTGCGCCCGGTCGGCGAGCTCGTCCACGGTGTCGTCGACACCGACGCGAACCTCGCGCGGGTGCTCACCCACCTGCGCGAGGCCGGGCAGCGGGTCGACGCCCTGGTGCTCTCGGGTGACCTCTCCGACAACGGGTCACCCGAGGCGTACCGGCGGCTGCGTGCCGCCGTCGAGCCGGTCGCGGCCGAGCTCGGTGCCGAGATCGTCTATGTCATGGGCAATCACGACGAGCGCGCGGCCTTCGGCGAGGAATTGCTCGACCTGCCCGCGGGCTCGGTGGACACCGCGCTGCCGCACGATTCGGTGCGCGAGGTCGCCGGCGTGCGCATCATCGCGCTCGACAGCACGACGCCGATGCGCCACGAAGGCAGGCTCGAACTCGATCAACTGGCCTGGCTGACCGAGCAACTGCGCACGCCCGCCCCGCGCGGCACCGTGCTCGTACTGCACCACCCGCCGCTGCCCTCACCCGTGCTCGCCGCCGACCTCCTCAAACTCGAGGACGCCGACCGGTTGGCGCAGGTGCTCGACGGCACCGATGTCCGGATGATCCTGTGCGGGCACAACCACCTCACCGGTGCCGGGGCAGTGGCGGGGATCCCGGTGTGGATCGGTCCGGCGCTGTCGTACCGGCTCGATCCGATGGCTCCTGCGGGCAGACACCGCGGGCACACCGGATTCGGGTACAGCCGCATCGATCTCGTCGGAGAGACCGTACTTGCCACCGCGATCGAGGCCACCCCGGCCACGCCGATCTACGATCGGCCCGAGTCCGAGGTGCTCGAGCAGCTCGCGGCGATCGCCGCACGGACGCGGTGACATGTTCGTCATCGACGACAGGCAGGACCCGGCGCAGGTGGCGATCATCGCCCCTGCGCCGGGTCCGCGCCGGTTCACCCGCCGCAAGGCCGCCCGGCTCCTCGCGCCCTACCTCTATCTCGCGCCCGCCCTGTTCCTACTCGTGGTGTGGACCTATCAACCGCTGGTGCAGGCCGTGCAGCTGTCCACCTACTCGTGGAATCTGCTGCCGACCGCACCGATGAAGCCGGTCGGCACCGCCAATTACGCTCGGCTGCTGGATCTTCCGGCGTTCTGGGGTTCGCTGGGCCGCACCGCCACCCTGATCCTGGGCCTGCTGCCGTTCACGGTGCTGTTGCCGGTGCTGATCGCGCTGGCGAGCAGGCGGGTGCACGGGCGGGCCCGCACCTTCTATCAGGCGCTGGTGTTCGCGCCGTTCCTCGTCGCGCCCGTCGCGGCGGCGGCGGTGTGGCGGTGGCTGCTGCATCCGGGGTCGGGATTCGTCGATCAATTGCTCGGCACCGGCCACAACTGGGTCTACGACACCTCCACCTCCCAGGCCGTGATCATCGTGATCACCGGCTGGCAGCTGCTCGGTTTCGCCGTGCTGGTGGTGTGGGCGGGCCTGGCGGGAATCAGTGGCGACTACAGCGAGGCCGCCTCGGTCGACGGGGCGACACCCGGTCAGATCCGGCGCTGGATCACGCTGCCGCTGCTCTCGCCCACGCTGCTGTTCCTGGTGCTCACCACCGTCCTGCTCAGTCCCACCCTGTCGTTCCCGCTGATCGACTCGATGACCCAGGGCGGGCCCTCACAGTCAACGACCAACATCTACTACCTGCTCTGGGACTACGCGTTCCACAGCTTCGACGCAGGCCTGAGCGCGGCGGCGGGTGTGCTGTTGTTCGTCGGTTTCGGCGCGTTGGCCGCGGCGCTGGTCTGGATATCGGAAAAGGTTGCCGTTCATGATGATTGATCGTCTCCGCCTGGCGGGCAGCCACCTGCTGCTCGCCGGGACGGCGCTGGTGTGCGTGTTCCCCATCTACTGGCTGTTCGCGACGGCGCTGCGCAGGCCCGCCGACGTCACCTCGCTCTCGCCGCTGCCGTGGCCACTGTCGATCGACAACTACCTCGACGCGGCCCACAAGGTCGACGTCGCGGGCCTGATCGCCAACACGTTCTTCGTGGCGATCCTGTCGGCCGCCGGTCAGCTGCTGATCGCGCTGCTGGCCTCGTACGCGTTCGCGATGTACACCTTCCCGCTACAGCGGCTGATGTACCTGGCGTTCGTCGGTGTCTGGCTGGTGCCGTTCCAGGTCACCATGCTGCCCAACTACATCCTGCTCAACGAGCTCGGCCTGATCAACACGCTCATCGGCTGTGTCGTGCCGACCCTGTGCTCGGCACTGGGCGTGCTCCTGTTGCGCCAGCACATGAACGCCTTCCCGAAGGAACTGATCGCGGCCGCGAAGATGGACGGCCGTTCTTCGTGGGCCATCCTGTGGACCGTGGTCGTGCCGAACCTGCGCCCCGCCCTGGCCGCCCTCGGCATCCTGCTGTTCATCAACGCCTGGAACGAATACTTCTGGCCCGCGGTGGTGCTGCGTCAGTCCAACGATGTCCTGCAGTTGGGCCTGCGCAGCTTCATGGGCACCGAGGGCGATCAGTGGGGGCCGATGATGGCGCTGGCCAGCCTGGCCTGCCTACCGGTGCTGCTGCTGTATCTGGTGCTCCAACGTCACATCGTCAACGCGTTCGTCCGCTCGGGACTCAAGTGAAAGATCCCCTCCACCAGTTCGGTGGAGGGGATCTTCGCTGTGTGCGTGCGGCCACGGTGGTGGCTATCGGGTCTCCAACGGACGTGGGACATAGCGGGCGCAGGCCGCGGGCAACCGGACGCCCGCGGCGCGCAGACCGGCGACGCGGGTGAGGTAGGCGGCGCCGAACATCAGCTGCCCCGCGATGTCGGCGACGGCGCGGTTGTCCGGCGCGGCCAGGTAGGTGCCCGCCGTCCAGGTGTTGAAGGCGCCCATCGCGGGCCCGCACCAGATCTGGTAGTCGGCGACCCGATCTGCCTCGCCACGAATGCTCCACCCCGAGGACAGCCCGAGGTACCAGCGAAACACCAAGGCCATCTTCGCTTTCGGGTCCCGTTCGGCGCCGACGAGCTGAGCCGGATCGCGTTCGGTGAAGTACCGGACGCACTCGGCCCACACCTCGTCGAGCGGCCTGCGGAACAGCGTGGACTCGAGCTCGGCCCGCAGTGTCGCCGGCAGCGCGTCGAGTCCGTCGTAGGCGCGGTAGGTGTCGTAGAGCCGCTGGGCGCGAGCCGCGAACATGGTGCCCCGGCGCAGCACCTGCACCTGCACACCGAGTTCGAACATGTCCGACGACGGCGACATGGCGCAATCGGCGAACTCGGCGCGGGCCAGCAGGGTCTTGGTCGCCGCGCACTGCGCCGCCTCCATGGCCGCCTGGTTCACCGAGCCGGTCACCACGTAGGCCGCGCCCAGCCCGAAGGCCGCCGCGACCGCGTCGGGGGTACCGAGACCGCCCGCCGCGCCGACCCGGACCTGGCTCGCACCGGGGATCGACGCGGCGAGACGGTCGCGGGCCGCGATCAGTTCCGGCAGCAGGACCGTGAGCGGCCTGCGGTCGGTGTGCCCGCCCGAGTCCGCCTCGGCGGTGATGTCGTCGGCCATCGGGACCCGCTCGGCGAGCCGGGCCTGCTCCTCGGTGATCCGGCCCGCCGCGACGAGTTCGCGCAGCAGCCGGATCGGCGCGGGGCGCAGGAACAACTCGGCCACCTCGACGCGAGAGACCTTGGCGATCACCCGGTTCCGTCGTTCGATGGCGCCGTGCCGGTCGGCCACGAGCCCGGCGGCCCGGTAGCGCACCACCTCGGCGGTGAGGTCCATGAAGGCCGAGGCTTCGACGCAGCGCACGTCGTGGCGCAGGCAGGCATCGACGATGGCGCGTTCGAGCGCCGGCTCGCTGGGGCTGTGGATGAGGTTGCACGCGAACGGCTGTGTGCCCAATTCCCCGGCCAGCTCGGCCAGTGCCGCCTCGACAGTGCCCGGCGCGACACCCGCGGCGCCGTACGCGGCCAGATAGCCGTTGTGCGCCATGGCTTTCACTAGTGCGGGCGAGGCGATACCGTTGGCCATCGCCCCGGCGGCATAGGCCGCCCGGACACCGTGTGCGGCACGGAAGGCGCTGTCGCCCAAGCGTTGTGGCGGCAGTGGCCCGACGGCCGCGAGGACCTGGGCACGGCCCGCGATCGTCTCGTCGGCGGTGGCGCCGACGACACCGTCGGCCCGCACGATCCAGCACGGGGAGTCCAGATCGAGCAGCAGTGCGGTGATCTCCTCGACGGTGGTCGCCACCGCCGCGGTGCGCAACATGGTCATCACGGCATCCGATCCACGAGTTCGACGGCCAGATCGGTCACTTCGTAGATCCGCAGGCCCGGCTTCCACAGCGAGCCGTCCACCACGGCGGTCACCCCGTGTGGACCCCGGCGCAGCGCCTTGATGTGCGCCTCCAGTTCGACGGTGCCGTCGGTGGGCAGGAACTGACCGCGGTAGCGCCAGCTGAACGGGATGTCGGCCGGGATACGGAATACCGGGTCGGTCATGCCCGCGGCGTGGCCCGCATCGATGAGCCATTCCTGGACGGCGTGGATCACCGATTCGACGCCGAGTGAGCCGGGGATCACCGGGTCGAGGTGGAAGTGTCGGGTAAGGAACCAGTCGTCGGGGTCGATGGCGCGCAGCGAATGCAGGTATCCCGCACCGTGTTCCCCGCCGCCGTCGACCACATCCACCCGGTCGATCAGGGTCAAGGTGTCGCGCGAGCACAGCGGCGCGTTCGGGTCGGCGCGCCGGGCGGCCACGTCGATCGTCCTGACCTGTGCGCGCGGGTTCTCGGCCAGCCAGGACGGGGCGGGACGACCCGCGTCGAGGCCGGTCTGGTTGGCGAGGGCCTCGTCGCTGAAGTAGCCGAACATGGTCTCGCCCGCGTAGAACGGTTCGCCGTCGACGCGGAGGGTGTAATCGAAGGTCTGCAACGAGGATCCGGGCAGGATCGTCGTCGACAGCATCCGGGAGGACTGTTCGATCGTGCGGTCGCGCAGGTCCACCTGGCGCAGCACCGTCGCTGTGCCGCCGAGATTGCGCAGGCTCAGGGTGGTGCCGGGCTGGGTGAGGGTCGGCCCGGCGTAGTAGCCCATGAGCAGCGCCGCCTGCAGCGAGGTCTCCATGTAGACGAAATGCGGCATGGACTCGTTGGCCGTGTCGGCGTAGTACCAGGAGTCGGCGGGCGAGTCGTATTCGGTGGTGTAGGACGCGGAGTCGAATGTGCCGCGCGCACCGTCGAAGTCGCGGACGCGGTCGACCAGGAGCAAGCCACCGGTGGGCAGGCGGGTCGCGCGGACGCCGGTGTAGTCCGCGAACTCCGGGCCCATCGCGATCGCCTGGTCGCCGCGAGCAAGGTGGGTCATGTGGAACTCGTTGAGCAGCAGGCCGGGTACCGCCTCGCCGGGGCCGACACCCGTGCCGGCCGGTTCGGTGACCGTGACCTCGACGGCCACGCTCGGCTCACCACCGGAGAAGCTGACGGTGCCGGTGACATGCGGGCGGGGAACGAGATCCAGGCCGGTGACGACGAACTCCAGGGTGCCCCGGGGCGCACTGGTGAAGGCAGTGGCGGACCCGGTCACGACCGGGGAGGCCGCGGTCAACGTGCTGCCCGACAGGCACAGGTGCATGCCGGTGAACAGCGCGAAGACCTCTGCTGCCTGCCGGGCGGCCACGCCGGGCGCACCCTCGTAGCGGGCGACCACGCGGCCGTCGCCCTTCCCGCCGTAAAGCTCGATCAGCTCGATCTCGGTGAGCACCAGTGGTTCTCCGGCGGCGAGGCGCACAGCCACCTCGACCCCGTCGCGCCGATAGGCGGGACCGAAGACCGTCGTGATCGCGCCCTCGGCCAGCAGCGCCAGCGCCGCCAGGTCGAGATGGGTGCGGCCGGTGCGCGCCAAGGGCTTGAACGCCCCTTCTCGCGCTGCCGCCGCGGGGGCCCTTTCGATCGGCCCGGTGGTGGAAGCGTCGTCTCGGGCCGTCGACGAACCAATCGCCCGTGTCCACAGTGCGCGCTGCATGGCGACCTGTGCGGCGAGGACGGCGCGGTGCGCGGTGACGACTCCGGTGCGCAGTTCCGCAATCGGGCTCGGCACCGAATCTGTCACTGCTGCACCGGAGTACAGCCCGTCCGCTGTGGTGGGCGCAGGCTGCACTGCCTGCGCGGTGGACGTTGTGGGCGGCTCGGCCTGCGCCAGGGTTCGCGCGGGGGACGCACCGACCGGGTCGAAGGCGATGCCGTCGAAATCGAGGACTGTCATCGGGTCCACTCCCTCACCGAGGTCTGGAACTTCTCCGTCAGATCGGGCGTCGTGAGAACGGTGACGTCCGAGAAGTGCTGCAGCACTGTGCCGTCGGTGGCCAGTGCGGTGGCGTCGATGCGGGCTTCGAGCCGCCCGGCGCGCGGGTTGTCGACCACGAGGACGAACGGTTCGGTCCTCGGGAGCGGGTGGTGGTAGTCGATCCGGCCGACGCCCAGGGGCAGGCAGGCCGCGCCGAGCAGGCGGTGGCCGAGAACGGGCGGACCCTGCAGGATCAGGTCGGCGGCGACCGGATCGTGCAGACGGCCCGCGTACGCGCCGCCGGCCACGGGGTCGGTGGGCAGGAAGCACTCGAGAACGATCATGCTGTCGCTCTCGGACCTGATGGTGCGCAGGCCTTGCAACGCGGGCGCGTGGAACTGGATGGCGTCGGTGTAGATCCGCTCGGCGCCGGTGCCCGGACCGGCCACGATCGACTGTGTACCTGCCTGCTCGGGGCCTGCGGCGAGCAACAGGGTCGCCCGGAAGTGCGCCGCCTTGTCACCGAACACGGTGGCGCGCAGTGCGGTCCGTCCGTCGATGTCGGCGACGGGTTCGAGCTCGATCTCCAGCGCGGTGACCGGATGATCGAAGACGAGCCCCTTGAGTACCTGATAGTCGCGAACGCCGATCACGGTGCGGCCCGGGCGAGTTCGCTCCGCGATATTGATCATCGCGCCGAGACCGAAGGTGGCGGGCAGCACGATATGCTCGCCGATCCGGTGCGCGGCGATCACGGGTTCGTCGACCAGGCCGGTGACATCGCGCCGGGCGCGCACCCGTGCGACGGGACGTTCGCCCGTCGACAGCGCGGTCGCGGCGCCTACCAGCAGCACCGGTTCCGATCGGCGGTCCTCGGTGAACTGCGTCGTGAACGCGGCGGCGCCCGCGGCGGGGGCCAGCAGCGGAATGCCTCGGTCCCGGAAGTGCTCGCGCAGTTCGGCCGTCACCATGCCGCCGTCCCAGGCGCCCCAGTCGATCGCCGTGACGCGATGGCCGGGGTGCCTGCGCCGCCAGCTCACCGCGAACCGGCACAGAGCCTCGTTCGCGGCGGCGTAGTCGGCCTGTCCGGTGTTGCCGAACAGCCCGGCCACCGAGGTGAACAGCACCAGGTCCGTGGGCTCCCCCACCGCGGCCAGGACGGCGGCGAGACCGCCGAGCTTGGGCCGCAGGACCCGTCCGATCGAGTCCGCGGTCTTGTCCGGGATCAGGGAGTCGGCCAGCACACCCGCGCCGTGCACGACACCGGTGATGGTCTCGCGCCACGGTGCGATCGCCTCGGCGAGCGCGGCCGCGTCGGTGGCGTCGACGGCCAGGTAGTCGGCACGATCACCGAGAGTGGCCAGGGTGGAACGGATTTCACGGACCGCGCGGATCTCGCCGCACGCCCGATCGATGTCCTTCGGCTTCACCCCGGTCCCGGCCAGTGCGCGCACCGCCGCCGGCTTGAGGTCACCCTCGGCGATGCCGACTGCCCAGTCCGGTTCGTCGGTGAGCTGGGTTCGTCCGAGTAGGACGAATCGTGCCGGGCTGTGTTCGGCGAGGGCGAGCACACAGGTGGCGGTGACACCCCTCGCACCGCCGGTCACCAGCAGCACGTCGTCCTCGGTCAGCACCGTTGGCGCGAGTGTCGTTGCCGCGCTGACGATCTCGGTGGTGACGGCGTCGCCGTGCCTGCTCGGCACCGGGGTGCGCCGCTGTCCCGATCCGTCGACGCCGACCTCGATGGTGTCGACGGCCGCGTCGCACAGCTCTTCGAGCACGATCTGCGCCACCCGCCCCGGCGTCGCCGCCGCAGCGATGTCGAGGGCGCGGCAGAACAGCGCGGGCTCCTCGGCCGCCAGGGTCTTCACCAGGCCACCGAGGCCGCCGAGCAGGGCAGGCACCGGATCGGCGTCACCGAGCAGACCTAGGTGCCCGTCGAGCCGGGTGACGGTGACGAAGCCGGCGCGGTCGGTCGCTGCGCGCAGAGCGGGCACCACCCGACCGGTGAGCAGGATCGCCTCGGTCAGGATGCGCTCTGCCTGAGCCCATTCCGAGGCGACACCGGCCACGACCACACAGATGTCCGCGGAGCCGGACACGGCCTCGGCGGGACCTACCCGCTGCACCGTCCAGCTGCGTTCGCGCAGTGTCTCCTCGATCGCCTCGGTATCGGTCTCGGCCGAGGGATCGAGGCAGACCACCAGCGCGCGGCCTGCCAGGCGATACGGATCGACCGCCAGGTCGACCGGTGCCAGCTCGACGAGTTCGACGACGTGCCGCGGCGTTTCGGCCGCGGCCTCAGCTTTTGGGTGGACATCACCCCCGGCCAGCTCGTCCACGATCTGATCCAATGATCGCAGGGTGCCGAGCTGTTCGGGGCCGAGACTGGGTAGGTTCGGAAACCGTTCCTGCAGCGCACCGATCACCTGGACCCGCTTGATCGAGTCCACGCCCAGATCCGCTTCCAGATCCATTGTCGGATCGACCATCTCGACCGGGTAGCCGGTTTTTTCGGCGACGACTTCGCGCAACGCCTGGCGCAGGGTGTCGGCGGTCGCGGCGCCGTCGGCCGGGGCGGCCTCGGCGGTGGTGGGCGCGGCTGCGACGGTGGCAGGTGCGGTGGCGCTGTCCGCCTCGACGAGCAGGTCCGCGATCTGGTCCAGCGTGCGCAGGGTGCCCAGCTGCTCGGGACCGAGGCTGGGTAGCGAGGGGAAGCGTTCCTGCAGTGCGCCGATGACCTGCACGCGCTTGATCGAGTCGACGCCGAGGTCGGCTTCCAGGTCCATGGTGGGGTCGACCATCTCGACCGGGTAGCCGGTCTTGTCGGCCACCACCTCGCGCAGCGCGGCGCGGATCGCGTCACCGGTGATCGCGCCGTCGGCGGCCGCGCCGGAGGTGACTGTCTGCGGTGCGGTGTCAGCGTGCTGAGCCGTTGCCGGAACTGCCACGGGGGCAGCACCATTCGCCGCGGGAGCGACCGGGGCGGCATGCCCGTTGGTGGGCACGGGCTCCGGCGTAGGCGCCGGGGCGGCGATCACCGGCACAGCGGGCGCGGCGGTGATCGCCCGCGCGGCGGGCCGGGTAGCGGTCACGGTGCGGGTGCCCGTCAGCGGCGCACCGCCCTCGAGCTCGGCGAGCTGAGCGAGCACATCGCTTGCCCGCGAGTGGCTTTCGCTGATCGCGATGCCGTGGTCCTTCACCGCTTCGATGGCGCGCAGGGTGTTCTCGTCGAGCGTGCCGCTGCTCAGCGCTCCCGCCAGGCCACGGGCCAGGTCGAGCTGGCCGTCCAGGTACTGCCGGTGGGTGTCGAGGTGCTGCACCAGGGCGGTGTCGAGCGAGTCGCTCGTCCGGTACTCGGACGAGCCGGGGGCGGGGATGGTCACGAGCTGTTCCTCCACGGGCGGGGCTACCACCGGTTGTGGCGCCGCGAACGAGTGCGGCGCGGCTGTTGATACGGGGACCGGGGCAACGGCGGCTCCGGGTTCGACGGCCACCGCGGGTACGGCGAGCTGGACGCGGTAGTCCCCGGCCAGCGCTTCGGTGTAGGCCCTGCGGCGACTGTCGGGCACGTATTCCGGCGCCGACAGAGTCACCGTCATCCGGTTCGCGGTCGGAACGGCCCGGTGGGGTTCGGGCGCGGCATGACGGTTGATCCCCGCGATCTCGACACCGAGCACGGCCAGGCGCACCGCGGCGCGCTTGAGCGCCACGTCGCCGTTGCCGATGGGGCCGGAGTCGGTGGCGAAGGCGATCACGTCGTCGCCGAGGGTGCGCCGCACCAGCGAGGTCAGCACCTGCTTCGGACCGCATTCGACGAAGACGGTGCACCCGTCGGCGTGCATGGCCCGCAGCGCGTCGACGAACTCGACGGGGTGGCGCAACTGCGCTGTCAGCGTCGCCCGGTTGGCGGCGACGTCGGCGCCGTAGGACGCGCCCGCGGTGTCGGCGTACACCGGCACCGTCGGCTCGATGATGTCGACTTCGGCGACCGCGGCGCCGAAGTCGGTGACGGCGTGGGCGACGTAGGGCGTGTGGAAAGCGGCAGCCACCGGCAGATCCCTGGTGGTCCAACCCTTTTCGGCGCTGCGCGCGGCGAAGGCGGCGATGCCGTCCGGCCCGCCGCCGACCACGATCTGATCCGGGGCGTTGTGGTTGCAGATCCACACGTCGTCGAGATCGGCGATGACCTCGGCGACGTCCTCGCGCGTCGCGTTGACGGCCACCATGGTGCCCGCCTCGACCCCGTCGGCCACGGTCATCGCCGCGCCGCGCGCCCGGGCCAGGGTGTAGAAGTCCTCGGTGCTCATCGCACCCGAGGCCCACAGCGCCGTCAGTTCGCCGAAGCTGTGGCCGAGTAGACCGTGCGCGCGCAGCCCGAACTCGGTGAGAACCCGGAACTGTCCGGCCGCGAGCGCGCCGATCGCGGGCTGGGCGAATTCGGTCCGCCGCAGGGCCGATTCCTGGTCCGCGCGAACCTGTTCGGTGAACGCGGGCGGCGGAAAGACCACCGCGCCCAGACGCTGGGGCGCGCCGACGAAAGCCGCGTTGGCCGCGTCGAAGGCAGCGCCGACGGGCGGGTTGTTCAGCACGGTGTCCAGGCCCATGTCCACGTACTGACTGCCCTGACCGGCGAACAGCACGCCGACCCGCACCGCGGGCAGCGCCGCGGCGCGGAAGTAGACGCCTTCGGGGTGATCCCAGTGCGCCGCATCGGGATTGCGCACCATCTCGTCCACCGCCAGCGTGCGCAGGTCGGCCGCGGTTTCCTCGTCGACGGCGACGAAACCGATCCGGGCATGGCCTGCCGGGATGTCGGCGCCGTCGGTGCCCTCGGTGCTGCGGACCACGTCGATCAACCCCGCCACGTCCGGCGCGTGCCACAGGTGCGCGCGGGGCACGCGGTGCAGAATCTGCCCGCGCTCGCCGTCGGCCTCCTCGAGCACGAGGTGGAAGTTGGTGCCGCCGAAGCCCATTGCCGAGGCGGCCGCCCGACGGGCCGGGCGCTGCGGATCGCGCACCCACGGCCGGGTCCTGGTGTTGACATAGAACGGGGTCCGCGTGGCGTCGATCTCGTCGTTGGGCGCGTCGACATTGATCGTCGACGGCAGGATCTTCTGATGCAGGGCCAGCGCGAGTTTCATCACCCCCGCCGTGCCCGCGGCGCCCTTGGTGTGCCCGATCTGGGACTTCACGCTGCCGAGCGCGGCGAACCCGGTCTCCGAACTCGCCTCGGCCAGTAGGCCTTTGAGCGCGGTCAGCTCGGTCTTGTCACCGACCGCGGTGCCGGTGGCGTGCGCCTCGATCAGTTCGACATCGGCGGGCGAGCACTCGGCGTCGGCGTAGGCACGGTCGAGTGCGACCCGCTGCCCCTCGGCGCGGGGCGCGTAGATGCTCTTGGAACGGCCGTCGCTCGACGATCCGAGACCGCGGATCACGGCATAGATCCGGTTGCCGTCACGTCGGGCGTCGGCCAGCCTGCGCAGCGCGAGCATGGTGATGCCCTCGCCGAGCAGCGTGCCGTCGGCCTCGGCCGAGAACGGGCTGATCCGCCCGGTCGGCGACAGCGCGCCGACCTTGCTGAAGCACAGGTAGATGAAGATCGAGTTCTCGGTGTCGACGCCACCGGTGATCATCATGTCGGCGCGACCGTCCTGCAGTTCGGCGATCGCGGTGCGGATAGCGGCCAGCGACGCCGCGCACGCCGCGTCGACAGTGCAGTTGATGCCGCCGAGTCCGAGCCGGTTGGCCACCCGGCCTGCCACCACATTCGCGAGCAGACCTGGGAAGGAGTTCTCCTCCCACGGCGCGAACGCGGCGACGAACCGGCGCGAGATCTCCGCGACATCGCCCTCGGACAGGCCGACCGAACGGGCGGCCTGCTCGAGCACCGGAGTGGACAGGCGCGCGGCGAGCGGGTGCATCAGCGGCACCGGCCCGGTGGTGCCGAGCACCACGCCGGTGCGCGCGGGGTCGTACCACTGCGAGCCAGTCGCGCCCGCGTCGGCGAGCAGGTCACGCGCCACCCCCAGACTCAGGGTTTGCATGGTGCTGGTGACCTCGAGCTGGTTCGGCGGCAGGCCGAACTCCAGCGGATCGAAGTCGACCTCGGGCAGGAAAGCCCCACGGCGCGAATAGGTTTTGTCGGGCACCGACCGGTCGGGGTCGTAGTAGTCGTCCAAGCTCCAGCGCGACGCGGGCACCTCGGAGGTGCAGTCGACGCCGTCGATGATGTTCTGCCAGTATTCGCGGTGGGTGTGTGCCTTCGGCAGCAGACCCGACATCCCGACAATGGCGATCGGGTCGCGTGCCAGTCGTCGTTCGACGCTCACGAAAGGTTCCTCTCAGGCGGCAACGGTGGTGGCGGTGGCCGAGGCGATCAGTTCGGCCGCGGTGGCGGCGAACAGGCGGTGGCCTACCGGACTCGGATGCAGACCATCAGCGGTCCACATCTGCGCCGTGGCCCATTCGGGCCTGGCGGCGAGATCGAGCAGCAGTGTCCCGGTGTCGTCGGTGACCCGGGCGAGGACATCGTTGGCGGTAGCGAAACGCTCACGCAGCAGGGCGCGGAAACCGTCCGGCACGGGTAGGCGGGCGGGGATATCGGGATAGTTCGCCGTGAAGACGGTGGCTTCCCGAGCCCGCAGGGTGCTGAAGACGGTGTACAGGTTGTCGGCGAAACGATTCTCGTCATAGGCGCTGACCAGGTCGTTCACGCCGACAACCACACCGTAGAGGCCGGCCCGTGCCGACGACGTCGCCGCTGCGAGCTGGCTCGCGACGACATCGCCGGTCGTGGCGCCGTGGGTACCGAAGTTGTTGATCGCGGCGGGCCGCAGCCCGAGCTGACCGCCGAGGCGCGAGACCCAGCCCCGGTAGCCACCCGCCGCGGCGGGATCGCCACGACCCTCCACGAAGCTGTCCCCGAGCGCCGTCAGGCCGGCCGAGATCACGCCGGGACCGCCGCGGTGTTCACCACGTGCCGGTCGGCGACCGGGAAGTCGACCTCCTCGTAGAGCGCGCTGAGCTCGGCCTCACCGAAGAACTTGTCCGGCGGGTACAGGCCCGCGATCAGTCCGAAGAACTTCTTGGAGTAGTGCGGGCTCAGGCTCGCCGCGCGGAAGACCGAGTCGTAGTACGGGGTCAGGGTCAGTTCCGAGATCGACTGGGTCAGTTCGTAGGTGCTCGCGCTCTGGGCATCGCGCTCGCGCTGGTATTCCGGCATGGTCTGCTCGAACGGGCGTGCGCCCGAGAGGCTTTCGTGCACCAGGTCGGCCAGCAACTGGCTGTACTTGAACGCGTCGGTGATGCCCCAGCCGGTGAACGGGTCCTTGTGGTAGCCGGCGTCGCCGACCAGGGCCCAGCCGGGACCGAAGGACTGGCGGCGGTAGTTGTCCGGGTAGAGCATCGGCCGGAACGGCTCAACGCGCTTGCCGGTGTCGCGCAGGCGCGCGCCGATCTCCGGATCGATCTGGTCGACGATCTCCTGCACGCCCGCATCCGGGTCGGTGCGGAAGTCGCGGAACCGGTCGCGCTTGCGCATGACCGCGACCAGGGCGAGCCCGTCGTTGGTCGGCCAGGACGCGAACTGCTGCTCACCGAAACCGGTGCGGTGCTGCATGCCCCAGTCGACGCCCTCGTAGTAGGAGTAATAGATGAAGCAGGCGGCGGGCGAACCCTCGTAGGTCGCCGCGCCGACCTCCTTGGCGACGATCGAGTTGGCGCCGTCGGCCCCGATCACCAGCCCGGCCCGGAACTCCTGCTCCGGGCCGTCGCCGACGCGACCGCGGATGCCCGCCACCCGGTCGCCGTCGCGCAGCAGCCCGGTGACGGTGAAACCCTGGATCATCTCGGCGCCGGACTCGCCCGCCGCGTCGACCAGGATCTCGTCGAGCACGGTGCGGCGCGGGCAGTACACGGCGTCGATGCCGTCGGCCGACGGATCGGCCATGCCCGGAATCACGATGTCGGTGTAGCTGAAGTTCAGGTGGCGGATCGGCGGGCAGCCGGTGGCCACCACGGTGTCGAGCAGACCCCACGACTTCAGAAAGCCGAGACCGGCCTGGTGGATGTAGTGGGTGGACGGTGTGTCGCTGGGAAAGGTCGAACGATCCACGGCGAGCACCCGGTAACCCTGACGGGCCAGCAGCATGGCCAGGGGCGAGCCCGCGACCCGGGTTCCGACGACGATGACGTCATACATGATGTGATCACTTTCGCTGGTCGAATTCCGATTTCGAGTCTGTCGCCCATGTATTGCGCAAACCACTGCGGGCCACCGCAATTCATCGGCCGATCGCTCCCGGCTATCGTCGGCGGGAACGAGGGGGAATTTCGCGTCGCGTTACCCGCGCGACACGTAGAGCTGATTTATCTCGGCGGAAAAGGTTTCGGCGATCATGGCCCGCTTCAATTTCAACGACGACGTGAGCAGGCCGGCGTCGACAGTGAAATCGCCGTCGACGATGCAAAACGCACGAATGGATTCCGGGCGTGACACCAGTGAATTGGCGTCGTCGACGGCGGCCTGGACCACGGTGGCCGGGTCGTCGTCGGGGTTCTCGGCACGCCACTTCGCCAGGCGGTCGGCATCGAGGGTGATCAGCGCGGTCACGAACGGGCGGCCGTCACCGACCACCATGCAGTTGCTGACCAGTGGGTGCAGCCGCACCCGGTCCTCCAGCGGCGTCGGGGCGACGTTCTTGCCGCCGGAGGTCACCAGGATCTCCTTCTTGCGCCCGGTGATCCGCAGGTGACCGTCGACGAGTTCGCCGATGTCACCGGTGTGCAGCCAGCCGTCGTCGTCGACGGGAAGCTGATCGGCCGCCGCGCCCCAGTAGCCGGGCGAGACATGCGGACCGCGGACCAGCACCTCGCCGTCGGCGCCGATGCCGACCTCGGTGCCCGGGATCGGACGGCCGACGGTGCCGAGCCGATTGGTCGTCGGCGCGCTCACGGTGACCGCGGTGGCGGCCTCGGTCAGGCCGTAGCAGTTCAGGACGACAACGCCGAACCCGGCGTAGAAGCCCGCGGTGGTGTCGTCGAGCGAGGCGCCGCCGGAGATCACATACCGCAGCCGACCGCCGAACGCGGCCGACACGGCGTCGTCGGTCGCGGTGGGCGCAGCGCCGTCGGCCAGCAGGGCGAGGCCGCGCTCGACCGCGTCGGCTTCCTGCTCCTCGGTGAGCAGCGCGCGGGTGTGTTTGCGAATCTTCTCCAGCGCGTAGGGAATCAGCGCGAGGAAGGTCGGCCGCAGCCGGGCCAGCGCGGGCACCAGATCGGGCACACCGGGCAGTAGGTGGGTGCGGCTGCCGCCGTAGAGGCAGGCGAACAGGATCGTCTGGCCGAACACGTGCGACAACGGCAGCGCCAGCACCGTGGTGCCGTCGAACAGCGAGCCGGTCTGGCGGGAAGTGTTCGCGGCGGTGACGTACATGTTGCGGTGGCTGATCATGCAGCCCTTCGCCGGACCGGTGGTGCCGCTGGTGTAGACGATCATCGCCAGGTCGTCGGCGCCGACCGCCGCGATCCGCGCGTCGAGTTCCGGATGCTGCGCACCCTTGGCCCAGTCACCGATCTCGTCGAACGACCACACCTGCCCGCTCGCCCCCGCCGCGGTCAACCGGGCGGCGTCGTCGGCGGATTCGGCGGCGAAGAACCGGCTGCCGCTGTCGCGCAGGATGTGTTCGATCTGGGCGGCGGAGGAGGTCGGGTACACCGGCACGATCACGGCGCCGATCGCCATGGCCGCGCAGTCGAGCAGCGCCCATTCCAGGCTCGTGCGGCCGAGCACGGCCACGCGGTCGCCGGCGGCGACTGCGTGGTCGAGCAGTGTCGAGGCGAGTGCGCGGACCTGGGTGTCCAGCTCGCCGGTGGTCAGCTGCGTTCCGTCGGCGGCACACAGACTGTGGCGTGCGGGGTCACGTCGCGCCGCTTCGGAAACAATCGCGTAGAGACTGGAGGTATCGGATGGAACGAATCCGTTCGCGGTGACAGACACTGAGTTCACGAATTGAATTCTTCACGGCCACAACCATTCCCGTCGCGGCTGCCATCGCTGTTCCTACCGCGCGAAAGTCATGTCCTATCGACGATTTCACGCCGACAACGCACGTACATCCTCTATCTGTGCGGATTCGATGCATTCCAGGAACAGCGCCACGGCGGGATTCGCTTCCTCGGCACGCCACACCGCGTGCAAATCCAACGTCGGCACCGGGTCGAACAATTTCACGGCCACCGAACTGCTGCCTGGCACTCCCATTCCCATCGAAATCGCCCGCGGTAGCGAGGCGAACCCGACGAGGGAGCGGACCGAGACGATGTGCGCGGTGGCGCCCGGGTCGTCGGCCGAGTGGGTGACGTTGAGCGAGATCCTGGTCTCGGCCGCCGAACGCAGAATCGTGTCGTACATCGCCGGACACTGCTCGCGCGCGAACAACACGCAGTCCTGGCTCTGCAGTTCGGCGAACGGGACACCTGGCCGGTCCGCCCAGCGATGTCGTCGGCCGACGACAGCCACCAGCGGAACCCGATGCAGGAGACGGCGATAGCGGAAGTCCGCGGTACTGGGATGACCGTAGACCAGGGCCACGTCCAGTGATCCGTCGGCGAGACCGGCCAGCTGCGGGCCGGTTCGCTTCTCCCACAGCGAAACCACGATGTCGGGGTGGCGCTCGGTCATTCTGGTCAGCGCCTCCGGCAGCACATGTCTGCTGGCAGGCAGGTTGTATCCGATACTGAGACTGCCCGCACGACCTTCGGCGGTAGCCTTGGCCGCTTGGGCGGCACGGTCGAGCTGGGCGACGATTTGGCGGGCTTGGAGTTCGAACTCGCGTCCCGCCGGGGTCAGTCGCACCTCATGGGAGTTGCGGGCGACCAGTTGGACGCCCAGCGACTTCTCCAGCTTCTGCAGCTGGGCACTGAGACTTGGTTGGGTCAGATGGAGGCGCTGCGCTGCGCGACCGAAATGCAACTCTTCGGCGATGGTGATGAACGAAACGAGGTGTCGGAATTCCATGACGCCGGACTCCTTCCGAGTAACCATCACGCTAACCACGGCAGATAACCAGCGATGAATCCCAACTGCCAAGTAGCCGCCGTGCGCGTTGCCGGTGGGTGAACCCGTGCCGGTCCTCAGGATGCGGAGCCGTTGACCACCGCGTAGGCGAACCCGTCCCACCCTTTGGAGCCCACGGTCTGGATGACGGTGGCATCGACACTCGGTTCGGCGGCGAGCAGGTCGATCAGATCGCGGCTCGCCCTGGCATTCGGGTCCTCGGTCTGCTCGTCGGCCACCGAGCCCGCGCGCACCACGTTGTCGACGATGATCACCGACCCCGGGCGGGTCAACCGCAACGCCCACTGCACGTAATTGGAGTTGTTGACCTTGTCGGCGTCGATGAAGACCAGGTCGAACGGCTCGGTCAGATCCTCGGCTACCCCCGGCAACGTATCCAGGGCCGCCCCGACCAGAATCTCGACCCGCTCCCCCACCCCGGCCCGATCCAGATTCTCCCTGGCGACCTTGGCATGGCGAGGCTCGAATTCCAACGTGACAACGAGCCCGCCGTCCCCGACCGCCCGCGCCAACCACTCGGTGCTGTACCCGCCGAGCGTGCCGATCTCGAGCACCCGCCGCGCTTTCGCGGTGCGCGCCAACAGGTTCAGCAGTTTGCCCTGGGGCGGGGACACATCGATAGCGGGCAAACCCGCATCGGCGTTGGCAGCGAGCGCGGGCACCCCCTCGTCCCCCACCAGGGTGTTGACGATATAACTGTCGACATCGGCCCAATCGTTGGTCGTCATAGTCGCAGTCTGCCACCGACGGTCGGCGGATATCGGCTTGTCGAGTCGGGTCGCTACTTCGCTGTCTCGACCTCGGTGACTCCCTGGATGATCTTCACCGCACTCTGGGCCAGCATCTTCGTGTCGATCAATGCCTGCGACAGTTTCAGCAGCATCTGCGAAACGGTCATCGTCGCCAGGGAGATATCGAAGAGCGCTCGGGCGATCAGCGCGGGGGTGGCCGTTCCCGCGGAAGCGATCAGCAGCGCGGTCATCTCGGCGAGCATGCCGGCGAGATTGCTCAGGATCTCGACCACGATCTCACGCACCGTCTCGACGATGCCCTTCATCGACTTGTTGCATTCCGCCAGTACCTCGGCGACGGCCGCCTTCTCGGCGATCTTGCCCGTCAGATCTGTCGCCGCGGCCACATAAGCCTCGGCGGCGGCGCCTGCCCAGTCCCCGATTCCGCTGTCGAGCGCGGTTGCCCACTGCTCGGCGGTCGTCGTGAGATGTTTCGCGATCGCTGTCCACGAATCCGAATACGCCTGGACCATATCCGGACTGCCGGTGATCGATTCCAGAGACTTGCGCACCGGTTCGACGTGTTCGAGCATCCAGCTCATCAACTGCGCGCCGAGGAAGTTGAACGGATCGAACTTCGCCAGCGTGGAGGTGCCCTTGATCGCCTTACCGAACATCGACGCCGCAGACGCCCAATCACCCGCGGTACCAGCCGCTTTGGAGATGGCGTCGACCTTGGTCATGATCGATCCGTCGCCGGTCAACGCGTTGTACGCCCCGAGACCGTTCTCCCAGGTGTCGCCTTGGAGCGTGCCTTTCAAGATGCCGGCGTTGGGCTCGTCCCCGCCCTGGGGGGTTCCTACGTTGCTGAACAGGAAATTGCTTTCCTGGTAATAGGTGTCGCGGTAGTCGACACCGTCTGCGAGCAGGTCGTTCTGCGGCGCTTCGCCGTCGTCGAAGGTGCTCACCGTGCCGGGCAGGACCGTGTTCTCGTTGAGGAATGTGCCCGCCGCGTTGGGTCCGTCGGCCATGGTCAGACCCTCCTGTCGATCTCAGCGGTCTTTCCGGCCAGATCGCCCGCCCGCGTGGTGTCACACGATTCGAAGGTGTCGGCGGCGGTGCGCAGTTTGCCCGGCATCTCGGCGGTCAGGGTGTCGAGCTGGGCGAGCGTCTCGAGGATCTCGTCGTGCAGCGAATTGAGGGTGATCACCGCGTACGGCTTCACGAGCAGGCCGTACCCGTCGTCGGCGTGGGCGAGATAGTTCACCGCCTCGAGGGCCTTGGCGACCCCACCGGACACCCCGTCCACCGAACAGGCCTGCGACCTGATCGCATCCAAGTTCACATTCACCAGACTGGTCACGCAGAATCCCTCCTCCGGCGAACTCGGTCGAGTCCGCTAACCCTCTCGATCTAGTTGGACGCGCCCCGGCACCGTTCGGTTCCCTCGAATATGTGCCGAGATGTTGCGGTGGCTACTGCAGCCAGGATTTGCGCTGGTAGAACATGTCCTCGTCGGACGGCTCCTCGGGCGCGACCACCCGGTCACGGTCGGGTTTGCGGGTCGCGGGAGCATCGGGCTCGGGCGGCCACGGAGCCGCGGGAGCAGCCGGTGTGGCGGGCGCAGCGGGTGGCGCGACGGGCGCCGACGACGTCGGGTCGAGGTCGGGGAACCGGTCGCTGTACTGGCCGACGATCGCCTCGCCTGCCTCGTCGCTACCGACAGTGTCATGGACCAGGCCGGTGACCTGATCGCGCAGGCGCGCCTGGGCGCGATGCGTGCACGCCATGAGCTCGGTCGCCACGGCGGTGGGGTCCATGCCGCGGACCGCGGCGGCGAGGGTGATCGCGGTGGTCGACCCGTTGGCGTCGACGGTGACGCTGATCCGGCCGTCCGCCGAGGTGTCGGTGACGCTGACCGCGGTCATCTTGGTGTGCAGTTCCTGATAGCGCTGCGCTTTGGCTTCCAGATCCTCCGCCCAGCGCGACATCTCCGCGGCGGCATTGTTCAGGTCGTCCATGACGTTGTTTCCCCTCCGCCGGAGCCTCCGGCACTCTGCGACGCCAGACGTGTCGAAACCCGCCCCGCTCGGATCGCGCCGAGACTACCCGAGCCCTCCGACGCAAACGGGACGGCCCTAGAACAGGAAGTAGCGTTGGGCCATCGGGAGTTCGGTGGCGGGTTCTTCGGCCCAGACTTCGCCGTCGATGCGGACGGTGAAGGTGTCGGGGTCCACTTCGATGTGGGGCATGGCGTCGTTGTGGGGCATGTCGGCCTTGGTGACGCGGCGAGCGTTCTTGACCGGCACCAGCTTTCGGCGCACGTTCAGGCGGTTGGCGAGGCCGTCGTCGATGGCCTGTTCGGAGACGAAGTGCAGGGAGGTGGCCGCGGCGGCGGGGGCGGCGGCACCGAACATCGGGCGCGGGAGGACGGGCTGCGGGGTGGGGATGGAGGCGTTGGCGTCGCCCATCGCGGCCCAGGCGATCATGCCGCCCTTGAGGACCGCGTGTGGGCGGACACCGAAGAATGCCGGCTCCCACAGCACCAGGTCGGCGAGTTTACCGACCTCGATCGAGCCGATCTCGTCGTCGAGTCCGTGCGAAACCGCCGGGCAGATGGTGTATTTGGCGATATAGCGCTGCACGCGGGCGTTGTCGGCCGCGCCGTCGCCGGGCAGCGCGCCGCGGCGGCGCTTCATCACGTGAGCGGTCTGCCAGGTGCGCATCACCACTTCACCGATGCGGCCCATCGCCTGGGAATCGGAGCCGATCATGGAGATGGCGCCCAGGTCGTGCAGGAGGTCTTCGGCGGCGATGGTGGAGGGGCGGATCCGCGATTCGGCGAAGGCCAGGTCCTCGGGGATCGACGGGCTCAGGTGGTGGCACACCATGAGCATGTCGAGGTGCTCGTCGAGGGTGTTGACGGTGTGCGGGCGGGTGGGGTTGGTGGAACTGGGCAGCACGTTGAGATGTGAAGCGACAGTGATGATGTCAGGTGCGTGACCGCCGCCCGCGCCCTCGGTGTGATACGCGTGGATGCCGCGCCCGGCGATGGCGGCGAGGGTGTCCTCGACGAACCCGGCCTCGTTCAGAGTGTCGGAGTGCAGCGCCACCTGCACGCCCGCCGCGTCGGCGACGGTGAGGCAGGCATCGATCGCGGCCGGGGTGGAGCCCCAGTCCTCGTGCAGCTTGAAACCCGATGCGCCGCCACGCAATTGCTCCCACATCGATTCCTGGCTCACCGTGTTGCCCTTACCGAGCAGCACGATGTTCATCGGCCAGTGATCGAGGGATTCCAGCATCCGCGCCAGATGCCAAGAGCCGGGCGTGACGGTGGTGGCCTTGGAGCCCTCGGCGGGGCCGGTGCCGCCGCCGATGAGGGTGGTGATGCCGCCGCCGAGCGCTTCGTCCATCAGCTGCGGGCAGATGAAGTGGACGTGGCAGTCGATCGCACCCGCGGTCAGAATACGGCCGTTACCTGCGATGATCTCGGTGGACGGGCCGACAACGAGGTCGCGGTGCACGCCCGACATCGTGTCGGGGTTGCCCGCCTTGCCGATGCCGCAGATGCGGCCGTCGCGGATGCCGACGTCGGCCTTGATGATGCCCCAGTGGTCGATGATGACGACGCCGGTGATGACGGTGTCGGGGGCGCCGTCGGCGCGGGTGGCGCGCGACTGCCCCATCGACTCGCGCAGCACCTTGCCGCCGCCGAACACCGCTTCCTCACCGGCGAGTCCCGGCCCGCCACTGCGATCTTCGGTGATCTCGATCAGCAAGTCAGTGTCGGCCAGGCGAATTCGGTCACCGGTAGTGGGACCGAACAGTTCGGCGTAGCGGGCGCGGCTCAGTTCGGTCATCGGTTCTCTCCCGGACGTCGCGGCGACTCTGCTGCCGCACAATGGTTTTCGTGTGACTCAGGCATCGAGATGCCCCGGCGGGTTCATGCTGATGCCGTAGACCTCGCGAGTGCCGCCGATCGGAACCAGCGAAACCCGCTGCGGCAGACCGGGTTCGAAGCGAACCGCGGTCCCTGCCGGGATGTCGAGCCGATAGCCGTGGGCGGCCTCGCGGTCGAATTCCAGTGCCGCGTTGGATTGCGGGAAATGCACGTGCGAGCCCACCTGAACGGGGCGGTCGCCGGTGTTGACCACATCCAGTTCGACGCGCACCGCGCCCGCGTTCAGTTCGATCGTGCCCTCGGCACAGAGATACTCACCGGGAATCATGCGCGTCGCCTATCCGATCGGGTGGTGCACGGTGACGAGCTTGGTCCCGTCCGGAAACGTCGCCTCGACCTGCACGTCGTGGATCATCTCGGGCACGCCGTCCATCACGTCCTCGCGGGTGAGCACCGACCGGCCCGACGACATCAGCTCCGCCACCGTCCGCCCGTCGCGCGCCCCCTCGAGCACGTGATCGGTGATCAACGCGATCGACTCGGGGTGGTTCAGCTTCAACCCCCGCGCCTGCCTCCGGCGCGCCAGCTCGGCCGCATAACTCAGCAGCAACCGTTCCTGCTCGTGCGGCGACAGGCGCATACGTTCTCTCCTCGGCGGGTCGTGGTCGGTGAGCGACATTCTGGCACGTCCCACCGACCCCGCGCCGACCGCAGGCACCGCGACCGGGGACTACCCGGAGCTGGTTAACGAGATGTTAACGAAGAACCCGAGCGTGCCGATAGCAAACAAACATTACTTACTCCCCTCTTGCTGAAACCTGGTGAAGTTCCATGGTCAGGCACGTGCTCGCCACCGTCGCTGCCGCGACTCTGCTCGAGCGCCGACGTCGCGCCGACCACCACCCCACGTCCCACCACGACGGCACCGCCCACCACGACGCCCGAGGTCACCACGACCACCACTCCGCCTGACATCACTACGACCCAAGGCTCGTACGAGGAATGCGGTCCGGGCTCCTACGAAAACGCCGACGGCACCTGCGTCCCGACCCCGGCATCCGCACCGTCACCACCACCCGGCGCCACCGCGCTGTGCAACAACGGCGAGTACTCCTACAGCAAGAATCGCAGCGGAACCTGCTCGAGCAACGGCGGCGTCGCACGCTGGTTGTAGCGGTGCCCCGCCTGCGAATATCGCTGGAGCTCACCAACAATCGACCAGTACTGTCGTCGCATGACCGAATGGACCGGACTGCTCAACGTGGTCGACGTGGAAGCCACCTGCTGGCTGGGCGACCCGCCCTCCGGCCAGACCAACGAGATCATCGAAATCGGCATCACCGTAGTCGATCTCGCGACTCGAACCCGAGTGAGCAAGCACGGAATCATCGTGCGCCCGACCCGGTCCACAGTGAGTGATTTCTGCACCGAACTCACCACGCTCACCCAGGAACAGGTCGACGCGGGCGTCGATTTCGCCGAGGCGTGCCGGCTGCTGACAACCGAATTCGCGGCAGGTGAGCGGCCGTGGGCGAGTTGGGGTGACTACGACCGCAAGCAGTTTCGCACCCAGTGCGCGGCCGCCGACGTCGAATACCCGTTCAGCTCCGAACACACCAACGCCAAGCAGGTGTTCGCCGAGTCCTACGACTTGAAGCGCCGCCCGGGCATGGACCGCGCGCTACAGATCGCCTGCATCCCCCTCGAGGGCACCCATCATCGCGGCGACGACGACGCCTGGAACATCGCCGCCCTCATCGTCGACGTCCTCAACCGCGACGGCTGGCGGATCACTACCGTCGACTGACACGTAGTTCTACCCTGTCGCGAAATGCGCCGCTCAGCGAACCTCGACTGGTGACCGAACATCTCCCCGCATCGCCCAGTCGACAATCCCAGTCCAGCTCCGACGCCATGGCCGCATTCCTCGCACTGCTGGTACTGACCGTCGGCACAACGATGTTCATGTTCCTGCACGTGCTGGGAACCGCCGCGTTCGAAACGTCGAACAACACCTGTGGCGCCCACTACGGCGGGTGCCACACCCCGTCGGTCGCCGTCGCGCAGTGGATCTTCTACGGCGGCTCCTTCGCCATCCTCGTGCTCACCCCGGTCTTCATCGCGCTCGGCGCCTACCGATGGCGAATCCCGGTACTGCCCTTCCCCTTACTGGCACTTGTCCTCATCTTCGTCACGTTCCTGGTCGCCGACCACATCGCCGGTTTTGCCTGATCGAAGGCTATCCATCCGAGTTCATCGAATTGAACCAGTGAGGCAACTTTTCGGCCGGAATCACGCTACGCTACGAGAGTGACGACAGGCGACAGGCGGACCGCTTCGCGCGGGCGGATCGACAAGCGGCAGGCGATTCTGACCGCCGCGTTCACCGTGTTCGCGCGACGGGGTTACGCGTCGGCGAGTTTGCAGGAGATCGCGGACGAGGCGGGGGTCGCAAAACCGACCGTCTACAACCACCTCACCGACAAGGAAACACTGTTTCGGCACGCGCTGGCGGCCGTCGCCGACAATGTGCTGGCGGAGAACCTGACCATCGTGGAGCGCTTGCGAAACCCGGGTGCGGACCTGCGTGCGGCACTCGAAGATGTGGCGTACCGGCTGATCCGCAACTGTTGTTCGGATCAGTCGCGCGCCCTGCGGTGGCTGACCTACGCGCAGGTCGCCCAGTTCCCCGACCTGATCGACCTCGTCATGAGCCGCACCTCCGACCAGCTGGGCGACGCGCTCGCCGACCGGCTCGCTCGCCTGTCGCTGTCGGGTCGCCTGCGCGCCTGCGACCCGGCGACCGCGGCGCAACAGTTCCTGGTCCTGATCACCGGACCGATGGAGGGGCGCACCCGGCTCGGCACCCGCAAGGTCTCCCCCGCCGAGATGCGCACCGTCGCGGCCGGCGGCGTCGACACGTTCCTGCGCGCCTACGAAAGCCCTTGACCCGCACGCACACCGAGGACCCGATGTGACCGACACCCTGCTCGCCACGATCGAAGCCGAGCGCGCGATCTTCCGGACGTTCTACAAGTTCTTCCGCATCGCCGATACCCAGCAGAGCGAACGCTTCTCCGAGTGCTTCACCCCCGACGCACTGATCGAGTACCGGATCATGCCCGGCCCACCCGTGCTGTTCCACGGACGTGACTCGTTCACGAAGCACATGAGCCGGGTGCCGAAATCACAGCGTTCTCCGGTGGCTCACGTGATCGGCCAGGCCACCATCGAATGGGACGGCGACCGGCCGCTGCTCACCGCGTATGCCACTGTCTGGCACTGGTTTTCGAGCACCGACGTGGGCAGGCCCGCCGACTGGGTCGTGATCGGTCTCGTGCAGGACGAGTTCGAGCAGTACGAGGGCGAATGGCTGATCTCGCACCGCGATGTGCGTCATGTGGCAGGAAAGGTTGCCGCGGGCCGCGGGCCTTCCTGAGTCTCAGGCAGCGAGGTTTTGGAGGCGGACCTGACCGCGGGCGACGGTGCGGCCTTCGGCGTCGGTGACAACGACTACCCAGAGTTGCTGGCTGCGACCGCGGTGGATGGGGGTGGCTTCGGCCGTGAGGAGACCTTCGCGGACGGCGCGCAGGAAATCGGTGTTGTTGTTGACGCCGACGACCTGGCCGCGGTCGCCGAACCAGACGCCGCCGCCCACGCTGGCGAGGGTTTCGATGACGGTGCAGTACACGCCGCCGTTCTGGATGCCCGCGGGCTGGAAGAGCTGGGGGTGGACGTCCCATTCGCCGCGCACCCGGTCGGGGCTGATCTCGGTGAAGCGCAGGCCGATGAGGTCGGTGAAGGTGCCTTCGCCGAACTTGTTCATCAGCTCGGGGGTCAGATCGGCCATGGACTGGGACGTTTCGCTCATACCGTCCGGTTTACACCATCGGATTCGGTGCGGATCGGCCGGTAAGACGTAGCGGCGGGCTCCGTCTGGGAAACAGAGCCCGCCGCGGCTGGATGAGGGGGTCGACCGCAGCCCTCGGGACCACCGGCTCATCCGTACGCCGACCTAAGAGTAGGTCAGGCTTACCTAAGTGGTCAAGTGCGTCAATCCAGAACGGCGATCGCCTCGACTTCGACGAGGTGGTCGGGGTCGGACAGAGCCGCGACGCCGATCAGCGTGCCAGGAGCCACGGGCGCTACTCCCAGTTCCGCGGCGACCCTGCTCAGCCCTTCGACGAACGCGCCCATCTTGTCCGGAGTCCAGTCGACCACGTAGACGGTCAGCTTCGCCACGTCGGCGAACGTCGCACCGACCTCCGCCAGCGCGATACCGACATTGCGATAGGACTGCGCGATCTGGGCTGCGAGATCACCCGCGCCGACCGTCTTTCCGTCGGCATCCCAGGAAACCTGGCCCGCGATGTAGACCGTCCGCGAACCGGTCGCGACCGCCACCTGGTGGTAGAGCTCGATCGCAGGCAGTTCCTTCGGGTTCACCAGGGTGATGGACATTCGCTATCTCATTTCTCTCGGTTACTTGTGGTTCCTCAGTAACCATAAGAGAGTTTGCGCTGACGTGGAAGAACGCACTTTTCCGAAACCGAGGCACCCGAAGGTGACCGAGCAGCTCAGCGGGCTTCTACAGGTGACGCGCCGGTAGCCGGGCCCCGAGCTTGCTCAACACGATCGCAATACTCCATGATCGCTGTACCTCTATGTTCCGAGGCTTGTGTCGATGGTGATAGCTCATGTTCTGGGCGTACGACGACCAGGGGTGGGCGCGGCGAGAGAGGCAAGATTTCGTGAGTAGTAGTCGTATTCCCCGGTGGGCCGCGCAGGCGGCGATGTGCGCGGCGGTGGTCGGATCCGCGGTCGCAGCGCCCGTGCAGGCCGAACCACTGTGGCCAGGCGGGCCCGATGTGCCCGGCGTGCCCGCCATCATTCCCACCCCGCCGCCGGAGCCGGTCGTGGCGCCGTGCAGCGAGAAAGCCCGTGCCTGCCTGCAGCTGTCGACCAATAACGCGTGGTTGATGGACGCCGGCAAGGTCACCTTCGGACCCAGCCCGATGTCCCACGGCCGTCCCGGCTACGAAACGCCCCCCGGAGTCTTCAAGGTGGCGTTCAAGAAGCCGTTCCACTGGAGCACCTTGCACAACGCCCCCATGGAATACGCGGTGTTCTTCAACGGCGACATCGCCTACCACATCGGACCCACCGAGGAGCAGTCCCACGGTTGCATCCGATTGACCCCGGAAGGCGCGAAAGCGCACTACGAGTGGCTGGAACCGGGCGACATCGTCGAAGTTGTTCCCTGAGTTCTGATTCGAGAAAGGGGAGGCCGGTTCAATCGGCCTCCCCTTTTCGCGTCACCGAAGCGGCCAAGGCGTCGAAGAGCCAGAGTTGGGCGGCGCCGGAGGTGACGGGTTCGGCGGTGAGAGTCGCGGTGAGGTGCCAGTATCGGCGGATTCGATCGTCGGCACCTGCGGCGTCGGCCAGGAGTTGGCGGCGGAAGGTCGGGGTGTCGTGGCGGGCGCGAGCGGTGGCGTGGATGCGGACGTAGTGGTCGAGTTCCGCGCCCGGATGCGGTGGACGGCCCGCGGCTACCAGGGGTGCCGCGGCGACACAGGCGTCCGCGATATCGAACAGGAGACGACGTTCGTCTCGGATGCCAGGGGTGCTGCGGTGGCGGATGGTGTTGTACATGGCGGTGGCGATTTCCGGGTTCGACACTGCGGCAATCAGTTCCGCGTAGGCGACGAGGTGTTCGGGGCGGGCGTCGGCGGTCAGTTGCGGGACGTTCATTCCGAGGAAGTCGTCGATGACCGAGGCCGGTAGTGGGGTGAGCTGGCGGCGCCAGAAGGCGACGAGGACATCGTGGGCTGCGTGCGGATCAAGCACGGCGGCAAGCAGATTCAGGTGCTCGACCTGTGCGTGGGGAGCGGCCGATTCGACGGCGCGCAGGAGTGCCCGGCGTCGGTTCAGCGCGTCGAGTTCGTCGTCGACGGCGATTCGTTCGGCGGCGATGACCTCGATGATCGACCGAGTGCCGTCCAGCACGTCTTCGATCGCGGGCAGTCCGATGCCGAAGGAACGCAGACGACGCAGCAGCAGGAGACGATCGACCGCACCGGGTTCGAACACGCGGTGACCGGTGGGCGTGCGGGCGGCGTCGAGAAGGCCTGCGTCGCAGTAGAACCGGATGGTCCGCACCGCGACGCCGGTCCGGGTCGCAAGCTCGCCGATCGTCAGATTTGTGATGTGGGTCACCTTCGCTGGCACCTCCACCTCGGTGGAGCTCCTACGGTACCGACAACGCTCATACGAAGGAGAACTCGACGATGACCGAACAGGACACCATGACCGAGACGATCTGGGAGGCAGTGGCTCAGGAGCGATCGACGCTGGTCGAATTGCTGCGCGAGCTGCCCGAATCGGGGTGGGAAACCGCGTCGCTGTGCGAGGGGTGGCGGGTCAGGGATGTGGTGGCTCATCTGGTGCTGGCCACCCGGGTCACGATCGCCTCGTTGCTGGTGAATCTGATCCGGGCTCGCGGCAACATCGACCGTCTCATCCGCGACACCGCGATTCGGCACGCCGACCGCACCCCGACCGCCGCGTTGCTCGCCGAACTCCACGCCACCATCGACTCCAGGGCCATTCCGATCGGCACCACGCCGATCGACCGGCTGATGGATCTACTGGTCCACGGCCAGGACATCGCCGTCCCACTGGGGCTCGATCGGGTGTTGCCACCGACGGCGGCACAACTGTCCCTGGACCGGGTGTGGACGATGGGCGCACCCTTCCACGCGCAGCGCCGACTGGCCGGATACGCACTGACCGCCACCGATGCCGCTTGGACCGCGGGGAAGGGAACGGCGATCATCGGCACCGCTGCGGAGCTGCTCATGCTCGTCACCGGCCGCACGACACCGCACGATCTGGCCGAGCGTTGAAATAGCCAGCAGTACAAGCCCTTCAGTGCCGACGCGAGCGATCCGCAGCACCATGAGGCGCTGCGGATCGCGTGGCGGTCAGACGGCGACAGTGCCACGCTCGGCAACCGCGTCATCGGCCGGAACATTCACTGGCTCTTCGGTTTCCGGTACGACAGTCGCACCGGCGGGAATCCGGCGCAGCATCGCCACCGCCAGTACCGCAGCCGCGGCCGACAGCACAGCAGCGGTCCAGGCGGCGGTGTTCAGGCCGTTGGTGAAGGCTTCCCGTGCGGCGAGGACGAGCGAGTCGGCGACGTCGGCGGGTAGTGATTCGGCTGAACTCAGTGCTCCCGGAAGGGTTTCCGCGGCGGTGCCGTCGGCATCGGACATGTCGGCGCGGTAGATGGCCGCGCCGACGCTGCCGAGTAGCGCGACACCCAATGCCACACCCAGGTCACTGGCGGTGCTGTTCACGGCCGAGGCCGCGCCTGCCTTCTCCGCCGGGGCAGCGCCGATGACGAGGCCCGGGATCAGCGCCATAGCCGGGGCGATGCCCGGGTAGAGGATGTAGAAACCGACGATCAGCAGTGGCAACCCGGCCACGCTGTCGACCTGGGTGAGTGCCAGGTAGCCGACGGTCGAGAGCGCGAGGCCCGCGGCGATCACGTAGGCGGGGCGGACGCGGCGGGCGATCGCCGGGGTGACGGTGGAGACGATGACCAGCGCGATCGCGGCGGGCAGGATCCACAGTCCGGCCTGTAGTGGCGACTGGGCGGCGACCAGCTGCAGGTACTGGGTGAACAGCAGGTACACCCCGCCCAGGGCGATGGCGGCGAGCATGTACACGCCGAGCGAACCGCTGAAGGTCCGGTTCGCGAACAGTCGCACATCGAGCAGCGGATCCGACAGTCGCAGCTGCCTGCGCACGAAGACCACCGCGAACACCACACCGGCGAGCAGGGTGAGCACCGATTCCGCCGCGAACCCGGTTTCGGCCAGCTTCTTCACGCCGTAGACGAACGGCAGCAGCGCGGCCAGCGACAACGCGACGCTGATCGGGTCGAGCCGACCAGCCTGTGGCGCACGGTATTCCGGGATCAGCGCGGGCACCGCGAGCACGACGACCAGCATCACCGGCACGCCGATCAGCATGGACGCACCCCACCACAGCGAATCCAGGAGCAGCCCGCCCAGCAGCGGGCCCAGCGCCACACCGGCCGACACCGACGCCGCCCACAGTCCGATGGCGGTGGCACGCTGGCGGTCGTCGCGGAACATCGTGGTGATCAGCGACAAGGTGGCGGGCATGACGGCGGCCGCGCCCAGACCCATCAGCGCACGTGCCGCGATCAGCAGATCCGGGCCGGGCGCGAAAGCGGCCAGCACGGAGGAGATACCGAACAGCGCGGCACCGGCCAGCAGCAGCCTGCGACGGCCGAGCCGGTCACCGAGGGTGCCCATGGTGACCAGGAAACCGGCCATCACGAACCCGTAGATGTCGTTGATCCAGAGCAGTTGACCGCTGGTCGGCGCGAGGTCGGCGGCGATATAGGGGGTAGCGAGGAACAGCACGGTCATGCTGAGGAACAGCAGCACCGTCGGCAGGAGCAGGACCGTGAGTCCCAGCCATTGGCGGGTTCCGGCCCGCTCGGGGATTGCGGTGAACTCGGACATCAGGAGGATTCCCTTCGAGGACGATTCGAACTGCGACCCACAGTGCCGAGCCGCACTTCGGGAACCCTTCGGGTCGACTCCAGACGGACTCGAGCTGCCGCCCCGCTGCCTGTCGGCGCACCCGTTTAGGGTGGACAACATGCGTTTCGGAGTGCTCGGTCCGTTGACGGTCTGGACCGACGACGGACTCCCCGTACGGGTTCCCGAGCTCAAGGTGCGAGTTCTGCTCGGCGCGCTGCTGGTCGAGCCGGGCCGGATCGTGCCCGCCGATCGCCTCGTCGAGGATCTGTGGGGTACGGCGTTGCCCGCCAATCCGGCGGGTTCCCTGCAGACCCGGGCCTCGCAATTGCGGCGGGTGCTCGGCGACGCCGAAGCGGGCGGGCGGGAGTTGCTTGTCTCGCGCGCCCCCGGCTACCTCCTCGACGTCACCGCCGGTTCGGTGGACTCGCAAGTGTTCGGGCAGTTGCTCCATCGCGCGCGCGACACCGACGACATTGCCACTCGGGCAACGCTTCTCGCCGAAGCACTCGCCCTGTGGCGTGGTGAGGTCCTGGCCGACCTCACCGATTACGACTTCGCCCGAATCCCGGTGCTGCGGCTCGAGGAACAGCGGCTCACGGCGGTCGAGGAACTCGCGCAGGCCCGGATCGCGCTCGGCGAACACGACCTTGTCGCCGATGAACTCGGCGAGCTCACCGAACTCCACCCCCTGCGCGAGCGGTTGCGGGCCGCGCACATGCTGGCGCTGTACCGGTCGGGCCGACACGCGGAAGCCCTCGACTCCTACCGGCGGTTGCGCGAACATCTGGCCGAGGAGCTCGGCCTCGACCCCAGTCCCGAGCTCGCCACACTGCATCGCGCTGTGCTGGAACAGGATCCGTCACTCGGTGCGCCGGTGCGGCCCGCGCCCGCGACACCGGTGACGCCGCGTCGTAGCCTGCCCGCGCCTGCTACCTCTCTGATCGGGCGGGCCGACGACCTCGCCGGGATCGACGCGCTGATTCGCGCCGAACGACTGGTCACCCTGACCGGACCGGGCGGCGTCGGTAAGACCCGCCTCGCCCTGGCCACCGCCGCCGCGCATCCCGCGCGTGACGGTGTTCTGTTCGTCGAGCTCGCCGGTCTGTGCCTCGGCGACGATCCGAACGGCGCGTTGACGACGATCACCGAGGTCGTGGCGGCGGCCTTCGACGTTCGCGACGATTCCGCGGGTTCGAGCCCGTTCCCGGTGCCCGACAACGGAACCCAGCTCGACCGTCTCGCCGACGCGGTGCGTGCCAAGCAGGTGCTGCTCGTGCTGGACAACGGAGAGCACGTCGTCGACGCAGCCGCCGCGATCGTGTCGCGCCTGCTGGCCGCCGCACCGGAATTGCGGGTGCTGGTCACCAGTCAGGTGCCGCTGAACATCGCGGGCGAGAATATCTGGCCGGTGGCACCGCTGGCCGCGCACACCGGCGCATCGACGGTCGCCGAGGTGGAAATATCGCCTGCCGCACAGCTTTTCGTCGCCCGCGCCCGCGCGAGCGCGCCCAGCTTCACCGTCACCGTCGACAATGCCACGGCCATCGCAACGATCGTCGCCCATCTCGACGGCCTGCCGCTCGCACTGGAACTGGCGGCGACTCGGGTCCGTGCGCTCGGCGTGCACACACTCGCCGAACGGATCGAGGACCGTTTCACCCTGCTGTCGTCGGGCTATCGGGATGCGCCCGACCGGCAACGCACCCTGCGCGCGGTGATCGATTGGAGCTGGGAACTCCTCGACGAACCCGAACGCACTGTGCTGCGCCGTCTTTCGGTCCATGCCGACGGCGCCACCCTGGAATCCGCCGAGGCGGTCTGCGACATCGCCGGCGCCGACGTCGCCGATCTGCTGGCCCGCCTGGTCGACCGTTCCCTGATCATCACCCCCGCCGCCGATGTCCGCCCGCGCTATCGGTTGCTGAAGTCGATAGCCGCCTACGGTGTCGACCAGTTGCGCGAGCGCGGTGAGGAATCCGAGACGCGGCTGCGGCATCTGGCCTACTACCTCGCCTTCGCCGAGCGCGCCGACGAGCACCTGCGCACCGGCGACCAGCGCCGGTGGCTGGCCCGCCTCGACGCCGAGTCGGCCGATCTGCGCCGTGCGCTCGAAACAGCCCGTGCCGCAGGCAGATCCACCGACGCGCTGCGACTGGTCAACGCACTCGCCTGGTACTGGGTGATGCGCGGGCGGCTGACCGAAGGCATCCGATCGATCGGCCTCGCACTGGACATCTCGACTGCGAGCGATCCTTTCACGACCGCCGCGACGACTCCGAGTATCGAGGAGGGCCACAAGTCCAGCGGCCACCTAATCGGGTCGGCTGCGGACGCACGACGGGTGGCCCAACTGTGGCGCAGGGCCCTCGAACTCGGCGCGGGCCGCACCGCTGACACACGCTTCCCCGAACCAGCCGACGAGACAACCCTCCCAGAACTGCGCGCCCGGTGGTATCTCGCGCACGTGCACTCCGGGTTCGCCGCGCAGCAGGGCATGGATGACGCGAACGACCTGCGCGCTGCCTTCGCCGCCCACGGTGCCGACTGGGGTGTCGCGGCAGCCTCGGCATCGTTGGCGCGCGAGGCGTTCGGCCGCGGTGACCTGGAGGGGATGTGCGAGCACGCGGAGCGAAGCCGGGACCTGTTCGCGCGGGCAGGCGACCGCTGGGGGCAGGGCATCGCAGGATTCCTGCTCGGCAGCTACGCCGAAGTCACCGGCGACCTCGATGCCGCCCGCGAACACCACCGGACGGCCCTGAGCACCGCCGAGGAACTGGGCCTGTGGACCGAAGTCGGCGAGCGACTCACCTCCCTCGGACGACTCGCGTTGCTGCGCGGCGAACTCGAGCACAGCACCGAACTGCACGAACAGGCGCGCCGATTGGCCGTCGAGCAGGGACACCTCGTCGGCGAGGAATCCGCGGTACTCGGCCTCGGCCTGGTCGCCCGGCGCCGCGGCGACCTGCGGGCAGCCCGCGAACACCTCGGCGCCTGGCTGGACTGGCACCTGCGATCGGGGTCGCACTTCGGGGCCGCACTGATCCTCACCGAACTGGGCTTCACCGCCGAACTCGCCGACGATACCGACGAAGCTGAGCGACTACACCTGCGCGGACTCGACTCCGCCCTACACACCGGCGACCCGCGCGCCCACGCACTAGCCCTCGAAGGCCTGGCCGGATCCCGTTCGCTCGCAGGGCATTCCGCCCACGCCGCTCAACTACTCGGCGCCGCCGACACCCTGCGCCGATCCACCGGCGCACCGCTGCCCGAGGCCGAACGCGGGGATGTCGACCGGATCGAGGCACGCATCATCGCCGACATCGGTGCGGACCGGTTCGCCCCCGAACTCGCGGACGGCAGGTCAGCAGACCCTCGCACGCTGCACCGTCCGGAGTCCGCCGACCTGCACTGAGGCAGCCGCCCCAGCTCGCCGCTACCGAGCCTCGACGGTCGGCAGTGGCGCGCACCGGTATCGACCCGCGCAGACCTCGAGTCGACCCTGAGTTCGTCCGAAGCCCCTCGGCGCACGGTGAACCCATGACACACACCGTGACCGACAGCCCCGATCCCTCGGTGACCGACCACGTCCGCCGCTACCTCGCCACCGACGGGCGCGACGGCTTCCTCGAAGGCGGCACCACCAACCTCGTCCTGACCACCGTCGGCCGCCGCACCGGATTGCGCAGGCGCACCGGACTGTTCTTCGGCCGCGACGGCGACCGCTTGGTCCTTGTGGCTTCCGGGTCCGTGCCCGGCCGGACCGAACTCCCCCAGTGGTACCGGAACCTGCTCGCCACACCGGAGGCGCAGGTCCAGGTCAGAGCCGACCGGTTCCGGGTACGGGCCCGGGTGCCCGAAGGTGCTGAGTATCAACGGCTCTGGCAGCTGATGCTCGCGCAGGCACCGGTCTACCGGCACTACGCACGACTGGCCGCGCAGCCGATTCCGGTCGTCGTGCTCGAACGCATCGAGGAGCAGCAGTGAGTACTCGCAGTCGTGCCACCGTCCACACCTTCGCCGATATCAAGCCCGATTTCGACGCCATCGTCGGCGCCGTCAACTACGCGACCATGACCACCGTCGACGCCAAGGGCCGACCACGCTCGCGCGTGCTGATCCCGGTCTGGGAAACCGATGCCGAGCTCCCGGTCGGCTGGCTGGGGACCTACCGCACGCCGGTGAAGGACGCCCACATCGCGGGAAATCCGCACGTGGGGTTCTCCTACTGGAGCCCGGCCCAGAACACCGTCTCGGTCGACACGGTCGCGGAATGGACCGATGACCCCGACGAGCGCGCGCACGTGTGGGACCTGTACCGGCACGGCAGCCCGCCCGGTGCGGGTTACGACCCCGGGCAGTTCTGGCAGGGCCCCGATGACCCCGCCTTCCAGGTGCTTCGCCTCGCTCCGTGGCGCATCCAGGTGTTGCGGCGCCGGGATCTGGTCAGCGGAATTCCGGCGCGCATCTGGCGCGGCCCACAATCCCGGCCGACGGCAGCCCCATTTCCGGAAGGGTGATTTTCCGATCACACACGACTATTCGCCACTGGCGCGCTGATCGAGAAATTCCGGACGCGATTGCGCAATTCATTTGGCCACTCGGTCAGCAACGGCACGAAAGTACTGATCCAGTAATACGCAGCATTTCAATAGCAAACCCACATCAATCCGAACGTATCGGACAACAGAAATAGGAGGACCGCCGACAGCGCCCCGGGCCACAGCCGTTCGGGGCGATGACCGCACTCGACACAGGGTCCGCCACCGAGAGGTGACCCGCTGTGCAGCCGCACCGACACCGCGATCGCCAGGGGCTCACCCGGAGGCGACACGGCCGCCGAACAGCGCATCCGATTGCCGATACTCGAAGCTGCAGCAGATCAGGCCACCATCTGCCACTATCAAGCCTCCTTGACGAACTCGTCACGAACGGGTTCGTTCACAACGCGGGAGCCCGCTTGCTGTGCCAGACAGTCGCAGTAACTACAGGTCACACGTAGTTCTGACAGGCCACACGGCAACCACCGCGCAGCTTCCACCAGGAAGGAAAAAAATGAACGATTCACAGTGAGTGAAACAGTGGGTTGCCACATCTCACAAGCGGCGCTACGTTACCCGCATCACATCATCTACTCGATCGTGATGACTAAAGGAGAAACACAATGGGCTCGTTCGAAGAGCTACTACTCGGCGTACTGGGCGGATTTGCTTCCGCGAACCAGGGCGACCTCCTGCTCGAAACTTTCCTGGGCTCGCTGGCATCCTTCTTCCCGTAATCCCAGAGCTCGTCTCAACCCTCGATTCAGCCCGGCGCCGAATCTCCCCGTCTTCAGGAGTAACAAGTGGGATCTCTCTACGAACTGTTCGCATCCGGCGTCCTCAGCCTGAGTGACGCCTCGCTGCCCTTTATCGAGGCGCTGATCACCGCGAGCGGCGGCACGCCCGTCGGCGGCTAGCCGAGCATTTCCCAGATCGACAATCAAGCAAGGAGATAGACCATGGGTTCGCTGACCGAGACTTTGATGATCGCCATCGCAGCTTTGGGTTCCGCTGCCGAGGGCGACGGCCTGCTCCACACTTTCCTGGGCTCGGTAGAAGCCTTCTTCCCGTAACCCCCTCTCACCAACAGGAGTAAAGCAGCATGGGTTCTCTCTACGAACTGCTGGAAACCGGTGCGGGCAGCCTCAGCAACGCTGCGCTGCCTTTCATCCAGGCGCTGATCAGCGCCAGCGGTGGTACACCCACTCCCGGCAAGTAGTTTCAGCGCACGTAGTTCAGCGCGGTACGGGGGCCGGCCACCGGGTCGGCCCCCGCTTCCGCCCGAGAAGTCAGCAGGCTCGCAACACCATGAAGAACGAAATGTCTCGGGCCATCATGTCGGCCGCCTGTGTCCTGGCTGTGGCCGTGACGCCCGTGTTCATCGACAGTGCGCAAGCGTCGGCAACACCGGGCGCACACCTGGTGAGCCAGACCGGGTCCGGCCAGGTCGCCGACATCAGCGTCTACTCCCCCGCCATGGATCGCACGATCGCGCTGCGCGTGCTCCGGCCGGTCGACACCACGACCCCGGCCCCGACGCTGTACCTGCTCAACGGCGCGGGCGGCGGCGAGGATTCGGCCAACTGGCCCGGTCAGACCGACGCCGGCGGCTTCTTCGCCGACAAGCACGTCAACGTGGTGATCCCGATGGAGGGCGCGTTCAGCTATTACACCGACTGGCTGCGACCGGACGCGGGCCTGGCGAAAAACCTCGAGAACAACGGCAACAACAGGTGGACGACGTTCCTGACCCAGGAGCTACCGCCCGTGATCGACGCGGCCTTCGCCACCACCGGAGTCAACTCGCTGGCCGGAATCTCGATGGCAGGAACCTCGGTGCTCGATCTCGCGATCCAGGCACCTGAGCTGTACCGCAGCGTCTCCGCGTACAGCGGGTGCGCGATGACCAGCGATCCGGTCGGGCGCGCCTTCGTCTCCCTTGTCGTCCGGATGGGCGGCGGGAACACCGAGAACATGTGGGGCCCGGACAATCACGCGGCCTGGCGCGAGCACGACCCCTACGTGCAAGCCCACCGTTTGCCGAACATTCCCATCTACGTTTCCGCGGGCACCGGCTTGCCCGGACCACACGACACACTGTCGAATCCGCGGGTACACATCAACGGCAAGAATCCGACGTCGATTCTGACCAATCAGATGCTCGTCGGCGGTGGCATCGAGGCCGCGACCGCCTACTGCACCGCGAATCTGGCGCAGCGCACCCGCGAGCTCGGCCGCACGAATATCACCTTCAACATCCGCCCGACCGGCACCCATTCGTGGGGCTACTGGGAGGACGACCTGCACACGTCGTGGCCGATGATGGCGACAGCCCTCGGCCTATGAGACCCGAACTCCGGGTGGGCACCGAGCAGCTGAGCCCGCGCGATGCGGTCTTCGTCTACGACGAGACCGACCGGCATCTGTCGAACATCGTCGCGGTCTACTTCGCCGACGCGTCGGCGCGCCCACCGTTGACGTTCGAGGAGGTGCTCGACTGGGCACGAGCGAGCATCGGGCACGCACCGCTGTTCCACCGGCGCCTGCGCCACGTCCCGCTTGATCTCGATCTGCCGTACTGGGTCCCCGATCCGAGCATGTCGGTGCGCGAGCACGTCACGCTGGAGCGACCGGGAACCTGGGATGACGCCCGCGCGCGGATCGCCGAAATCACCTCGGCCCGAATGGATCTCACCCGACCCCCGTGGGAGATCCACGTCCTGGATCGGGTCGACGGAGTCCCGGCGATGCCCGGCGCCACCACCGTGGTGGTGCTGAAGTTCCACCACAGCGTCGGCGACGGCGTGGCGACCCGGGCACTCGAGCAACGACTGTTCGGCACGGAATCCGCCCCGGCGATCCGTCTCGACGAGGTGCCGATACTGCCCGCCGCCGCGCGCACGGTCGGCACGCTGGCGTGCGCGCCCGTCCGCTTCGTCGCGGGACTGCGCCGCGCACGGACCGCGCAGGCGCAACTGCGGGCACTGGTCGACGCGGGCACGGTACGCGAGCCGACGCCACTGCGCCCGGCGACTCGGTTCAACCGAGACATCCACTCGGAGTTGACCTTTCACCTTCTTCCGATCCCGATGCCGGAAGTGCTGGCGGCGAAAGCCGCCGCACTGCAACGCGTAACGATCAACGACCTGATGGTGACGACCATCGGCGGCGCGCTGGCCACCTACCTCACCGAGCACGGCGAACCACCCGACGGCTCCCTGGCCGCGATGGTGCCGATGTCGATGCGCGCGGTGGCCGACTGGGATTCGGCGAATCAGCTCACCCAGATGATCGTCGACCTGCACACCGACATCAGCGACCCGATCGCCCGGTTACACGCCGTCGAGGACTCGGCGACCGCAGCCAAACAGCGCACCCGAGATCCCGTGGTCCAGCGCACCGACCGTCGTGTCGAGACCGCACCCGCCCTGCTGCTGCGCGCCGCGGGCTGGGCCCGAGCACAGCGCCGCTTCGACGACACACCCACGGTTCCGCTGTGCAACACCACCATCAGCAATGTCGCACCGGTGACCGACACCCTCACGTTCCGTGACCGGCCGATCACCCGGGTCGTCGGCGCCCTGCCGATTCTCGACGGCGACGGCCTGCGCCACCTGATCACCTCGCAGGGCGACGAGATCGTCATCGCGATCACGACCGACGCCACGATGATGCCGGACCCCGAGCACTACGGCGAATTACTGCTCGCGTCGTTCCGCGAACTGGCTGCCGCCCTGCTCGCCCTCGGAAGTCCCGCACGTACCTGAGCACGACCTGGACACACGATCACCAGGCAACTACGCAGAATCCCTCTCGACGAATGCCGCCAGGAAAGCCTGGTGGTCGACCGTCCAGCCCATCAGCGCTGTAGGCAACCACTGCGCCGCACCGACAGCCCACGCTCCTCGAACGCTCCGAGCAGGAGCTGGCCGCGGCGGGCCCCCGCGGCAGCGTCAGCCCTGGCCAGGTCGGGGACGTAGGTGGCCGCGCCGACGACGGACTCGCCGACGAGCGTCCAGAACCGGCGGGCCGACAGGCCGGAGCAGCGAGTGAGCACCGACTGCAGCGGGATCAGCGACGAGGCGCAGCGCTGAGCGAGCCAGACCGCCATGGCGGCCTCACACGGGAAGGCGACCGCGCCGGGTTCGGGATCACAGTCGACGACGCGGATCGTGGTGTCGGTCAACCCGGCCCAGTCGATGCCGCCGTCGTTGTCGTGGTGGATCCACAGGTTGTCGCGGCCGGGATCCCAGGCCTGCGCGTCCATCACGAACAGCGCGGTGACCCGGCCCGCGACGGCGTGGATGAGCGCGGTGGCGACCACTTCGGCGGCGATCTCGTCGTTGATCATCTCCGCCGCGTGGCGGCGGTACATCAGTTCGACGCGTCCCTCGGAGAGCCCGTTCGGGACATGCCACCATCGCCGTTTGCCCTGTCCGCTCATCGCCGCGACGGCGTACACGCGCGGATGCTCGGGTTGCAGTGCTTGCAACCTGGCACAGGCGCGGTCGAACGCGGCGGTGGTGCGGGACGTGGCGGTGGTGACGGGCTCGGACATCGAACCTCCTCGAACGGTTGGTTCCCGTGACGATGATGTCTCGGAACATAGGTTAGGCTTACCAGACTCCACAAGTCGTGTCCGGTTTCGAGGCAGGAGAAGTTCGTCGCCGTGATCCACCCTGGCACCGTCAGACGTCGTCGTCTGACCGGGCTCCTTCTGCTCGTTGTCTTACTCACCGTGGCAGTGGTGGCGAGCATTGCCATCGGGACCCGCTCGCTCGCACCCACCACGGTGTTCGACGCGCTCATGCACGGTCTCGGCTGCGACGGCGGCCCGTTCCGATGCCCGGCCCGCTCCACCGCCGAGGAAATCGTGCGTGAGCTTCGTCTGCCGCGCACCGCATTGGCCCTGGTCGCCGGGATGGCGTTGGGCGTGGCGGGCGCGCTCATCCAGGGGTATACCCGGAATCCGCTCGCTGATGCCGGATTGTTAGGACTCAATGCGGGAGCCGGGTTCCTGGCGGCCCTGAGCATCTTTCTTTTCGGTTTCACCGCGCCCGCGCAGTACATCTGGTTCGCCTTCGCCGGGTCGGCGGTCGCCGGGGTGATCGTGTTCGGGGTGTCCTCGATCGGCGGGGGCAAGGCGAGCCCGCTGAGCCTGGTCCTGGCCGGTGCGGCAGTCACTGCATTTCTGCAGGCGATGACGAATGCGGTGATCACGCTCGACAACGCCGCCCTCGACACCTACCGGTTCTGGGTGGTCGGCACGGTCAACGGGCGCGAGGCCGGGGTTTTCTGGCAGGTACTGCCATTTCTGGTGGTCGGGTTAGCGATGGCGATCGCGGCGGCGCCCGGGCTGAATCTGCTGAGCCTCGGTGACGATGTGGCGCGTGGGCTCGGCGTGGATGTCGGCCGGGCGCGGGCGTTCGGGTTGGTCGCGGTGGTGCTGCTGAGCGGTGCTGCAACGGCGGCGGTCGGGCCGATCGCGTTTCTCGGATTGGTGGTGCCGCACATCGCGCGCGTGATCACCGGGCCTGACAATCGGTGGTTGATCCCCTACTCCGCGCTGCTGGGCGGGTTGTTGCTGCTGGTGGCCGATGTCGCCGGGCGGGTGGTCGCGCGGCCGGGAGAACTGCAAGTCGGGGTGATGCTGGCCGCGGTCGGTGCGCCGTTCTTCATCGCGTTGGTGCGTCGGAAGAAGTTGGTGTCGCTGTGAGTGAGATCGAGACGAGCAAGGCCGACGCCCGACGAGCCGACGCGCCGACAAGCGACCATCAGCCGGGCGCAGCTCAGGCAGGCACGGATCTGGTCAACGAGGCCGCGCGTCCTGGAGGTGCGGCCGAATCGAGCTCAGATCAGGCAGGCGCCGAACTGCGGAAGGTCCGGCCCGCACTGCGGATCGGACCGGTTTCGCTGGTTCTGCGTCCGGTGATGCTCGGCACCGTGCTGGCCCTCGCGGTCGCGGTGTTCGTCCTGTTCTGCCTCGACATCGCCGTCGGTGACACCCACATCCCCCTCGGCCGCGTCCTCGATGTCCTCGGTGGTGGCGGCACCCGATCGCAACGCTTCATCATCATCGAATCGCGATTGCCGCGCGCCCTCACCGCCGTGGTGGTCGGCGCCGCGCTCGGTCTGTCCGGCGCGCTGATGCAGTCGATCCTGCACAACCCCCTCGCTGGCCCGGACATCCTCGGCATCACCACCGGCGCGAGCGTGGGCGCGGTCGCGGTGCTGGTCGGCAGCGGCGGCGCGACGACCGGGCTGATCGCGACCGTCGGCGCCCCGCTCGCCGCGCTGACCGGCGGATTGCTCACCGCCGTGATCATCTACGTCCTGGCCTGGGGACGCGGGCGCGGCGGCGAACGCGGTGTCACCGGCTTCCGTCTCGTGCTCATCGGCATCGGCGTGAACGCGGTCCTCATGTCCGTGATCAGCTGGCTGCTCACCCGCGCCAGCCTCACCGACGCCGCCCGCGCCCAACTCTGGCTCAACGGCTCACTCAACGCCGCGGACATGTCGAGCGTCGTGCCCGCGATGATCGCCCTGTCCGTCGTGACCGTCGTGTCCCTGGTGTCCGCCCGAACCCTGGCCGCGCTGCGCCTCGGCGAAGAATCGACCCGGGTACTCGGTGTACGGATCCAGTCCCAGCAGGCGCTGCTCATCGGGGCATCGGTGGTGGCGGCCTCGGTGGCGACCGCGGCCGTCGGTCCGGTCGGGTTCGTCGCGCTGGCCGCACCGCAGATCGCGCGAATGGCACTGCGCACCCCCGGCGAACCGCTGATCGCCTCCGCCCTGACCGGCGCCGCTCTTGTCGCGGGTGCCGACGTCGCCTCGCGCACGCTGCTGCCGGTGGATCTGCCGGTCGGTATCGTCACCGCCGCGCTGGGTGGACCGTTCCTGCTATACCTGCTCGTCCGCATGAACCGGAAGGCCACTCTCTCATGACCACCTCGGCACATCGCCTTTCCGCCGACGCGGTTTCCCTCGGCTACGGCGACCGGGTGATCGTCGACGAGCTCAGCCTCGACATCGCGCCCGGCGTGGTCACCACGGTTATCGGCCCCAATGGCTGCGGCAAGTCGACGCTACTGAAATCACTCGGCCGCTTGCTGCGCCCACGCGAAGGGCAGGTCGTCCTGGACGGCAAGGCGATCTCGTCGATGAAGACCAAGGACGTGGCCCGAGTCGTCGGCATGCTGCCGCAGACGCCCGTCGCACCCGAAGGACTCACCGTCGCCGACCTGGTCGCGCGCGGACGTCATCCGCATCAGTCCTGGTTGCGGCAGTGGTCGGCCGACGACGAGACCGAGGTCGCCGCCGCACTGGCCCAGACCGGCATCGCCGACCTGGCCGACCGCACCCTCGACGAACTCTCCGGCGGCCAACGCCAGCGCGCCTGGATCTCCATGGCCCTGGCCCAGGGCACCGACATCCTGCTCCTGGACGAGCCGACCACCTACCTCGACCTCGCGCACTCCCTCGAAGTGCTCGATCTGGTCGACCGTCTGCACGCCGAGTTCGGTCGCACGGTCGTGATGGTGCTGCACGATCTCAATCTCGCCATCCGCTACAGCGACGAACTCGTGGTCATGCGGGACGGCAAGATCGTCGCGCAGGGCAAACCGGCCGACATCGTCACTGCCGAACTGCTCGCCGAGGTGTTCGGGCTCGAGGCCACGGTGCTCACCGATCCGGTCTCTGGGCGGCCGATGGTGGTTCCGATCGGGACCCGACACGTGCGCGGCGCGGTCGGCTATGACGAATGACACACAGCAAACCCCCGGTTACGACAATCTGTAGTACGCATGTTTGTCGTTGAGCCCGTAAAATCGGTGGGATGGCAGGTCTAGGCGAACTCGAAAAAGCGGTCATGGACCAGTTGTGGTCGGCCGATGAGCCACTGACGGTGCGGCAGGTCCACGAAGCGCTGGCCGCGCGGCGCGAGCTCGCGTACACCACGGTGATGACAGTGCTCCAGCGACTGGCGAAGAAAGATCTCGTCGTGCAGCGACGCGACGATCGCGCGCATCGATATGCACCAGTTCACAGTCGCGACGAACTCGTTGCGAGCTTGATGGTCGACGCCCTACAACAGGCCGACGCCGCAGGTAGTCGCGCCGCGGCGCTGGTGCACTTCGTGGAGCAGGTCGGCAAGGACGAAGCCGATGCCCTGCGCGAGGCGCTCGCCAAGCTCGAATCCGACGAAAACAGCGGCTAGACTCCCTGGCGGCTCTCACAATGGAGTGAGCGCCACCTCGCCCCACAACGCAGTGAGCAGAGTCGATGAACGCAACCGCGGCAGTCTTCGCTGGCCTCGCCTTGCTTCTCGCAGGCCCGGTACCAGCGTTGTTGAGTCGCGCTACCTGGGTGCATCGCAGCCCGCGTGCGGCACTCGTGTTGTGGCAGGCCATCGCGCTGGCCGCCGTGCTCAGTGCCTTCGGATCCGGCTTGGCCATCGCCAGCCTGCTGCTCGTTCCCGGCCCCGACGGTAGGCCGACCACCTCGCCCACTCAGGAGATCGACGCGCTCGGTCTGCCCCTGTGGTCGCTTTATGTGCTGGTCTTCGCGCTGACCCTGATGGTCGGCGCCCGCTTGATCTTTTCGATCGTCCGCGTCGGTGTCCACACCCGACGCCGCCGCTCCCGCCACCGCATGCTGGTCGATCTGCTCGATCAGAGCGGACCCGTGCGCCGCGCCGCCGATATCCGCGTGCTGGCCGCCACCGAGCCCATCGCCTACTGCCTGCCGGGCCTTCGCCAGCGCGTGGTGATCAGCGAAGGCACGCTGACCAGCCTCGACGACGCCGAGGTCACCGCCATCGTGAGCCACGAACGCTCCCACCTGCGCGCCCGCCACGACCTGGTCCTGGAAGCGTTCACCGCCGTGCACGAGGCCTTTCCCCGGGTGGTCCGCAGCAAGGCCGCGCTCGGCCAGGTGAAACTGCTCATCGAACTCCTCGCCGACGACTCCGCCGTGAAGGTGACCGGCCCCAAACCATTGGCCCGCGCCCTCATCGCCTGCGCCAAATCCACCGCACCGCAGGGCGCCCTCGCCGCGGGCGGACCGAGCACTCTCATTCGCATCCAACGGCTCGCCGGGACCACCGGAGACGTGAGAGTCGCCACCGCCGCCTACCTCGGTTCGGCCGCGATTCTGGTCGTGCCGACCCTGGCCGTCGCGGTGCCGTGGCTACAGGAACTCAGCCGCCTGTTCCACGGTTGACCTGGCGATCCCCCACCTTTTCCACGCCACCTTTCCGGCCCCGCGACACCCGCGCCGGACCAGGTTTCGCGACGGAACAGATGTTGCCACAACCACTTACCTGACCAGCCTGTTTACCCACCCGAGGCAGAACAGGCCTATCCTGGGAGACCGGTCCTTCCTGCTGGGCCGCACCCCGCTCACGCCGACGCGCGTATTCGGGTAATCGGCGCCGATCATCGTTCGGCGCGATTCGCAGCCCAACGAAAGGCCACCTTGACCAACTCTGCCGTGCCCAACGAACCGACTTTCGCCGAACTCGGCCTGCCCGTGGAACTGGTGCAGACCCTGCGCAACGCGGGCATCGACAAGCCCTTCCCCATCCAGGCCGCCACCATCGGCGACGCGCTCGCCGGCCGTGACGTGCTCGGCCGCGGCCCCACCGGCTCGGGCAAGACCCTGGCCTTCGGCCTGCCGATGCTGACCCGCCTGGCCCAGAGCGGGCAGTCCAAGCCCGGCCGCCCGCGCGGCCTCGTGCTGGTGCCCACTCGCGAGCTCGCGACCCAGATCGAGAAGGCCCTCGAAGAAGGCGCCCGCTCGCTCGGCCTGCGCGTGGCCTCGGTCGTCGGCGGTGCGCCGATCAAGCGCCAGGCCGACCGCCTCGCACGCGGCGTCGACCTGCTCATCGCGACCCCGGGCCGCCTCGACGACCTGATCAAGCAGCGCAACGCCGACCTTTCGGACGTGACGATCACCGCCCTCGACGAGGCCGACCACATGGCCGACATGGGCTTCCTGCCCCAGGTCACCCGCCTGCTCGACCGCACCCCCAAGCAGGGCCAGCGTCTGCTGTTCTCGGCCACCCTCGACGGTGATGTCGACAAGCTGGTCAAGCGCTACATGCACAACCCGGTGACGCACTCCACCGCGCCCGCCGAGGCCTCGGTCAGCACCATGACCCACCACCTGCTCTACGTGCGCGACAAGAACATCAAGCGCACCGTGGCCACCGAGATCGCCGCCCGCGAGGGCCTGACCATCATGTTCGTGCGCACCAAGCACGGCGCCGACCGCCTGGCCAAGCAGCTGCGCGGCGCCGGTGTCGACGCGGGCTCGCTGCACGGCGGCAAGGCCCAGAACAACCGTGTGCGCACCCTGGCGGCCTTCGCCGACGGGTCGGTGCCGGTGCTGGTCACCACCGACGTCGCCGCGCGCGGCATCCACATCGACGGTGTTTCGCTGGTCGTGCACTTCGACCCGCCCGCCGAGCACAAGGCGTACCTGCACCGCGCGGGCCGCACCGCGCGTGCCGGTGAAGACGGCGTCGTGGTCACCCTCGTCACCGACGAGGAGCGCAAGGACGTCGCCGCGATGACCCGCAAGGCGGGCGTACGCACCGACGGTGTCGACGTGCGCCCCGGCGACCGGAACCTGGTGGAGATCACCGGTGCCCGCAAGCCCAGCGGGATCGCACTGGCCACGCCGGTCGCGCCCGCGCAGCCGACCCGCTCGGCGACCGGCGGCGGACGGACCCGTCGTCCGCGCACCGGTGCACCTGCGGCAGAGGGACGTGGCGGCGCTCCGCGTCGTGAGCGTCCGGCGCACGAGTCGCGCGGCCACAAGCCGTCCGTGACCGGCGGACACGCCCGCAGTGGCGACACGCCGACGAATTCTCGTCGTCGCGCCGCGCGTCCGGCCTCTCCCGCCGGGCACCGCAACCGCTCCGCAAACTGAATTATCGCGTGGCCGAACCGATTACGGTTCGGCCACGCTGCTTTTCCGGGGGTGCCGCGTGAGCCGGTCGCCGCACCGCCGAGATGATCGAACCCGGCGACGCCCGTGCGCGGATCAGCGCTGATGCTGGCTGATCCAGCAGACTGAGCCAGTGACGAACCATCCGATCGCGGCCATCGTGTGTGCGCTGATCGCGGCCATGTTGTTCGCGCTGGCCGCCGTGGCGCAGCAACAGGCCGCCGCGGCCGTGCCCGAGGGCACTTCGCTCATGGGCACCCTGCTCCGCAGCCCGCGCTGGTGGGCCGGGATCGGCGGCGACGCCGGTGGTTACGCCATGCAGGTCCTCGCGCTCACCTTCGGCGCGGTGCTGGTGGTCCAGCCGATTCTGGTGAGCGCCTTGGTTTTCGCGCTCCCGCTGTCGGCGCGCCTCAACGGCCAGCGGATCACCGCACGCGCCGCCACGACCGCACTGGTCCTCGTCGCCGCACTCGCTCTGTTCCTGATCGTGGGCGATCCGACCGTCGGCGAAGACAACGCGCCCTTCCGAGAGTGGTTGGCGCCCTTGGTGATTCTGCTCGGAGTCATCGCGGTGGCCACTCTCGTCGGCCTGCTGGTTTCGAACCGATCGGCCAAGGCACTCGCGCTCGGCCTCGCCGGCGGCGCCCTGTTCGGTCTCGCCGCCGCGCTCACAGATCGCGTGGTCCACCTCTTCGGCGACGGCCTCGGCGCGGTCCTCGGCGGATGGCAGACCTGGATGCTGATCGCAGCGGGTTTGCTCGGCCTCTACCTGCAGCAGCGCGCGTTCCAGGTCGGACCGCTCTCGGCGTCACTGCCCGCGTTCACCGTCGCCGAGCCCCTCGCCGCCGCCTTCCTCGGCCTCACCGCCCTCGACGAGCAGTTACGCACCGACGGACTCGGCCTGGTCGTCGTCGGCGCCTGCGTCGTGGTGATGTGCGCGGCCACGGTGGCTCTGTGCCGGACCGCAGCCGTTGCCGACGGGCCCGTGAGCTGATTCGTAGCGGGGGATTGCACGCCGCGGTGCTCACACGGCTATCATTAATCAAGTGCGATTTCTTCCGGGACCCCAGCCGCCGTATGACCTGACCTACGACGACCTGTTCCTGGTCCCGAACCGGACCGAGGTCGCGTCCCGGTTCGATGTGGACCTGGCCAGCGTCGACGGGTCCGGCACCACCATCCCCCTCGTGGTCGCGAACATGACCGCCGTCGCCGGCAAGCGCATGGCCGAGACCGTCGCCCGCCGCGGCGGCCTCGTGGTTCTCCCCCAGGACCTGCCGCTGCCCGCGGCCGCCGACACCATCGCGTTCGTCAAGAGCCGCTCGCTCACCGCCGACACCCCCGTCACCCTCGACCCCGAGCGTTCGGTGTCCGACGCCATGGCCCTGATGCACAAGCGTGCGCACGGTGCCGTCGTGGTCGTGGAGGGTGGCAAGCCGGTCGGTGTGGTCACCGAGGCCGCCTGCGCCGATGTCGACCGGTTCGCGCGCCTGCGCGAGGTCGCGTTCACCGATTTCGTGCAGGTGCCCGTGGAGGCGTCTCCGCGCGACATCTTCGACCGCCTCGCCGAGGCCCACGCCCAGCTCGCGGTCCTCACCCACCCCGACGGCACCCTCGCCGGCGTGATGACCCGCACCGGCACCATCCGCGCCGGCATCTACACCCCCGCGGTCGACGCGAACAACAAGCTGCGCGTCGCGGCCGCCGTCGGCATCAACGGTGACGTGGCCGCCAAGGCGAAGGCACTGGCCGAGGCGGGCGCCGACGTGCTCGTCCTCGACACCGCGCACGGCCACCAGACCAAGATGCTCGAGTCCCTGCGCATCGTCGCCGACCTCGGCCTCGGCCTGCCCCTGGTGGCGGGCAACGTGGTCTCCGCCGACGGCACCCGCGATCTGGCCGAGGCGGGCGCGAACATCATCAAGGTCGGCGTCGGCCCCGGCGCCATGTGCACCACCCGCATGATGACCGGCGTCGGCCGCCCGCAGTTCTCCGCCGTGGCCGAATGTGCCGCCGCCGCAAAGGAACTCGGCGTGCACGTGTGGGCCGACGGTGGCGTGCGCCACCCCCGCGACGTCGCCCTCGCGCTGGCCGCGGGTGCGTCGAACGTGATGATCGGTTCCTGGTTCGCAGGCACCTACGAGTCCCCCGGCGATCTGCGCATCGACCGCGACGGCAACAAGTACAAGGAGAGCTTCGGCATGGCCTCCAAGCGTGCTGTCGCCGCCCGCACCGCCGCCGACAGCTCCTTCGACCGTGCCCGCAAGGCTCTGTTCGAGGAGGGCATCTCCAGCTCGCGGATGCGCCTCGACCCCGAGCGTCCCGGCGTCGAGGACCTCATCGACCACATCACCTCGGGTGTGCGCAGCTCCTGCACTTACGCCGGTGCTCGCTCGCTGCCGGAATTCCATGACAAGGCCGTGCTCGGCGTGCAGTCCGCCGCCGGTTTCGCCGAGGGAAGGCCGCTGCCCAGCGGCTGGTGATCTTCGTCCACGGCGGTCGATCGAACTCCTCGATCGGCCGCCGTTGTCGTGTCCGGCGCCGCGCCGCTGACACATCATGGGTGGGCACGGATTACTATGGAGTAGCCGATCACGGCACACGCTCGACTCCCGCCTCGAAAGGATCCAGTTGTCACCCGCGTCCAAGGGCGCCACACAGGAGGGCTCCTCTACGGAGCCGGGTGACAAACCCGGCGTCCTCCTTCTCGCAGCGTCCGTTCGAACCCCCGGTTTCCCTGCGGCACCACTCGGGTGGTGCTGAGGATGTCCATCGTTCTGACCGTGCTCAGCCTGCTCGGCTTCGTCGCCCTCACCCTCGGAACGGCCCTGTTCGTCGCCGCCGAGTTCTCCCTCACCGCACTGGAACGCAGCACCGTCGAAGCGGCCGCGCGCGACGGTGACACCCGGTCCCGGCTGGTGAAACAGGCCCATCACACCCTGTCGTTCCAGCTGTCGGGCGCCCAGCTCGGCATCACCATCACCACCCTGATCACCGGCTACATCGCCGAACCCGTGCTGGCCCGGCTGCTCGATCCGCTGCTGGGCGGCATCGGTCTGAGCGAAAGCGCCTCGAGCGGCATCGCTCTGGCAGCGGCCCTGATCATCGCGACCTCGCTGTCGATGATCTACGGCGAACTGGTGCCCAAGAACATCGCGATCGCCGAGCCGATGAAGGTCGCCCGGCTCACCGCGGGTCCGATGATCGGGTTCTCCGCCCTGTTCAAATGGCTCATCCGCTTCCTCAACGGCACCGCCAACTGGGTGGTCCGCCGCCTTGGCATCGAGCCCGCCGAGGAACTGCGCTCGGCCCGTTCACCACAGGAACTCGGTTCCCTGGTCCGCACGTCCGCCATGCGTGGCGCGATGGACCAGCGCACCGCCCAGGTGATGGACCGTTCGCTGGAATTCGGCGAACGCAGCGCCGAGGACCTGATGACCCCGCGCGTGAAGGTCGAATCCCTCGACCGCCACGACACCATCGCCGACCTCATCGCCGCCTCCGCCCGCACCGGCTACTCCCGGTTCCCGGTGGTCGACGGCGACCTCGACAACACCCTCGGCGTGGTCCACGTCAAGCAGGCGTTCACCCATCCGGGCGAGCTGCGCAAGCGGATCCCGTTGAGCGAACTGGCCGTCGCGGTCCCGATCGTGCCCGCCAGCCTGGACGGCGACGAAGTCCTCGAACGGGTGCGCGCCGACGGCATGCAGGTCGCGCTGGTGGTCGACGAATACGGCGGCACCGCGGGCATGGTGACCATGGAGGACCTGATCGAGGAGATCCTCGGCGACGTGCGCGACGAGCACGACGAGGAGGAACGCGATGTCCGCCGAGTCTCCGACGGCTGGGACTGCTCGGGCCTGATGCGCATCGACGAGGTGTCGCGCGCGACCGGTTACGAAGCACCCGAAGGCGAATACGAAACCCTCGGCGGCCTGGTGCTGGCCCAACTCGGCCGCATCCCGGTGACCGGCGACGAAGTGGTGCTGCCCGAATCCCGCGGTTCCGGTGGCGGCTGGATCGCCAGGGTGGAACGAATGGACGGACGACGCATCGACCGCGTGCGCCTGATCCCCGTCGACGCGGCGAACCTGGCGGAACGGGAGCACAACCATGGGTGACATTTTCGGACTCCTGCTCACCGTCGTGCTCCTGGCAGGCAACGCGTTCTTCGTCGCCGCCGAGTTCGCGCTGATCTCCGCCCGCCGCGACCGCCTCGAAGCCCTTGTCGCCCAAGGCAAGAAGAAGGCGCAAACAGTGATCGAGGCGGGCGAGAACCTGTCGATGATGCTGGCCGCCGCCCAACTCGGCATCACCATCTGCTCGATCCTGCTCGGCCGCGTCGGCGAGCCCGCCATCGCGCACCTGATCGAGCGCCCGTTCGAATTGCTCGGTCTACCGGACCAATTGCTGCACCCCGTCGGTTTCGCACTCGCGCTGACCCTCGTGGTGATCCTGCACATCCTGCTCGGCGAAATGGTCCCCAAGAACATCGCCCTGGCCGGCCCGGAACGCTGTGCGCTGCTACTGGTTCCGATCCACCTGATGTTCCTGAAACTCGCCCGCCCGCTGATCGCCGTCTACAACCTCGCGGCGAACATGACGCTGCGGATGATGGGCGTCGAACCCAAGGACGAACTCGACGCCACGGTGTCCACGGTCGAACTGGCCGAGATGATCGGCGAATCCCGCTCCGAAGGCCTCCTCGACGAAGAAGAGCACCGCCGCCTCACCCAGGCCCTCGGCACCTCCGAACAGGTCGTCGGCGACGTCATGGTCCCGCTCGCCCAGGCCAGATCCGTGCCGTTGATCGGCAACGGAACCACCCTCGGCGAAGTCGAAGCCGCAGTCTCCGAAACCGGCTTCTCCCGCTACCCGGTAGCCGCCGCCGACGGCTCCCTGGTCGGCTACCTCCACATCAAGGACGTCCTCGACGAGGTAGCCGACGACAACGCGGGCCCCGACACCGTCATCCCCCGGACCGACATCCGCCCCTTGCCCACCGTGAGCACCGGAACTCCGTTGTACGAGGCACTGGCCCGCTTGCGCCGCACCAGCTCTCACCTGGGGCGAGTGGTGGACAGCCGCGGCAACACCGTCGGAGTAGTCGCCTTGGAGGACCTGATCGAGGAGTTCGTCGGCACCGTCCGCGACGGCACCCACCGCAATGCCGAGTAGACGCGTCACGCTGTTCATATCCATCGCGGTCACCGCAGCATTTGCTCCGATCCTCGCCGCGTGCAGCGGTTCCGAAGATCACGACAGCGCTTCAAAACGCGAGTTCGACAGGGTGCGCCCGCAATTCGCTGCGACCGTTGACCGGTTGTACGCCGAACCTGGGCGGACCTATGAAAGCCAGCTGGAGTTCAGTTCGATTCGCATCGAGCACGTGTACGACAACAGCGCTGGGGAAGTGTATTTTCACGAGGAACCGGCCGCCGGAGCCCGCCTGGGCCATAACCCCGGGTGGGCATACTCACCGACAGGATTTCCACGGGGTTTCGGGCCGAAGGACATGACGGATTTGGGAGATGGCTGGTACCGCTTCACCAATGTCACGACCGACTGATCAATGGTTCCGAAATCTCGGCCAGGTCGCTAGCGGAAGGCAACGGAATGCTGGTCGACAGCCATCAAAAGATTATCGGAACTGAGTACCACCAGTTTCTACTCGCCCCGGACTGCGACCGCGAACTGATCAACGGCCGGTATCCTGAGCTGCCCCTGGCCATATTTGCCGACGACACAGTCGTAGTCCTCGTCGGCACTCGCGCCGGACCCGTCGATGTCGAACTACAGATACACGATTCCCCGCCCCGATACGACGACGCCGACTGGGAAGACGCCGCCGAAGGCGACCTCGTGTACGACCGCGATATCGGGATCGCGGTGTGGGCACTGGTGTACGGGATGGCCGAACAAGCGATACCGGAGGACGAGGGGCGGCGGCTCACACCTGCGGGTGCCCACCGATATCGCGTGCGAATCTACGCCCGCGGCAAAGAGATCGAATGGGACGGGCCAGTCTTCGGTGAACCCGTCGAGGACTACCGAATACAGATCTGGCCGACAACAGAACCCGAACCATCACGCCAAACCAAGCACCAGTCAGGTCGATAACACCCGATCAAGTGATGGTGTCGAGGTTCGATTTCGCCGGTTTCGTGTTCACGCCCGCCGGGCTAGAAGTTTTCTGACCGATTGCTAGGCTGATCTGTCGCGCCGTGTGCACCGCCTGCTCGCGCGTGCCACGGACAGCGAAGGAACCTCCGATGCCGGAAAGCACGACAGATGAGCCCCAACCGTCCACGCCGTCGAAGTCGGTCACCGCGTGGACAGTCGGATTGTGGTGCGTCTCCGCGGTAGCCGGCGGTGTGATCGTCAGCGGGCTGTTGCACGACCCGGAACCCGAGCTGACCACCGCGCCACCGTCCAGTCTCCGAGTAACGACACCACCGTCGGCCACCCACACCTACCGCACACCACCGGTCGTCTATCCGACGCAGATCCCCGGATGCGACAAGGTCGAACCACCGGTGGCGGAAGGCGGGTTCGCGACCTGGGGCTCCTCGTCCGAGTTCGGCTACGACAATCCGTCCTTCCCGTGGTTCTCGGGGCCGAAGGCTGTCGCCATGTCGAACACCCTGCGTGCGGCGTTGCCGAGCGGTGTTGTCGTCGAGCGGGCCTCGTTCGACCGGTCGCTGTTCTTCCAGCCGATCCTCGGGGATTCCGAGCAACCGTTCGCCGGGACGACCTCAGCCCAGGCATCGATACGTCGCGGGAATCAGGCGGGGTCGCTCTCGGTGTCGGTGCGGAATTCCGGAGCCGCGATCCCGCCCTGTGTCGCGGGACAGCTCGACGAACGCCGGGTTCTCGCCGACGGCACGACCGTCGACCTCCACGACACCTGGTCGGAAGCCGACGATGTTCGCACGACTTCCCGTATCGCCATCGCGTATTCGCCCGACGGCGATGTGGTGTCGGTTTACGGCACCGATGCACCGAGCGCAGCCGACCGCCCATCGGGGACAGTGCCCATGACCCGCGACGAAATGGTCGCGCTTGCAACGACCCCCGGCGTAGGTTCCTCCGCACCGGTGCCGCCGGGCACGCCATCACCACCGGAATCGTGCTCGTCATCGGTGGATCAGCCCGAGCCGATCCCCGAGGCCACTGCCGAAAGACTCAACAGCGTCCTCGCCGGTGTTCGGTTGGACGGCACGACGTTCGATCACCCGCTGGGCGATCTTCGGCCGGGCGAGTTCAACACCGGCGGCTTGTGCCAGACGGTCCACGCCACGAACGGGACAGGGACTTCCCGCCTGAACATCTCCCTCGCGACCGGGCAGTCGGCGACGACCGAGACCGCCCCGTCCTGGGAAGATGCCCGAGTCAGATCACGAACATTGCCGGATGGGGCGGTTGTCGAAACCCGCGAGTTCGACGTCACCGTGTTGAGCACAGACACGCAAGTCGAGTCCACCCGCTCGGTCATCGTCACCAAACCCTCCGGGACTCAGGTGCGCGTCACATCTACCGCCACCGCGCCAATCCAGCCACTACCCCTCGATCAACTCGAAAACATCGCTCTCGCACCCGGTTTGGACGTGGTGTCGTGACCAGCCGCGCGGGAATTCGGGGACTCGTTGTCGCCGCCGTCGCCGCGTTGGTGACCAGTGCGGGCGCCGCCGCGGTCCTACTCCAGCCGCCCGATCCGCTCCGTAAGATCACCGGAACCAACGACTCGGCACCAGGATTGGCGTGGTCGATCGACGCCGCCGCGATGTTCGGACAACAGTTCGCCGAGTTCCGCTCCCCCATCCACAGCACGAGCATCAACCTCGGCGGACCCGGATTCATCGATACCGGCGACACCCTGATCACGGTCGTCGGAGTCTCCACCGACGAATCCATCGAGCTACGCGACGCGGTCATGTACGGCATCGACGCCGCCACCGGCGAAACACGCTGGCACGCACCCGCCGCGGAGTTGGGTGGTTGCGCGGCCGTCCCCCTCGACGGCCAACTCGTCTGCTTCACCGACCCGTTGTCACGATCGGCGGCATTGGTCGGCTATGACATCACCGACGGAGCTGTCACCCGAACCCCTGTCGACTGGAATATTTTCGCGCTCGCAGTCAACGACGGACGGCTCTTCGTGGCAGAAGGCGATGTCGAATCCGATGATGTCCGTGTACATTCGGGCGTCCTCCCCGATCCGGATTCGCATTGGTCACGCCCGTTCGAGGTCGGCACCAGCTGGGAGGACATGCCGAGCGACGCGCTCGATGTCACCCACGGCCAAGGGCTGATCGCACTCGGCGCCGACCTGGCCGGATTCGACCTGGATACCGGAACCCCCACGTGGACAGCCCAACTCGACGGATGTTCACGTATCACCATCACCGAGCCGGCACTGGTCGAACGCATCCACACACAGTGCAACGGCTACCAGATCACGGGAACCGACATCCTCGACCGCACGGGCCGAGTTCTGGCCGCCACCACCCACAGCGCCGCCCACAGCCTGTCTGTCGACGATCCTGCCGACGGCTCGATCCCGATCTTGTTGGCAGACAAGGCGTTCGACCGCCGAGATGGCACTGTGCGGTGGACGAATCCCGATTTGCTCTACACCGGTCCCGCCAATGACGGAGGGACCACCCAGCGCGGCACCGCCGTCGCGATCCTGGGCGAGGTCGCCGTCCTGCACGATCCGAGCAGTGACACCTGGTCCGGCCTGGATCTACGCACCGGGGAAACATTGTGGCGCAACGTCAATGACCGATCCGGCACCGTGAGCAGCCATGACGACTCCCCAGCAATCCTGTCCGACTCCACCGGACTCTGGGCCCTCGACGTGCGCACCGGCCAAACCCTCTGGGACATCCCGTTCCGTGCCGTGAACCCCGACCGCGACGCCCTCGCGGGCAACACCGCGCTCACCCCCACCGGCAACGGCCGCTTCGTCCTCGCCTCGGCCCGAACAATGCTCGGCCTGCGCCCGTTCGACTGACCGCTAGCTTCTCGAAAGGAACCGATGGCAACGACGAACTGGGATGTCTCCTGCTGGAACGCCGCACAAGCAACCGGCAACCGGCGTTCCGGCAGCGCCCCTGACCGCGATACAGCCGTACAAGAACTCATCACGACCGGACGCGCAATCGCGCGCGACGAAAGCGGTGCCTCGGTGAACGAGGTCGTCCAGCTCCGACTGGGGAACGAGATCGCCACCGTGCACGGGTTCGACGACCCGGACCTACCCGACGACGAACTCCGTCGGCGAATCGAAGAGCTTTCGACACTGTCACCCACATCAACGGTTTCTCCCGCGAAACCTGGCTCAGGTTGCTACCGGTCCACGAACTCTTCGATCTCGACAGAGTCGTGCAGGAACGCCAACTGGAACTCGATGTCTGGGGCGAATTCGACAAAGTCGGTGCCGACGACGCCGGCCCTCGATGGGCATCACTGAGCGCGATGCTCGCCGACCTAGCCCATAGCCTCGAAACCGGCACCCCCTTCGACCAGCACTGGACACCAGCCGTCGAATCTGGCGAGTTGAACTGGCAGTTCCACCCCTGATCAGCGCCACGGGTTGTCATTCGCCATGACAACCAGCACCACGCCATTTCCGAGATCGACGGTGTGGTTGCCAAGCCAGTGCGAGTCGAGGAAGTAATCCAACCGTGTGATCAGCGCATCCGATCCGGTGATTTCGTCTGCCTCCATCGTTGTCATGGGAAGGAGGTAACGGCCCGCATCAGGGTCGTCGAGTTTCCAGGTGAACGTGAGAACGATCGTTTCGCCAACACAATCAACAGCAATGTCGGACAGGTGGACCCACGGGCTCCGCCCTTCCACTGGCGAGTTCGGAGACGGGGCATACCCCCCGGTCGACCGCCCGGCGACAGTAGTCGATGCTGGTGGCGGCAGCGCACTAGCGGCACGCAGATAGCTCTCCAACTCTACAGCGACACGATGCACCCAAGTCGGCACACGTTCGGTCGGAATCGGCATCGTCCCAGTAAATCGCATCCGTTGCCATCGAAGCCTCGAGTGCTGGCGGCGATGCTGAATCAGTCGGGACGTCGACCCTCGAAATATGCCTGACCAGTCGGATCAACAGGCCGCAGAGGGACTTCGCGCAAGACCTCCACAATCCGCTTCCAGCGGCCGCGCTCGGCAGTGAGTGCAGTCTCCGCGCCCTGGCGGGTGGCGATCGCCAGCTCTGTGCCGCCGCCGGGGTTGGGATCGCTCGCATGGAACTGTGCGATCTGCCGCCGACCCTGTTCGATCTCGTCCTGGATCGAGGCCAACACTGCTTCTGCGGCGGCGATCAGCTCCGGCGTGATCGGGAGAGCATTCGCGAACTGATCGCTCGCGACCTTCAAGTCCTTGCCCTGTCCAAACATCCGCCCATTGTTCACCAGATATCCGCGGCGAAGCGGGACCACGCGCCGCCTCCATCGAAGCCGCAACGGCCGGGGCCGACTCCGATATGTTCGTGTGGTGCCGGACGCGGAGTTTGCACACCCTCACCTCGCGCCCCTCTATGACTTCGTCGAAGGCGACCGTCGTGACCTGAACGCCTACCTCGGCATCGCCGAGGAATTGGCAGCGGATCGCGTGGTCGACATCGGCTGCGGGACAGGGTGTTTGGCAGTTCTCTTAGCCGAACATGGTCGTGTCGTCGTCGGAGTCGACCCTGCGGAAGCTTCCCTCGAGGTCGCGAAATCGAAGCCGCTAAGCGCTGGAGTCACGTGGATACACGGTGACGCAACCGCAGTAGCAGGGCTCAGCGCCGACCTCGCGGTGATGACCGGGAACGTCGCACAGATATTCCTCACCGACGAGGACTGGAACCGGACGCTCGAAGCGATCCGTTCCGCGCTACGCCCCGGTGGGCACTTCGTGTTCGAAACCAGACGACCCGAACGTCGTATATGGGAAGAATGGGCCGCCGATTCCGACCATGTCATCCTCGAGATCCCCGGCACAGGCACTGTCGAGCAACGCCGGGAAGTTCTCGATGTGAACCCGCCGTTCGTCTGCTTCCGTCACACCTTCCGATTCCTCGCCGACGACACCGTGATCACCTCGGACTCGACACTTCGATTCCGGAGTCGCGCCGCCGTCGAGTCCAGCTTGCGCGCGAGCGGTTTTCGGGTGCTGGACGTACGAGAAGCCCCCGACCGTCCAGGCCGGGAGTTCGTGTTCATCGCGCAACGTGACTGATCGTCGAACCAGTCCGACGAGCGACGCCGCGGTCCGCTCCGTGCCGAACACGCATAGGGCAACCCGGCCTATCCGGCGATGAAATGTGCGACACGCCGAGCGAATGATCAATGGATCCTGCGTGTTGCTGGGGGAAGCTCAGTTACGACGGATCACACGGACTGCGTCGCAACTGAGCGGAGTCGACATGAGAGACCGAGCGCGCGCCCCCATCGGAACGCAACCGCGGCGACGCACGCGCATCGCACGGCTCATTGTCTGCGCGGCCGCCGGGATCGTCACCGCGTGCGCGCCATCGCACGGCGCCATCTCGACAGACCCCGATTCCGCCCCCGCGACAATCGAAGTCGCGCAGCCCGGGGTCCTGCCGCCGCAACGCGCACAGTCGAATGTGCCGATGCGCAGGCTGGCGCCGGGTGAACGCCCACCGCAGTTCGTCCTGTTCTCTTTCGACGGTGTCGGCGTCACGCCGAACTGGGACATGTTCCTCGAGGCCGCCGAGCGCGTCGACGCCCGCTTCACCGCATTGATGACCGGCCTCTATTTCCTGACCGACGAGAACCGAAACCACTATCACGGCCCTGGTCACGAACCCGGGCAGTCGGCAATCGCCTTCGGCGGCAACTCCGACGATGTCCGAACGCAGATCGATTATCTGAATCGAACGTGGCTCGCCGGGCACGAGATGGGCACTCATTACGTCGGCCATTTCTGCCGAGGCGGTGGATACAACGGCGACCGATGGACCACTCAGGATTGGATCCACGAACTCGACCAATTCTTCGCCTTGATGACGAACTGGCGCACCAACAACAATCTCCACGACGGCCCCGACCTCTTGTTCGGACCCGATGTGGTGCGCGGCGGCCGCACCCAATGCCTGGAAGGCCAACTCCCCCAACTCATTCCGGCATGGCACCACCACGCGATGACATGGGATTCATCAATGCCCGCTTCGAACCCCGGCTTGAACTGGCCGCAACGCATCGACGGAATCTGGGAGTTCCCGATCCCGTTCGTCTATTCCCCTGTCCTGCGCCAACGCCAGACCGCCCTCGACTACAACTTCTGGGTCACCTTCAACAAGGCGAAAGAACAACCTGAAACCGCACCCCGAGCCCGCGAACTCACCAAACAAACCTACGACTATATGTATCGCCGAGCCTTCGACGGCAACCGCGCACCCCTGGTCATCGCGAACCATTTCAACACCTGGAACGGCAATGCCTTCAACCCCGCCACCGCCGATTTCATGGCCGAGGTCTGCGACAACCCCGAAACGATCTGCGCCACCCACGCCGACGTAGCCGCCTGGATGGACCTACAGGACCCAGCCGTCCTCGCCCACTGGCAACAACTCCCCGCCACCGCCGTCGACGAACACCGCTGAACCCCGTGCGCCTCAACAGCGTTCGGCCGCACCACATACCCCGCTCACGAGCCGAAAGCGACGACGGTACCCGGGCCACACGACGACTAAATTTCCAGGGCCAGTACCGAATTCGCCGTCCAACTGATACTTCTAACGCGCTTCGGCGGCCAATTTGATGCCGAGTCCGATGAGGACGGTGGCGGTAACCCGATCCATCCACTGACGCACCCGCTGACGAACCAGCGTGGCCCGCACCTTCGCGGCGAACCAGATCAGCATCGGATACCAAAGGAACGTCACCGCTAGGTGTATGGCCACCAACAGCACGCCCCAACGGGCGGCGTTCGATCCAGCAGGCATGAACTGGGGCAGCAAACTGATGTAGAAGACGCCGACCTTCGGGTTGAGCAAGTTGGTCACTACGCCCGCCCGCAGGGCAGCGAGGCCGCCACGACCAGCGGCTGCCGGTAGATCCGCTTCCTGTGTTGTGTTCCGCGACAGCGTTTTCCGGATCGCCGAGGCACCCAACCAGATCAGATACGCGGCACCGACGACACGGATGATGTTGTAGGCCATGGTCGATGCCGCGAGTAGCGCGGTAAGCCCAGCAAGACTGGCCGTTGCCCAAGCCAGGCAACCGAGACCGATGCCGAGCAGTGCCAACAACCCGTCACGCCGACTGCCGAGCACGGTGTGCCGAAGGACCAGCACAGTGTCGATTCCTGGCGTCACCACACCGAGGAGGGCCACTACGGTCCAGGTGAGTAATGCGGCATCGGACATGCGGGACCCCTCGAACGGCGACAAAACCCTCCCGCCATCACACCACAGGTGCCGACTGCTGACAGCTTCCGCAGTGGCGGCAACCCTGGCGGACTGTCATGGCATCGGAGCAATTCAACTATGGAGGTTATGTGGACGCAGGACCCCGAGTTCGCCTACTGGACGTAGAAAGTCGATACTCAGCCTTGGTCCGGATGCGTCACCGGCACTACCGACAGCAACTCGCTCAGACCTGCGAAATCCTGCGGGTTCACGGTGAAGAGTGGAAGGCGATTGGCCGAAGCTATCGACGCGATCATCAGGTCGATTCGTCGGGGTCGCGGGTTGCGGCCGGCTGCCAGCACGGCGGCAACGATATGTCCGAATCGCCGTGCTGCCCTGGTGTCGAACGGAATCGGTTCGAACATCGCCTCGGCGTTCTGCACTCGTTCGATCCGGCGGGCCCGCTCCCCGGGCTCCGCGGCGTAATGAGGTCCGGCCGCGAGCTCTGCCATCGTCACCGAGCTGATCATGAGCTCATCCGGTAGTTCCGTCGGGTCGAGCTCTTCGATGAGGATCAGGACGTTCGTGTCGACAATTCCGCGCGCGGGAGCCGCGGTCATTCGTTGCCCTCCCCGGCGAACTCACCGCGTCGGTAGGCCCGGTCGTACGGGTCGTAGAGAGAGTCGTCGATCAGACCGTCAGAATCCAGCTGTGCCCGAGCGGGACCCGACAGGCCCGCGAAAGCCGCGATAACCTCCGCCCGCGGCACAGCCGCTCGACGGTGGACATGGCGATGCGGAACAAGATCCGCGACGGGCGCTCCGTCGACGGTAATCGTGTAGGACTGCCCGGCTCGGACCTCGCGCAGCACCCGGCTCGCGTCGTTACGGAGTTCGCGCTGCGGGATCTCGGGTAGCTCGGCAGGGCTGGTCATGGCCATTATCCTACTCCGCGCACTACGGACAAGCTACGGCATTACTACACCGCGATAGCTGGCTTCAGCCGCTGATCCTGTCCGTCATCAGACCCCAACCAAATCCGTTGCGCTGTCGCGCCGGTGCGCAGTCCCCCACGAGATCCCAGCAGCCGGGCCGATCGTCACGATGTCCCTGATGCGCGAGCGTCGTCCGATTCGTCACGGTGGGTAGTCGCACAGTCGTCGAATACATCAGCGGAGCCGCCCTCGGCTTCGATGTTTCCGCACAGAGTCTGGCCCTCGGAGACCGGGTTCTGACCGCCCGAGTCGCGAAGCTCCGGGCCCTCTGACTGCTTGCACGAGGAGACGGTTGAAACACCTTGCCCCGAGCTCACCTGCCGATATCGGGGGCCTCTCGATTCGCGCCGCTCGGATCGATCACGCGAATCCGTTTGCCGCCAATGGGTTTCTCACCCAAGATTGACGGCGATGACAATGGAATTGGAAGAAGCTCGGCGGCTGCTCGCCGAGGGGGACCTGGCTGGATCGGTTCGTGCGGTGCGTTTCGCCGTCGAGCGCACAACACTGCGGGAGCTTGCGGCGATGCTCGCAGAGTTGGCGACCGCGGCGGAGTTCGAGGATCTGGCGGCCGCCGCGGGCGCGGTACTCGACAACCCGGACGCCCCTCAGGCACTGACCGCGTTGGGGTACCAGTGCATCGAATACGGCGTCTCGTTCGCCGCGATTCCGGTGCTCACCGAGTCGCTGCGACTCGACCCCACCTCGCGCCTGGCGCTCGGTGAGCTGGTCACCGCCTTCGAAGACGAATTCCGGCACGCCGAAGCTGTCGAGGCTCTCCTGCGGCACGAATCGGCCCTGTCTCCGTGGCCGGAACGGTACTACTTGACGTACAACTCGATCCTGTCCGGGGACCTGTCGCGGGCGCGGGCGGAGTTCGCTCAACTGCCGGTACCCGGTGACGAATGGGACTTCGCCCGCGACCGCGTGGGACGAATGCTCGCCCGCGCCGACAGCGCCGAAGCCGTTACCTCGTTGGATCATCGGGACCTGCGCGGCTGGCACTTCACCTTGACCGGCGGCTACCTGGGCACCCTGTCGCCCTACGGATTCGATGCCGGAATGACCGGTCGCTGGGCCTACCTCGGCGACAGCCCGCAGTTGTGCCGCTACAGTCTCGACCGCCTGGCCCTGGTGTTGTCCGCGGCGGAACAACATCCACGCTCGATATCTCTGCTACCCGGTCGGGCCGATCGCATTCTCGGCCTGGCCGCTGCCCGCGTGCTGGGCCTGCCCACCCGAGAATACGAACCGGGCGCCACCGAAACCGTGGTCGTCGCCTACGACTTGCGTACCGCCGCAGGCGATATCACCGCCACCCTGCGTGAACGCGCCCCCGGCCAGATCCTCTTCGAACACGCCACCTGCTGGACCCAACCGCCCGCGGTCGCCGCCGACGTCAGCGGCCTCCTGCACCAAACCGTCATCGAACCCTGGGCACACGGACAACGACTCGGCGACAACGGCCTCGAACCGGCCCCCGCCGACTCCCGTCCGGAAACCGAGATCGCCGACGAAATCGCCTGCGCCGATGGCACTCCCGACCCCGGCGACGGCGAAACCCCACCCGACCTCGACGCCGATCTCACAGGTTTCGTCGCGAACACCTCCGACACCTGGCTGATCGGCCCCCGCACCCCGATGAAATCCCCAGGCCCCGTGCAGAGTTCATTTTTCGTCTGACCGCCGCTGCCGCGAAAGGCCCTCTCCGACTTCGTTACATCTCGCTCATCCGCAGCGTGTCTGCGTCGCTCGCGCACTCGCTGGCGACCTGAGCCCGGTTCAATCCGCTCTCAGGCTCCAATCCATCGGTTCGGTGAACTGGGCTCCCATCCGGTTCGTCCCAGGCACCGGGTCTGTGTCGTGCCGGTAGAAGCGGAAGCGGTAGTGGCGGTTCGTGGGGTCGGCGAGGTATTGCCAGAGGGTGCGTTCGGGGACTTCGCCGTCGATGCCGGCGGCGGCGTTGCTGACGTAGGCGCACAGGACGGTATCGAGCAGGGCGCTGATATCGGCGGGGGTCCATTGCCCGTGGTGGGCGGCGATCGCGTCGGTGAGTGTTCGGTAGCGGACGAAGGAGTTGTGTTCTTCGGCGGCCGGTACCTGGGGAAAGGTGTCGACGGTCGGGTAGCGGTGCAGGGCGTGGTTGGTGACGATGAACGGCTGATCCGGTGCCGGGTCGATGAATCTGAATTGACGGGAATCGCCATCGATTTCGAGGACGGTGGCGACGCCGTGGGCGTCGGCGATGAACCAGTGCATGGTGGTCGTCCCCGGGCAGAAGAGGGACTGCCGCAGGATGACCAGCTTCGCTTCCTCGACGGTGCTCGCGGAGTTGAGCACACACCCGGGCAGTTGCATCGCGCTCACCCCACTACTGAAACCGCCTGCTGTGCTCGCACCGACATTGCCACGGTCGGTGTGGTCGACCAGCACGACGATCATCAGCCCGGCATCGTTGACGCCGTCCAGGCCGGGACTCATGAGGTCGTGGCATCCGAGCTGGGCGACCGTGCGACCGGATTTCGGGACCGTGGTGGTCAGCACCGTCCGGCTGCACGAGGGGTGTTCGCCCGGGCTGGGCGCCACGCCGTGCTGACTGCTCAAAGTTCCGGCGAACCAGTCGAGGTTACGCCCGAACATCGGTCGTCCGGTGGTGGTCAGCGAGGCGGGGAACCACACCACCGTGCACCCGGGAGGCGGTGCGGGCAGGTCATATCCCAGCACCGAGGAGTCATAGTCCTGCGCGACACCGAAGACCTGAGCCGCACCGCGAGCACGCTCAGCCATCGTCGGATAATTCATCTCGAAATAGGCAAGTCGCCCCAGTCCGTAGATCACACTCGCGTAGGGAGCGAGCACCGTGCCGTAGTCGCGGCGGGCCAGCGTTGCGAGGTCAGACCCGATCTCGGTGTCAGTGCCGCGCACCGTCAGCGCCCGGACCGACACGTAATCGCCGGAAGCGGGCGGAACCAGATATCCATCGTCGGTGATCACGGCACCTCCACGTCGCAGGGAGCTCGATTCGTCCAACCAATCACACTCGCCCCGATGACAGCGCCCGACACGACGACCAGCGCACGGCAGCGCCGAACCCGTGTCGGACGTCCAGGTTCGGGGCCGATCGGTCGGGCCGGACCCGCGACAGCGAACTCGGATTCGGGCTGAATCAGCCACCGCAAGTCGGTGCGGGAGAATATCCAGGTGAGCACGCACGACGACCTCGACCACTCCCTCGACCTGCGGGTACTACCGTCGGTCGAGTGGCGGACGGCGGCGCGCGAGCACCGGGATCGGCTCGATCGGCTGGTCGGTCCCTATCTCGAGCGCCGCATGGCGGGCACGACTCATCCGGTCATCGACTTCCTGTTCACCTACTAGAGTTGGGGCACCCCACGTAACGACTCATTACGTCCCAATAATGCCCGTTACCAGCAGGTATGCGGATTTCTATCATCCCAACACTGCTTAACATTTCCGATCGTTTCCTTCTCAACCCGTGTCGATCTCGTGTCAGAAGTCAAGTTCCCTCCGATGTCGAACCTGCCAGTTCCACCAAACCTGAGCTCAGTCAACACGTCACACGTCCCGGAGAGCTAGGGCTTCACCGAGCGGAACCCCGTGACGTGCTGCGAACGTACGTCGGGTGCGCACCTGCGCCCGGGTCCGCGGTCGGAATTTCGGTTGCCGACCACAGCCACACGGTTCGAAGCCCTCGTAACGCAGTCCAGCGCCGAGTACGGCGCCAACTACCGACCAAGCACGACTATCACGGCGGCGAGGCGCCGCGAAATCATGCCCCGCACACTGCATCTGCGAACCGCACAGCGGGCAGCCGTGCGCTGCACCAGCATTCGGCGGGTGCCGCTTGAACGACACCCGGCACGCCACACATACGTAGTGCAGCTTGTAATGCACAAAAGCGTAGGTACACATGGAACTACGATATCGCGGCCATGAGCGCGTGGCTGTCACTCATCCAGGCCGGCATTGCGGCGATACCTGTGCGATGAGACTCGAACTACAGACCTGCCGAATTCATTTTCCGTTACACCCAACACTTTTCAATGTCTCCCAACACGGCCTACTATTTGCGGATTCACAGCTCAGAGCCTTCCCGAAGCAGCCCAGTAGATTCCGTTACTGCCCGTTGAATCCGTGTTGTTTCCGTGTCGTTGGTCGAGTCAGCCCGACAGGGATTCAGCTCTCGAACCAGCCTCTTCCCCCGCAGCTGATCTACGCGCTGGCGAACCCGCCGCAGGCACCGACGCCGGTAGTTCGTCGCTGGAAACTTCGACACCGGCACTACTCTCGGGCAGTCCTCGGGCACCGCTTCGGATCCGTCGAGGTGGCTCCAACGTGACACCCAACCGTTGCCGCCGTCGCCGGTCACCGCCAAACTGCCTGCCATACGGTTATGCCGCTCCTACCCTTGTTCAGTTGGTTGATCGACGGGGGTCCCGGATGCGGCCTCCGACGAGTGGGGGGTTCGCGCAGGCAGCCAACCCAGATCCTTAACACGGGTCTGCAGTGCAACGCTCCCTCGGCGTACCGCTTCGCGGAGGTCGTCTGGCTGGGATACGTTCCATAGCCAAATCGAGCAGGCGCATCCAAGCGTACTCAAGGTAGTCAGCACGATGGTGGTGGACGACCATCCGCCGATAGCCAAGCCGCCGAGCAACAGCAGCAAAAAGGCAGAAATGCCCACTCCTGGCACAAATGGTGAAATTGGATCCTGACCGGCGGCTGCAGTTGCAGTCGGCGTGTGATCGGCCGGTCGCGCTGGCGAATGGTGGACATACGCATTTCGACCGATGCCTGTGGTAACAGCCGGTGTAGGGTCGGCTGGTCGCGCTGGCGAATGGCGGACATACGCATTTCGACCGATGCCTGTGGTAACGGTCGGCGCGTGGCCAACTGCTCGCGTGGGCGATTGTTGGGAGTGCCACGTTGTGTGGGGAACGGCTCGCCTAGTCCTTACGATCAGGGCTTCGGCGCAAGAATTTGCTGCATGATGTCGGCCAGCCGAGTCGTATACGAACAGTGCTGTTCCAAGGTCGTTCGCACATTCGACGGCAGCCTTGGTGAACCCCGCGTAGCTGAAGAAGAGCATCTCCTGGTCATGGTTGAGGCCTCTGGCCCCGTACAGCTTCTGGATATCGGGGCGACCTGTCGGCTTTTGATGGAATTTGACCTGCGCGACGGCCTTAGTGGACCAGACGTCGATCCCGCCGTCAGGACCAGGCAGAGTAACCCTCACCTGGTGGTACCCCATGCCCTCCATGATCCTCGCAGCCAATTGCTCCGCATCCTGCGGCGTAGCCACAAGCCTCATCTTGCCTCCCGAAAGCCCGGTGACGAAGTTTATGTCATTCGTGGTGAGACTCGGATTCCTCCTCTGGATAAGGGAGAGGACCTGCTCCTTCGGACCTGCGGGAGCCGGAGCTCGGCTTCATCGGCAACTGAGGCGACCTGCGACGGCGGGGCACCCCAATCGATCTCGCTCCGCGAACGATGGAGCGAATCCGCAGTGCCGCACCACAAGTGATTCGTCCGGCCGACCTTGCTGCGCCCGACCAGATCATCCGCGCTACCGTCACCGGGGCGTCGGTGGCCGCGATGCGCACCAGAAACGACCCAACCCGCAGTGCGGCCGCGATGTCGTGGTATCCAGCCAATCCGACGAGCAGGGCAGCCGCGTTCAGGCCGTGCCCGATCAAGCGAGTAGCTTTGCGAACCATCGTGCCGCGCCTTCGCGTGATCGTCGAGTCGGAGACGACGTCGGCGGTGCTCCCGCCAACGGATCGCCGCTGCAGTCTGCCCGAGTTGTTCGTCGTCACCGGAACTCCATTCCATCGTGTGAACTCGAATTTTGTTGTCACACAACGGATGTTCTCGCACGAACCTGGGCGTGTAGCACGATTGCAGACGCCGTCCGCCATTGCCCGCCACTCCCAGGACAAGGTCAGTCGGGGCACGTACAGTTGCCGACAACCGCAGACAAACACAGACAGTTTCTGCACGGCAGGAGAATCAATTGGCACGGCTGCCGATGCCCAACATCCCGCAGGGGCCGCTGCGCGACCTCATCGCCGAACTGCATGTCCTGCACGCCAACGCCGGCTGGCCGAGCCTGCGCACGATGGCCGAGGCCACTGGCGTCGGCAAGGACTCGGTACAGAAACTGTTCGCCACAGTCACCGTGCCTCATCCCGACCACCTCCTCCTGGTCGCTGAAAACCTGGCCACCAAGGCCTGTGAGCGTCGTTATCGCCACGGAGAGACAGTCGACATATGGTGCGATCGCATCGATGAGCTGTATCAACGCGCGCTCCGGAGTGAGAACCTCGGAACATCGACGGGTGCGGACCTCGCGACCTTGCCCGCCGGGGCCACGATGGGCGCCTCGTTCCCCGATCGCGCGACCTCCTGCGCTGTCATGGTCGGAATCTCGGCTTACACCAACCCGAAGCTAGACAACCTGCCCGGAACCGCCGAACAGGTCGCCAGACTTCGTTACCTGCTCACCGACCCCGACAATCCCACATTCGACCCTGAACGCGTCACCTTCCTGTCCGCGCCGACCCGCGAAGAAGTACTGGCAGCGGTCGCCAGCGCCACCAAGAACGCCGAAGACACCGTGCTGTTCTACTTCGCCGGACACGGCCTAGTCTCGCGCCACGGCGAACTTCTGCTGGCAGGTCCCGATACCGACCCCGACGCCGACTACACCGCGATCGCTTATAACGAAATTCGTGAGCTTGTTGCAGCCAGCAAAGCCCACCGCGCCTTGGTGATCCTCGATTCCTGCTACTCCGGCCAAGCCGCCAACACCCTCGGTGCACTTGATGGTCTCAGCCGGATCCCCACGAGTCTCGTGCTCACTGCAGCAGGCCCCTACCAAGTCGCACTCCGACACCCCACTGGTCCAATGTTCACCCGCGCCTTGATCGACGTGCTCGTCCACGGAATCCCCAATGGGCCCGCACTTCTCGACATCCCCGCCATCTACACCGAGCTACGAGATCGTGCCCGTACTGAGCGATTCCCCCTTCCTCACCTTGCCGGACAAATCGGCAGCCGACCTTTGGCCATGGCTGTCAACCACCAGACCCCGGTGGCCAGCCGTACTGGCATTGCCGCCGACCGAAATGCCCTGGCCGCCAACAGAAACATCCTTAATGCCAAGAGAAGCGCGATGGCTGCAGGTTCTGATACCACAACCTCCTACCGCAAAGCCGTGACCGTGGTTTCGAATCGGGTCGTTTTGGATCCTACCGGGCATGACATTCAGGGTGAGATCGCCGAGATCAGGGCACACGGCCCCGCCACCAGGATCGAGTTGCCGGGCGGAGTCCAGGCCTGGTCGATCACCGACGCGGCGCTGCTGGAGAAGCTGCTCGTCGACCCCCGCGTCTCCAAGGACGCGAGCAAGCACTGGCCCGCGTTCGCTGCTGGCGAGGTTCCCGCGGATTGGCCGCTCTACCTGTGGGTCGCGGTGCCGAACATGTTCACCGCCTACGGCACCGACCACCGTAGACTGCGCAAACTGGTCGCCCCCGCCTTCACCGCACGGCGCACCGAGGCCATGCGCAGACAGGTCGAACGCATCACCGACGACCTGCTCGACGCGCTCGCGAAGACCCCGGCCCTTCGTCCGACGGATCTGCGCGAACAGTTCGCGTACCCACTGCCGATCCAGGTGATCTCCAAACTGATGGGTGTACCGGAATCGCTGAATCCCGGCCTGCGCACCTGTATCGACGGCATCTTCGACACCACGCTCACCCCCGAGCAGTCGCAGGCCAACTACATGGACATGTACCGGATCCTCGGGGAATTGGTGGCACTGCGACGCGAACAGCCCGGCGACGACATCACCAGCCTGCTGATCGTCCAGCGCGACGAGGAGGAAGGCCAGCTCACCGAACAAGAGCTGATCGGCACCCTGCTGCTGGTGATCTGGCAGGGGACGGAGCCCGTCGTGAACCTGCTCGACCAGGCCATCACCGCGCTGCTCACCCACCCCGAGGTGCTCGCCGGTCTGCGCGACGGCTCGATCACCTGGGCCGACACGGTGGAGGAGACCCTGCGCTACGAGTCGCCGGTGGCGCACCTGCCGTTGCGTTTCGCGGTGGAGGACATCGACATCGACGGTGTCCACCTCGCCAAGGGCGACGCGATTCTGGCGAGTTATGCCGGCGCCGGTCGCGATCCGAAGCGTCACGGGGAGACCGCCGACGCGTTCGATCCGACGCGAGAGAGCCACTCGCACATGGCTTTCGGTTACGGGGTGCATCACTGCCTCGGTGCGCCGCTTGCCCGTCTGGAGGCGCTGGTGTCGCTGCCGGCGCTGTTCGAGCGTTTCCAGCAGATGCGGCTGGCCGTTCCGGTCGCCGAGCTCGGCACCGTGCCCAGCTTCATCTCCAACGGTCATCGTCACCTGCCGGTCTACATCCACGGCGCGTAGTTCAGTCGCTCGTTACGCGAAGTCGGCTTGGGACTGCTGCACGATCTGGTGACAGCGGTCACCGGAATCGTGCAGCAGTCCCTTCAACAGAATTCACCCGTCTGCTCAGCGTGAACTTCGCCAGCACAGCGAAGCCACGTCACGCAACCCTCCCGTTCGGGCCAGCAGATTCGTGCTCATCGAACGACTCAAGCAGTCGTAAAAGGTTCGGAGACAGCACTTTTAGGCCAGAATACCGGACATGGACGTGATGTTCGTTGCCCAGTGCGCGGCAGCCGGCGCGGTGGCCGCTGGCGCCGCGTCTGCATTGGAGCTGTGGCAGGACTCCAAAAAGCTCGGGCGATGGCCATGGCGTAGCAAGACGGACTCTCCCGCCGACACCACCTACAACACACTGTCGTTCTGGCTTCTGAGCAACATCGCGCTCCGGCTGACGGTGGCCATAATGTTCTGCGGACTACAGGCAGCTGCAGGCTGGTTCGCGAGCGTCGGTGCGGCAATCGTCATGGGCGCGGGCACATCATTCGCGCTGGGTGGCGCAGCGAGCAACCAAGACGTCGGATACGCCCCACTCCCACCCCCCAACCCGGCGAGAGCGATAACCAGCGACCCGGCAGGAAGCTAGTCGATGCCTTCAATGCCCAGCCTCTGGCGACGCCCAACACCGCGTGTACTTCCTCACCCCGCAACCACGCTCGACCGGATCCTCGCGGCAATGTCCAACCGCCCCTTGTCATCTCGCCCAACAGAACTCGGGGCAGACCTGCGCAGCGCAGACCTCCACGGCGCAGACCTACGCGACGCGAACCTGCGAGATGCGAACCTGGCGAGCCGATTTCCGCTCTCGCCCGCCGAACAACGCCGAGCCAGTTACCACGACAAACTGCGCGAATTAGCGATGTACGCAGTTGTCCTGGCGGGCGCCGCCGCGTTCGCACTCGGACTGCTGGATCTGGCCGATCCCTTCCCCGTCTACGCCTCGCTCCTCGGAGGCATCCTCGCAGGGAACTACGCTCTGTCCCACCTCGGCGACACCATGAGCATCCGGATGAACCACATCGCGCTACAAGTGATGAAACAACAGGGAAAGGCGACCTTTCCAGGAGCCAACCTAACCGAATCCGACCTCACAGGCGCTGATTTGGCCGGCGCCAACCTGACTCACGTCAACCTCGACCGCGCAGACCTGCGAACGGCAAATCTCAAGGGCGCAAACCTGACCAACGCGAACCTCCGCGGCGCCGACCTCACCGATGCCGATCTGACAGGCGCCGACCTGTCCGGGGCGAACCTGGCCGACACCACACTCCCCCGCATCTCCGCGCTGCACCAGGTCAGATGGTCGACCGCGACCGACTGGGCTGAGAACAACGAAGCGGTCACCGCGAGATCGGTCGAGACCGAGGGCGGCCACTATGTACTGAACCCAGGCGAACGGTCTGGCGCGAACATCGCGACCAGACGCCTCTGACCGGACGCGGCGGCCCACCACCCCGGGCATCCGCATTGCTTAAGCGGTGCGACCGCCTAAGGCCGCGCTGCCCAAGCAGTACCTTGCCGCGTCAACTAAGCCCCCGAACAGGGTGACTGCACCATCGCCCATCACCAACTGAAGTCGTCCACCGTCCTGCGCGCCACGGTCGGCGATCCCGCCGAGTAAACCGCGAACAGGTCCCCCACCACCTCAGTCACCGGTCCAAAACGCCTTGGGTGGATTGATCGTTCCTTGGTAGAGAACAACCTTGTCGAGCTTGGCATTCGCCGGAACCGCGAAAGCGAGGGTGCCCGTTCGCTTCTCGCCCTCGATCATGGTCCCGGCCAACAGTGGCCCTACGCTGCCCTGGCCAGCTGTGGGGTCGGCCCCCTCGACCTTGAGTCCGTCGGCGGTCAGCACGAAGAACGTGCCAGGTACGTTCTGGCCCTGAAGGGTATGCATGGTTACGTCGAGTTTCAGTACGTCCGCTTCTTGGCGAGGGCTGGCAACCGTGTACTCGGTGATACCGACCGCATAGCCGGTGCTCTGGATCTTGATGGAGCTACCAAGTGGACTGGTTGGCGTGGCGTCTGGTGCCGTCACGGGTCCGGAGGTAACCGCAGCCGTCTGTTCGGTGTGGTCGACGCCATTGCTGCTGCAGCCAGCTATCAGAGCGAGCACAAATGCAACCGGGATGATCGCTGATCTCATGGCGCTTGTCCCTTCGGTGCGGTCTCATCATCGTTGGCACGTAGCGAGGTCTATCGTCCCAGCGACCCTACGGGGCACCCAACACTCCGGAGACAAGACACGACGCTCCGAACTGGCATTTTTCGCCACTGACGTAGGGCGAATATTCGCCGACAGCGGTCAGGTTCGCGGTCAAGCAGGCATCGACCCGTGTGCGCCTGGCACTACACCCCAGTCGACGCCGCGGCGGGTCGCCACGCTCAGCCTCCGCGACTCGGGTTAGTCGCTGCTCAACGTTTATCGCTGCGGTCCTGCTCGGCGCCCTCGGAAGTCGTTCCCAACAGCGCGACCGGTTTCCATGATGATTTCCAACGTCGCTTCTGCGGTCGGCAAACTCCGATTCCCGCTTCAACCGCGCGAACTCGAAGTATTCGGCGGTCAGCGTGTCGGCTTCCTTCGCAGTCGGTTTCTTCGCTTCGAGCGCTCCAGCGTCGTGCGGTAGTCGCCAAACCGTACGGTCGAAAGGACGTCGTCATCGTGTCGACCAGCTCAACTTCGGCAATCCCGAAGTGCTGAAACACTTCTAGACGGAAGACAGCCGAATCCAGCTGACCTGTTTCGCGCTGGCCCGCCCACAATCCCGGCCGTTGTTCGCCGATACGCTCGCTGATCCCGACGACGGCCCTGTGCACCCGGTGCAGGCTTTTGTGTCGGTCGGTTACAAGCTCGGCGGCGGCCGCTATCCGTGCCCGGCGATCGCGGATGCCGTAGTGCGAGTTCTAGGTCCAGGCATGGTGGTGGGTCAGACGACCGATTGAACGGCCCCGGCTATTCCTTCGGCCGATTTGGCGTTCGAGCAATGACCTGCAGAGGTGGCCGTCCTTGGCGGTGACGGTTACACCACGCCCCATCCGTACACCGTCGACCAGCACGCCAGCACGCGCGAGCCAGTCAGTCCACGCGTGACTCTCCGAAGGGGTTGTCACGCAAAGGGCTTGTGGCGGACCATCAGACAATGACGTTGGGAAGCCGGGTGCTGCTTCTGTGCCTAGCCGCCTGCGTCGCCGCGGGCGTGGTGTTTGTCGGTGACAAAGCCTGGCAGCGAGCGGCGGCCAGTTACGAGGCGTCCGCCGCTGACGACCCCGATCCCTTCTTCCACAAGCGCGACCTCAGATGCGACCCAAGCTGGTCGACGTGGTACCACTGGGCCGATGGTTCGTCCTATGAGATCGAAATCGGCGCGGCGATGAAGCTGGACTCGTGCATCCACCTCACTGCCAAGCCAATCGCCGACATGGTCTGGACCACCCACGTCGTCTTCGTCAACCATCTGTCTCAGCCCGCCACCGTCTGCGTCGGACGTGACTTGGCCTGCTCCCCAGCCCACCCAGAGTTCCAGCTCCTCGTCCCACCGGGCGAACGCGTGACCATGGGTCTTCCGCTGCCCACTGTCCGCAAGCGGGGCCATGAGTTCGTGATCAGCCGCGCGTATCCGATCGTCATCCTCGCCCCCGGACTCACCGCGGAGACCATGGTCAAAAACATCGTGCCCGACGGTTCGATCTAGCGGGCTTTGACAGTGTCGGTTGCCTCCGAAGACACCGACCTAGCGCAAGCGGCCCCGATCGCCTCGGCTGGCTCTGTCATCTGGAACCTCCGCGAGATCCGCGGACCTCGCCGCTGACCTGTTCGACCGGCTCGTGACGGATTGACGGTGGCATGTTTTCTTCACCTCACCGGCGGTCATCACCGAAAGCTGTTGTGACGGTTCAGCTTTGTTGTGCCGCATTCCGCGGCGTTGAGTACACCTGCTCGACATGCGATGCCATGACCACGCTGAAATCCGCGCCGAAGTCCGGCTACAACGGGGCTCACCCACGCCAGAATTCACGCTGACACCGCGCTGAGGTCACGCGCCCAGCCATTGATGGCCCCCGCGTTGCTCATTCATGCCCAACAGCCCGCCGACCATCGCTGCGCCACGCGCATCTGGTAGCTGGACACATCTGCCTGCGCAGTGCTGTGCCGATGCGCCAACAACCAGCCCCAGACCAGCGGCCTCGCGAGATGGGGCACCCACACACAGAACGTGTGCGTCGCACACGTGGGGACCCGCGACCCATGCGACGTCACCAATCCCGGTGCAGCACTGCCGAACCCAGCATCGGCTGCCAAGTCGATGGTCGCGTCCACGCACCCGCGCGAGCTGACCGGCGGGCCACACACGCGCTCACCCACCCGATGACTGTCACCCGCGAGTTCGCCCGAACTCGCTGACCCAGTGAGGAACCCCTCCCATGAACCGAGATCGTGAACCCTTCCCCAGCGCCGCACACCGCCGCATCGGACCCGCTATCACCCTGCGCGTCGACGACGCCAGCGCACTGCTGGCCGCGATCCCAGCACTACTCGGCTTCTACCCCCACCCAATCGCTAGTCGTGGTCTTGCTGACCCGCCCGACCGCCGGCACATCGATCCGCGGCGTCGAAACCATCCACGCGGTCGTCCGTTTCGACCTCGAACCCCTGACCGACCGCGACACCGCCGCACACGAGATAGCGGCGCTGGTCGAGTCGATGTGCCAGCGCGAGGGCGCGAGGGCGAGGGTGCTGATGACTCCGGCGCAGGCGAGTTCGAACAGGGGTTGCCTGTCGAGAGGTCGGGGAGCTCGTCGCCGCCGGTCCACTGATGCGGTGACGCTGGACACATCGATGACGCGGTGTTCGCCGTGAGTGGGTTGCAGATCGCCCGCTCGCCGCCGGGCCTGCACCATATGCACTTCTTACCTGCATAGATAGCTGCTGGTAAGGGAAATTGTGTGGATTGCTGCCAATGTGCTGGAGTGTCCACGGGTCGAAGGGAGTCGACTCATTGACAGGCCTGCTCGCCGAGCGCGGGTGGCCGCTGGAAGGAAATTCTTGTGATCATTTCGACCTGGGGCCGGCGGGCAATGGTGCTCGCGCTTCCGATTGCCGTCGGAACGGCCGCTGCAGGGATCGCCTCGGCAGCACCCTTGGAATCGGCGCCGGTACAGGCCTCGGCCGCTGCGGTCGGCCAGCCCGCCCTAGTTCTGCCGCCTGTTCCTGGGGTCCCTGACCCGTTCGTAGACGGCCGTCCGACCAGCGATGCCGTGACTTTCGGAGCGGTCGAGGGTGCCTTGCTCGGTGGCGGGTTCGGTGGCGCCGCGGGTGCCGTGATCGGTGGCGTTCCATTCATGGCGACCTCGATCGCCGGCGGTCTCATCGGCGGCGCGATCGGCTGCACCGTCGCCCCCGGCCCGGGCTGCTTGGTCGGCGGTGCGATCGGTCTTGGCGTCGGCATGGCGGCTGGCGGGGCATTGTTCCTGCTCCCCGCGGCAGCGGCGGGCGTCGCATTGGGCGCGGCGGCCGGCGGCGCCGCGGGTGCGTACGCGGGTGCGTACGTTGATTCGGTCCTGCCGAAGTGATCGCGGTTCCGCGCTGGAGCAGGGCCTGATCCACTGGTGGCGTGCGCCCCGCATCCCAGTTACGCAAACTGGGTCGCACGGTTGGCTCGGTCTCGACCATGTGCGTCTCGGCGGCGCCCGCGGCGGCTACCTCGTCGCGGGCGTCGGATGAATCGGCGATCGCACGATGTTCACGAAGCGAGGCTTCGCTGCGCTCGGGGCGATCTTGGGTGGTAGATGCGGTGTGCCCGGCTGCTGCGGATCGATGAGGTTGGCTGGGCGTCGTGCCGATTTCTCGCTCGAAGCGCCGGTGGAGTTGCACCGCAACGGATGTGGGATGGTCGGTATCGGCGGCAAGCCGATCCGTACAGCTATTCGAACACAAGCATAAATAGTCCGGCCGCTCCCGCGACAGCCAGATACGAGGGCGAGCCTGACCTCGGCGGGATAACCGCCAGCGCGTGAACCGGCCCTCCTAGGACCCCTACATCGATGACCTGCGACGTCAACGGGTCCCACAACCGCACCGTGCCATCATCGCTGCCGGAGGCAAGCAGGGTCCGCCCATCGGGCAACGCCACCGCCACCACCGCCATCACCCCGCGGGTGTGGCCGGTCAAGGGTGGCCCGTCCGGGTGGCCGGTGACCGGGTCCCACAACCGCACCGTGCCATCGTTGCTGCCAGAAGCAAGCAGGGTCCGCCCATCGGGCAGCGCCACCGCCACCACCGCCGACACCCAGCTGGTGTGGCCGGTCAGGGGCGTCCCGTGCGGGTGGCCGGTGATCGGGTCCCACAACCGCACCGTGCCATCGTTGCTGCCGGAGGCGAGCAGGGTCCGCCCATCGGGCAACGCCACCGCCACCACCGCCGACACCCCGCGGGTGTGGCCGGTCAAGGGTGGCCCGACGGGGTGGCCGGTGACCGGGTCCCACAACCGCACCGTGCCATCGTGGCTGCCGGAGGCGAGCAGGGTCCGCCCATCGGGCAACGCCACCGCCGCCACCGCCATAACCCCGCGGGTGTGGCCGGTCAGGGGTGGCCCGTCCGGGTGGCCGGTGACCGGGTCCCACAACCGCACCGTGCCATCATCGCTGCCAGAAGCAAGCAGGGTCCGCCCATCGGGCAGCACCACCGCCACCACCGCCGACACCCCTCCGGTGCGGCCGATCAACGGTGCCCCGTGCGGGTGGCCGGTGACCGGGTCCCACAACCGCACCGTGCCATCGGTGCTGCCGGAGGCGAGCAGGGTCCGTCCATCGGGTAATACCACCGCCGCCACCGCATGCACCCAGCTGGTGTGGCCGGTCAGGAGTGGCCCGTGCGGGTGGCCGGTGACCGGGTCCCACAACCGCACCGTGCCATCGTTGCTGCCAGAAGCAAGCAGGGTCCGCCCATCGGGCAACGCCACCGCCGCCACCGCCAACACCCAGCCGGTGTGGCCGGTCAAGGGTGTCCCGACGGGGTGGCCGGTGACCGGGTCCCACAACCGCACCGTGCCATCGGCGCTGCCAGAAGCAAGCAGGGTCCGCCCATCGGGCAACGCCACCGCCGCCACCGCCGCCACCCGGCTGGTGCGGCCGATCAACGGTGCCCCGTCCGGGTGGCCGGTGACCGGGTCCCACAACCGCACCGTGCCATCGGCGCTGCCAGAAGCGAGCAGGGTCCGCCCATCGGGCAACGCCACCGCCGCCACCGCTGACACCCCGCCGGTGTGGCCGGTCAACGGTGCCCCGTGCGGGTGGCCGGTGACCGGGTCCCACAACCGCACCGTGCCATCGCCGTCGCTAGAGGCGAGCAGGGTCCGCCCATCGGGCAACGCCACCGCCGCCACCGCCGCCACCCAGCTGGTGTGGCCGGTCAGGAGTGGCCCGTGCGGGTGGCCGGTGACCGGGTCCCACAACCGCACCGTGCCATCGTTGCTGCCAGAAGCGAGCAGGGTCCGCCCATCGGGCAACGCCACCGCCGCCACCGCCCTCACCCAGTCGGTGTGGCCGGTCAACGGTGTCCCGTGCGGGTGGCCGGTGACCGGGTCCCACAACCGCACCGTGCCATCGGCGCTGCCAGAAGCGAGCAGGGTCCGCCCATCGGGCAACGCCACCGCCGCCACCGCCCACACCTCGCCGGTGTGGCCGGTCAAGGGTGCCCCGACCGGGTGGCCGGTGACCGGGTCCCACAACCGCACCGTGCCATCGCGGCTGCCGGTGGCGAGCAGGGTCCGGTTGTCCGGCAGTACGACAGTCGTCAGCGTCCAAATCCTGAACCCGGTGTGTGCCACGATATTGGTGGGAAACTCCCATCGCGACCACAGCGCTCGCACTCTCAAATCCGGCAGGTGCTGCCCGACGCTGGGGCCATTAGCCGAGGCCGCGATGCCAAGGCTGAATGCCCGCGCCGACGGTCCCGCTTCGCCGACGAAGGGTTCCAGGCCAGCCCACGCGGCGAGGGTTGTGCCCTCGAACTCGAGTTTGGCGGGGATCCCGACATGCCTGCGCACCAAACCGCTTGTCTCCCAGGGCAGGAACGATGCGGGTACGTGCTCGTCATCGAAGACCTCGCCTTGAGCGGCGTGGTTGACGAGTTCGCGACGGATGTAGGGGTGTGGCGGGATATCCGCCGCAGTGGGGAGGTGGGCGCGTAGGGCTTCGCTGATTCTGGCCTGGATGGCGATCTCATCAGTTGATTCGGCGGGGTCGGTCATGGCCGTTTGTCCTCTCGCAGCGCGTCGGGTTGGGCGCGCAGCACCTCGCGGAGTCGTTCGTGCACTGGCCGGTAGGTGGTGATGCCCTCGGCCGCGTCGCGGGTGAGGTAGCCGATCAGTGGTCCGGTCAGGACGTGGTCGATCGCGCCATTAGGTAGCGGGCTGTCGAGCACGGCGGCGGCCATCACCTCCCACAGGGTGTCAGCGGGAACCCCGTTACCGCCGGCGAACGCGGCAGCACGCAGGACTGCCAGGATGTGCTCGACCGTGTAGATGTCAGTGCCCGCGTCGGCGATGTCGCGGCGTAGCAGCCCGACAGTGCCGTCGGACAACGACGCAAGCCAGGCCGGGTCGTTCACCGATTGTGGCGTGGTAAGGCGGCGTAGTCGCTCGCCGGCGAGGCGGGCATCGAGAAACGACCGCCCGATGCGGGCGGTGACCAGGCTGGCCAGGTGCTGTCGCGCGGTGTGATCGTCTCGGTAGGCCGGTGCGTTGGCGAGCAGGGCTTGGAGGTAGTCGGCGATGTCGTCGATGGTCTCTGGTCCGTCGGTGCGCAGCGTGGTCACCTCGTCCGCGGCGACATCGTTCAATTGGCGGAGCAGGCTGCGTCCGTGAGGGGAGTGCGCGTCGCTTGTCGCGGGGTCGCTGCGGACGCCGATCACCCACCGGATCAGGTGCGTGCCGTCACGATCTCGCCAGCCCGCGAGCGGGCTGACTACCTCGGGTAGCAGCAGCAGAGGGTCGATGGCCTCGTCGAGTCCGTCGAGCACGATCGTCACCGGTTGTCCAGTGGCAGTTAGGTGTTCGTGCAAGCGATCGCGCAGTTGTTGGGTGTTGGCGCGTTCGGAGGGTGTCGGGGTGATCGCGACCGCGCGCAGGATCTGTTCCAGGATCGCCGGTGCACGCTTCTGGCGTGCGAGCACGGCGATGTCGACCGACCCGACCGGTGGCAGTGAGTCGGCGGGTGCGTTCGCGATCGCTGGAACGTAGCGCCGGTCTTGCCGGAATTTCGGGTCGGACAAGGTCACCGCTCGGGCGATGATCGCTGACTTGCCCGTCCCGGCTGCGCCGGTGACGATGAGCATGCCCGTACCCGACCTCAGGAAGCGCGCCACCTCGACAGTCAGAGCCCGGCGACCGACGAAATACCAACCCGGATCGTCGGCACCGACCCGGCCGCTCGCCCGATCCAGCCAGTAGTCCACCTCAGCGCGCGAGTCAGCGACCTGGCGTCGCGGGTCACCGACAGTGGGGTCCGGTGGGATATAGCCGGGATTGGGTAAGCAGCGATGCGGCTCGTGCTTTGAAGTCGGACCGAACACCGCGCTGATACTGACTGGGTCGGTGCCCGTGTCCAATGTCGCTGCGGCGCTGTCCAACTCGCGCAGGAAGTCACCGATGCTCAAATGGTCTTCGGAGTATCCGCCCCTCAGCAGGGTCTTGTGGACCGCCTCCAACAGTCGGGTGAATTCGAGCATGCGGGGTCGCTCGTCGAATTCGCCGATCGTGACCACATGGAGTGAGCTCAGTTTGCGCCTCTCCGGCGATAATTCTTTGCGCCAATTCCCGAGCTCATCGTCAAGCGCACCGGAGTGGCACGAATTCACGATCACCAGGACATGCTTAGCCCCCGAACCGAGGATCGCGGTGACGATGTCGGCAGTGGGATAGGCATGGGTGAAATCGGTGAATTCGCCGTCAGGTGTGGTGGGGAGTATCAGATAGTGACGACCGCTCGCGGCCTCGCGGCCGTGCCCGGTGACGTACAGGACCGCGACGTCCTCGCCGGTGAGCGAGCGCAGCCCTAGGTCATGGACGCGGTCCTCGACATCGCGTCGAGTCGCGACGTCAGTGTGGCAATGCGCGGTGAAGGCACGCTCGGCCAGGCGCTCATCACACCACCAGTCCCTGACGACCCGGATCTGCTCGTCGATACCAGCGGCGAAGTGCTCGGCCCCGTCGCCAGGGTAGTCGCGAGCGGCGATGATGAACAGTGAGCGTGGACCAGAAGGGTTGTCGGCCACGCGAATTCCCCCGTCTCGTCGGTTTGTCGGCGATGATAGCGACTGTGTCGCACGAATGGACCTTCCCCGCAGCCGATTCCGGCGATCTGCCGGCCTACCCGCACCTGGATCGATCGTTCTCGATTGCGCCAGCTGCTGTTTCACCGGAAGTCATCGCTGACGCGGTCATCGTCATCCCCGGGATCATGGGCACCGAACTCATCGATATGGAAACCGGGAAGAAGCTGTGGGGACTGGACCCGGACCTGATCGCGCGCATGTGGGTCGCCCCCAGCAAGTACCTGACCCCGCTCGCCGTCGACCCCGAGCACAACACGGTCCGCCCTGGACATCTGTTGCGGACACCGACTTTCGCGCCGTTCCTGCGCGGGATCGACCCCTACAGGAACTTGGTCCGCGCGCTGGAAGCCATCGTGCGAGACCCCAGCGCGGTCTCGCAGTTCGGCTACGACTGGCGCCTGCCCGTGCGCTACAACGCGCGCCTGTTGGCCGAGCGCATCGACTCGCACGTGACCTGGTGGCGCAAGGTCACTGGTCACACGCAGGCACGGGTACACCTCGTCGCGCACTCGATGGGTGGCCTGTTGTGTCATGAACTGTCCACCATCTCCGGCGCGACCGATACCGTCGGGGCGATCGTGACCCTGGGCACGCCGTTCGCGGGCGCGGCGAAAGCGGCGGTGATGCTCGGCACCGGCAAGGGAGCTCCCCTTCCCGCGCATCGGCTGCGGGAGGTCGCGGTGACCATGCCCGGGATCTATGACCTGCTGCCGAGCTACCGTTGCCTCGACAGCGGCACCGACGTGACCAGATTGAGCATCCCCGACATGGTCGCTGTCGGCGCCCACGAAGATCTGGCTCGCGCCGCCTTCGCCGACCGTGCCGCTCGAGCAGAAACCTCCCTGCCCCGGCACCTGCCGATCATCGGCGTCGAACAGGCGACAACGTGCGTACTGCGCATCGACTCTGGCCAGATCGACGGACTACGCGACACTGTCGGCGTCGACCTCGTCACCGGCGAACTGCTACGCGACGGTGCCGGCAACCTGCGCCGCTTTCCCGGCCTCGGCGACGGCACCGTCCCCCGCGACTCCGCACTGCCACCCCGCGACCCGGCACGACCCGACCAGACACCGCGGGTGTCGCCGCTGCCGCAACAACATGGGCCTATCGCCAAGACCCAAGAAGCGATCACGAAAGCGAAAGACTTCTTGCTACACCGCGATTCAGATCTAGGTCCGCGACTTGGCGACGGCGATGTCGGCATCGACACCCCCGACATCGTCACCGTGGGCACGGAATTCGACATCGCGGTGCGGGGACCGGCCAAACCTAACGACATCCGATGCCAACTCACCCAGATCGGAACCAGACAACCACGCCGAGCTGACGCACACCGCCGCGACGGCAACCTGGTGGTCTCGGCGACCGTCTACCGCCCCGGCCTCTATCGAGTCGCGGTCGCCGGTAGCGGCACTTCAGCAGTCGAGCAGATCGTGTTGGCGGTGGATCCCGCCCAATGACCGACGGACCCGAACTGTTCCCCGTAGCGATCGGCCACTACAGCGACAACCACCCCGAGCTCAACGTCGACCGCGAACTTGCCAAGGTATCCAGCACGCTCGAGCCTTTCAGCGTTCGCGTCCACGACTGGGACGTGCCCATGCCCGAGCGCGGATTGAACAACGTCCGCAAGCGGATCAACGCGTGGCGCAACGCCGTCCATCCAGCGACGATTCTGTACTGGGTGGGCCACGGTTCCACCGATAACGCCAACACCGCGGTCCTCTACCACGCCGACAGTGAGCCGGACCTTCCTGACGACGGCGTCGCGCCCTACGTCATCGCCAAAGCGATCGCGAGTCGGCTCTGCGAGGACGACACGTGGGCGATCATCGTCATCGACGCCTGCGGGTCCCAGAAGTTCATCGACCTCCTGCAAGCTCAACTGCTGGTCCAGGAAAAGGTCGCGGGCCGATACTTGCTAGTCGGTGGCCTATCCGGAGAGGGCTCCAGTACCCTCGGCACGTTCAGCAGCAGCCTCGACAGCCTGCTCAACACCACCTTCGCCGGTGAATTTCTCATCGAGCTGAGCAAACTGGCCGACGAATTCGACCGCCGCGAGGCCAGGGTCGAGCGCAGCCGTCTCGTCGACCGCGATCCTCGCCGCGTTCCTGTTCTGCGCCGCCGTCACGCGGTCCTGATCAACAGCTCTGTCGACGTCATCCACGAGCTCGAGCAGGCCCTGAGAGGACTCAGTGACGACGAACTGCGCCACTTCCTACCCAAGGCACACGGAGGCGAACTCCCCTTCACCGAGACGGTGCTCGGCGAGCAATCGTGGTACTTCGAAGGACGCACCACCGAAACACACCGCATCATCGACTGGCTCAAAACCGCCGAGCCCGGAATGCTCGTCGTCACCGGCGCGCCCGGATCGGGAAAGTCCGCGCTGCTTGGTCACCTGGTCGTGCACAGCAACCCGAGCTTGCGCACCGCGCTCACGAAAGCCGGGGTGCTCGTCGAGGTCCCCGACGATCAACGCCCACCCGATGCGATCTTCGACCTCGTCCTCCATCTCACCGGAACAACACCCGAGGAAGTCCTCGCTCGCATCGCCGAGGGAATCGGCGCAGGCCAACCACCGACTGGATCTGTGCATGAATCAACCAGCTGGCTGCGCGATCAACTCGGCAAGCGCCCACTGACGACCATCGTCATCGACGCGCTCGATGAAGCGGTCGAGCCATTGACAGTGGCCAGGGTCATCCTGCGCAGCCTCGCCGAGCAACCCAACGTCCGGTTGCTGGTCGGGACCAGGAGCAGCACCACCGAAGGCCCCGATCACCCCGCCACCGACGTCGACCTGCTCGACGCGCTCGGTCACCTGACCGGCCTGATATCGGTCGACCGCGACGACGACGCGATCGAACGCTACATCATACGGCGACTGCACCGCGCGAACAAAGCAGCCCCATCAACACTCGACATCGCGGCGTTCGCCCGCGCGGTGCGCGCACGCCGCCGCCAATTCCTGTTCGCTCGCTTGGCCGTGCATGAGGTTCTCGCCGACAAGCGATGGCACCTGCCCGCGAACTGGGACGCCCTCCTCGGCCACGATCACCAGCATGTGTTCTCCGTCGCGGTCGAACGCTTGGCCAACAAACATCGAAGCCACCTACCGCTGCTGCGGGCCCTCGCGTTCGCACGCGGGCGCGGAGTTCCCGACCAAGGTGGCCTGTGGGTCGTGCTAGCGCGCGCACTCGCACCCGACCACGACATCCACGACGACGACGTCGAACGACTCGTCCGCGATGCCGCACCCTATGTCCTCGCCGACCGCGAATACGGCCAAACCGTCTACCGCCTCGCCCACCGCACCTTCGCCGAACTGTTCACCACCGAATCCGCCCCGACCCCGGCAGACCACCAAGCCCACCTAGCGATCACGACAGCCCTGGTCAACGTGGCTTCTCCCAAGCTCGCTGAGGTGATCGACGGCGTCACATCACTGAACCCGTACTTGACATACCAAGTCTCGGCGCACGCGGGGATCGCCGGGGAAACGGGCTGGGATGTACTCGATGACAACCGTGACGTGCTCCTCGCTCTCGACTCAGAGACGGTCGCCCGCGATATCCAGCGTTACGCGTTCGCACGGTTGCCGCTGCCGCCCGCGATGAGCACGGTGCTGAGCGCGTGGCACGACCTGCAACCACTCGAACTGCGGGATCGTGGTTTGGCATTCCAAATGGCCCTGGGGCGAATCATGGGCGGCACCGCGCACGGCACGGGCGGGTTACGTGAGAACTACCCAACTCAGTTGCAGTGGGCGGCACTTCGTAATGTCACCCCACACCGGGTCCTCGCCCACACCAGCGATGTATACGCAGTCTCGGCGGTCGCGTTTCCTGATGGGCGGATCCTGCTGGCTACCGGCAGCAGCGATGACACTGTGCGGTTGTGGGACCCGGTCACCGGCCACCCACATGGGACACCCCTGACCGGCCATACCGACAGGGTGTCAGCGGTGGCGGCGGTGGTGTTGCCCGATGGGCGGACCCTGCTCGCTTCGGGCAGCAACGATCGCACGGTGCGGTTATGGGACCCGGTCACCAGCCACCCACACGGGGCACCCATGACCGGCCACACCGACTGGGTGACGGCAGTGACGGCGGTGGCACTACCCGATGGGCGGACCCTGCTGGCCACCAGCAGCCGCGATGGCACGGTGCGGTTATGGGACCCGGTCACCAGCCACCCACACGGGGCACCCATGACCGGCCACACCGACTGGGTGACGGCAGTGACGGCGGTGGCAC
>NZ_JBHYRN010000003.1:222019-222845 GCF_042749305.1 Nocardia sp. NPDC058705 | reverse complement strand
CCCTGCTGGCCACCAGCAGCCGCGATGGCACGGTGCGGTTATGGGACCCGGTCACCAGCCACCCACACGGGGCACCCATGACCGGCCACACCGACAGGGTGTGGGCGCTGGCGGCGGTGGCGCTACCCGATGGGCGGACCCGGCTTGCTTCGGGCGGCGACGATGGCACGGTGCGGTTGTGGGACCCGGTCACCGGCCACCCGGTCGCGCCACCCTTGACCGGCCATACCGACGGGGTGTCGGCGGTGGCGGCGGTGGCGCTACCCGATGGGCGGACCCTGCTCGCTTCGGGCAGCTACGACCGCACGGTGCGGTTATGGGACCCGGTCACCAGCCACTCAGTCGCGTCACCCCTGACCGGCCACACCGACAGGGTGTCGGCGGTGGCGGCGGTGGCGCTACCCGATGGGCGGACCCTGCTGGCCACCGGCAGCCGCGATGGCACGGTGCGGTTATGGGACCCGGTCGCCGGCCACCCGGTCGCGCCACCCCTGACCGGCCATACCGACTGGGTGTCGGCGGTCGCTGCGGTGGCGTTGCCCGATGGGCGGACCCTGCTCGCTTCGGGCAGCGACGATCGCACGGTGCGGTTGTGGAACCCGGTCACCGGCCACCTGGTCGGGGCACCCTTGACCCGCCACACCTACTTGGTGAGAGCGGTGGTGGCGGTGGCGTTGCCCGATGGGCGGACCCTGCTCGCTTCGGGCAGCGAGGATGGCACGGTGCAGTTGTGGGACCCGATCACCGGCCGCCCACACGGGACACCCATGACTGGCCACACCAGCGGGGTGACGGCGGTCGCTGCGGTGGCGTTGCCCGATGGGCG
>NZ_JBHYRN010000003.1:0-221919 GCF_042749305.1 Nocardia sp. NPDC058705 | reverse complement strand
GGCGGTCGCTGCGGTGGCGTTGCCCGATGGGCGGACCCTGCTCGCTTCGGGCAGCGACGATCGCACGGTGCGGTTATGGGACCCGATCACCGGCCACCCACACGGGACACCGTTGACCGGCCACACCCACATGGTGACGGCGGTGGCGGCGGTGGTGCTACTCGATGGGCGGACCCTGCTCGCTTCGGGCAGCCACGATGACACGGTGCGGTTGTGGGACCTGAGCGATACCCGTTCGTGGTCTTGTAAACTGACTGTCGACGTGGGCGCACGGGTCGAAGATCTGTGTGTGCTCGGACTGAGCGCGTTTGCCATCGCCCTGGGCACTGACGGAGCGGCGACAATCCGTGTCACCGAAGCAGTGGAGCACGGACTGAGTCAGAGATCTCGCTGACCGGTCCCGATTCGCCGGGTTCGCTTGGCTGGCGGGTCGGGTCATGTCCCGTTAGCAAGTCGACCCGATCAGCGGGTATGCCGCCGGGTCCCGCCAACGCCTCCGTGTTGCAGTCGCGTAAGCAACACCGACCTGGCCGCCGATAAGCCGGTCTTATCGGCGGTTAACTCTAGTACCGCAGGGTGAAGCCAGTGCGCATCCGTTGTCGGCGACGATGCAATCTGGACGGTCACCGCTTCGCCGGCGAACCCAATTCCGTTGCCGGAGAACGCATCCATCCTTCGAACCTGAACCGCAGGGGCAACGGGTCGGCCGGCCTGCGACCGTCGTGCCGTAACCCCCGGCCCGGCTCGACCAGACATGTCAGACGGGCCGGTTACGGTGCGCGCATGAAGACCCACCGCAAGCGCAACGGCGCGCTGACCTACGAGGAAGCGTTCGAGATCGCCCAGCAATGGTCGGGCAACCCGACCAGCGTGGTTGCCTACCATCATCCCCGACTCGAAAACGCCCAACACGGACGCGGTTTCGCGTTTACCCACACCATCTCCACCGATGACGGCGAACTCGACGGCTACGTCCTGGTCACCGAGACCACCTGCGCATCAGGACTGTTGGGCATGTTCGGACTGACCATCAACGCAGTGATCGCCGAGCACCTGACTCAGGCTGACCACGACCACCGCGAGATCGCTGACCACGAGTTGGGCGCTGCGCAACAGCTGGCGGTCACCGCCTTCGACGCGGGTCACACCCGGATCAGTGAAATGCCCGAATATCCGTCCAACGATGTCGAACTGGTCGACTACGCGGACTACATCTTGCTGGCCCTTCGCCGATGGAGCCGGAATGGGGCTTCCGCACGGAAGATCCTTGCGAGCGAGGACTCCTTGATGGAACCGCCACGCCCGGGAGTGCGATACACCCAACCCTGTCCGCATTGCGAACAATTGATGTTCTATCAACCACGCTACCCACGCGAGATCTGCGGTGACTGCCGCGACCGCATCTCAGACCGGGCGGGGCGCCGCGTTATTGCCACCAACACCAGCCTGCTCGGCACCGGAATGGTCGCCTACTACACCGACACCGACGCACGCGTGGCCGGACCGGGCGTCGAACGGGAAGAATGCGGTGAGGTAACCCAGTCCGGTGTGTGTTTCCTCGACGGGCACCCGGCAACGGTCAGGGAAGCGCGCTTCGGCGGAATCGTTGTCGAGTTGGCGGATACGATGTCGCCATAGGACTCGACGACTGAACACAGAGCTACCGCCGAAACCGGTTCGGGGCCTGAGTATTACGGGAGGGCGGGTTCTCTGATCGCTGCGAGGAACTCCCCGACGGCAGCGCGCACCGACGGCAGCGAGGGGTGGCTCTCGGACCAATGCCACTCGATGGCCATGCTCGGTCGGATGTCGATCTTCGTCCGGGCGTGCCCGGCCAGCCAATCCTGTAATCCGGGCAGTTCCGTCGGGGCGACAAACCCGTTGTCGACCAACCACTCCGCGAATACCGGGTCGTCGATCTCGGCGCGGGGTTTGCGTCCCGCGGACGACAGGTCGTGCGTCCAGTAGTGCGCGTAGTCGGCAGCATCCATTGCCATGCGCGGATACCACCGCCGCTGCGGCGGGCACTGGTGATAGGCGAGGTGGAGGTTGGGACGAACCTGCCACCCGTTCTCGGCCAGCGCGAGCAGTCCCTGCACGGCCGCCGAATTGCCGTAGAAGTGGCGGTACTGCGGTTGGAGCTCGCCGACCCAGGAGCCAAGGACCACCGTTGTGTTCTCGACCCACATACTCACGCGCTGCGCGGCGATGACGCCGTGGGTGAACATCACCGTCGCATAGGGTTCGTGTACTCGGCCGGGGCTGCCGACCGCTCGCTCGAGCAGTGAACACAACTCCCCTGCTTCGACATCGATGTGCATTCGACCACCGTAGACGCAACGTGTCCGGCCCAAACACGCTTCCGCGCAAGTCTTTCAATCGCCGGTCAACCACTTCGGTAACGACGTTGGATGAGCCTCGATGTTGGCTTCGCTGAGGACGAGTTCGGCGAGGTCGTGAGGAATCGAAAGCCGTGGCCCGCACCACCTCCGACTCCCCTTCCTGCGAGCAACCCGTTTCCCGAGCACATCGGCTATCTGGACGCACGACAGATTGAGACTGTCCCTGCACTGCGCATCCACCGCGGACTATCGAGGCAGACCAGCACGGTCGAACTCTTGCTGGAGTCGGGGGCGTCGATTGTGCGTCGCACGCAGCTCGCCGATCAGCGCATCCACCTCGACAGCCCGCTCGGTACCAGCAGCGAGCGCGCGCATTCTGCGCAGGTAGCGTGCGCCGACCTGATAGTGGCGCACATCGGTATAAGCGAGTTCGGCGGTGGCCATATCCGCGAGCACCGGAACAACCGCGACCGGGTCGACCGTCTCGTACGCGGTCACCAGGCGGTCCCAGACATCGATGCTGTTCAACTTCAGCGCGTGCGCGCGCTCCCAGGCCAGTTCGACATCGCCCAGGCTCAGTGCGAACAGCACCGTTTCCCTGGCACTGAACGCCAACCGCGCGAGCACGTCATCGCAGTACTCCGGCCAGACCTCACCAGCGCGATCGTGCACGTGGGCCGCGGTCGAAGCGGTCGGCCAGCGATGAAACACCTCGACACGTGCCGCGAGTTCTTCACTACGGCGATGCTCGCCCAGCAATTCACACCAGTACTGGCCGCCCTCGTAGGCTTGGTGACCGAGATCGAAAACGGCGGCCTGTTCGGCCCAGTCGATCGCCAGATCGACCTCGCCGATCTCGGCCAACGCGCGCGCGGTATCGGTCAGCCATGCCGCGACCCGACGATCGCGCGCGTGCATCGCGATGACGGCGTCGACGTCGCGGGCCGCCACTGCTAACCGTCGGGCGTTCCATTCCACCAGGAAACGACCATGACGATCGGGCCCGAGGTCTGCCTCGAGCTGTCGGATGCGGTCAAGATAGGACGCCAAGCCGACTTCGCCGAGAGCGTCGACATAGGCGACCGGGTCCAACTCGAAGTAGTCGACCTCGCCCTCGAATTGGAACGCGATCATCCACGCCACCAGCTTCGACACCGGCGGCCGAGCGGCCGCGGCCGAACGCGCGTGCAATTCCAGCAGGCCACGGATCGCATCACCCATGATCCCGCTGGAATCATCAGCGCGCGCGATCACCTTGACCGCGCTCGCCAACGCCTTCTGTGTGACCGCGAATACCGTCGCTGGATCGCGGTCAACCGCATCGTTGAGCAGGTCAACCGCTTCGTGCATCTGGCTGCCATGGGCGGTGGCCGCGCTACGGCGATGCAGGTCAGCACGGGTTCGGATCAACGGCAACACGGCATCGGCGAGGTCAGACACCTACCGATTGTGTCGCAGCAACCTGACCGCGGCGCCCGGGACCCCAGACAATCGCACGATTCACGCTACTCACAGATGCCAGCCAGGGCCGTCGGGACCACCAGCGCTACCGCCGGGTACCGCTCGTAGCAGTCTTCGGCTCGTCGCTGGTTTGCTAGCGTCGAGCGGCAACTCGCCGAAAACGTCTGTTAGCCAACGCAATCAATCTTCAAGTGATGAGGGTGGATGCCAAATCTCAGCGCGCCGTTCTGGCGCCGACTCGCGGCCCGTCTGATCGACTTCGCGGTTTGCTTGGCGCTCACCTTCCTGCTCGCCCTTCCGGCGACACCCCTGGTCTTGATCGCCGAGGCCGTCATCGGCAGCGAGCACGAGGACACTCTCTTCGATGTCGCGGCGTGGGCGTGCTACTTCACCGCCTATATCGGGCTCGAAGTGTTCATGCTGCTACGCCGCGACGGCCAAACCATCGGCAAAGGACTGCTCGGCGTGCGTGTCATCCCGGCTGATCCCTGGGCACGCCCACGCCTTGATCTGCGTCCTGCCGCTGTCCGCATGCTGATCATCTTTCTGCCGTTCTTCTGCATTTCGGTCTCTGGTTCCAACCCTGAGTCCACCGCACTCGACATCGTGGCCATGACCGCGTTCGGCACCTTCCTGGCGAGCTGCGTCCTCGCGCTTGTTCCCGCCAACAACAGGCGAACCATCCACGACCTCGTCACCGGGACCCGAGTCATCCGAGCACCGAAACGCAAGGTCGAACTCAAAAAGGATCTGATGATGGCGCTCCCTGGGCGCATTGACTTCGCCAAACATTGACGGTGGGACCTATCGGGCTCGTTCGCCGACGCTGCGAGCAATCCCATGAACTTCGCGACGTCACGACGCAGCAGTGCGCGACGATCTCGGCATCGAAATCGAAAGGGCCAGTGCCGCCGATGATTCCGGTGGTCGCGGCGGTGCTCGACTGACCCCATTGGACTTTCACGCGCGCAGGCCAGCAACCGCCGGTGCTAGCTTCGGTTCGGCACCGAGAGGCTTCATCTATTGCCCGGAATCGGGTGGGTGGTCGCCAGAGTTGCGGGCCGGGTACACCCACTGGCCTCCGCCGTCGGGGTGCAGCGTCAGGTAGGCGCGTCTCTCGCAGGCGCTGCGGTGGTTGCGCTCCATGAGCCGCAGATGCGCGTCGACGTAGCCAGCGAAGGTGGCTGCTATTTGAGTGTCCTCGTGCGGCTTCCCGTCACTCCACCGCATCACCGGGCCGTCGAACCCGCCGATCGCCCGCACGTAGTCGAACGTGTAGCCCTGGTGAGTCAGAACAATGGCCGCGTCCGGGGGCAAGTTCCATGAGCCACTGACATCGTCGACGATCTCGCGAGCATCCTCGCGAAACCGGTCGAAACCGCGGATGCCTGCACGCTCGCTGCCCCGGAACAAATCACCACACGCCTCACCCATGTCCAGCAGGTACTGGCGAAACACCGCCGGGAACCGGCTGCCAACCCGGGCCTCGACAGCTTCGAGTTCCTCGACGTGACAGCCACAGAAGGTGACGAGCCGGGCGCGATGGTCGTCGATCAACGCTTGTGGCGTGTCGACGAAGACGTACTCCGGATTGTCGGCAAGGGTGACCAGTCGCGACTTCCATTCCGCGACAATCGCTTCAGCGGTCACCTGTGAACTCATAGCCTCGATCGTGGCACAACCCTGCGACTGCTGCTGCGGCGGGAGCAGTCACCACGATCCCGTCGCCTTCGGCCAACGCCGACTTCCCCCACAGCGCTGAACACCACCACCACCTCGAGTTCGGCCTGATCGCCCACAATCCCACTCTCGCCGAAGCTGTCCAGCAGCAATTTCGAGCAAGCGAGATGACCGTGTACGAGCGCGTCCTTCATCACTGATGTACCCGCACTTTTGACCCGGATCGCGGATCTGAGGGCCGATCATTACGGCGCACCGAGCAGTTCCGTAACAGCGGTCCAAATCAAGTTCGAGTACTTGGAAACCGCGATCCGATCAGCTCCCCTGTCCACAGCACGTTCAATTTGCCATTCAGAAAATTGCGGAGCAAACCACAACAGTCGAACGAAATCCGCATGCAGACACTCCCCTTCCGGAATCTCAATTGACCGAAGCAAAGCCAGATAGGAATCCCTGAGTTCCGGAACAAATCTTCCTTCGCGAAGATTTCCAAGGAATCCGCGCTCAGGATCCCATGCGGTATCGAGCGCTTCTAGAACTTCGGGTGAGGTATTTCTCACTGACGCAATCCATCTAAACTATGTTTGAAATCAGGCAATTATGTCTCAGATTTCGGTCGGATACAACGAGAGAGAATCAGGGTATACGCGGACCACCCGACCCGGACCGAGCGCAGAAATTTCATCGTTAGAATCTATAAGTACTATTCCGGGCTTTAGGTCCAATGCGGCCATGTCATTTTCAAGGATTGAAAGCGCGCCACAGACCGCCAGTTTCCCATTCTGGACGGACACTCCTACACTGGGACAATCTCCCCCGAATGCACTCGTAACGAGATAATCCTCAGAGATCTCTATCTCGACATCATACTGAACACCCTCACACCCCAGACCAGTTCCACGCCAGGTCGCAGGCCATTCGCGCCCACGGGCGCTGACCGTGCCGGATTCGCCGGGCGAAATGTCGGCAAGAAGGGTTACCAGCATCACCATTTCCTTTCGGGAAGGGGTCGGTCAGGCTTACCGCACCGTCATCGACGCGGGCTAGGATCGCCAACGCTGTTGGTGCTGAAGGGTTGTCGCACAGGCTTGATGTTCTCGGAGACACAGTCGTCGACGCAACCGGTGGCGCGGTGCCGGAAAGCAACTCGGTGAAACCACTGATCCCAAAGAGTTGGTCCGAACCTGTGCGGGACAATAGGTGAGTGAGCACCGCCGATTACCTCGACCACTCCCCTGACCTGCGCGTATTGCCAGCGTCGGAGTGGCAGGCAGCGGCGCGCGAGCACCGGGATAGGCTCGATCGACTGGTCGGTCCCTACCTCGAGCGCCGCAAGGCGGGCAACACCCACCCGGTGATCGATTTCCTGTTTAGTTATTACGGAAACAAGCCCGCGCAGTTGCGGCGGTGGCATCCGGGGTTCGGGATCGGGTTGCGCGATGCGGGTGAGTACAAGGGTGCGCGGGGCTACTACGAGCACGAGCGGGGCGTGTTCACCGCGGATCCGGCCTATCTGGCGAAGCGGCGCGACACGATCGAGTTCGTCTCCCGGCTGCTCACCGCCACCGCGCAACGCCCAGCACAGCTGTCGTGCTTCGGATTGCACGAGTGGGCGATGGTCTACCGCACCGATGAGGTGCGCCACCAGCAGGTTCCGTTGAGGCTCGGCAGTGCGGGCACCGACCAGGTGGTGGAGTCGATGTCGTTGCGCTGCACACACTTCGACGCATTCCGCTTCTTCGCCCCGGAGGCGGTGGGGCGTAATGCCGAACCCCTCACTCGCGCTGACCAAGTGGCGACAGAACAGCCCGGATGCCTGCACGCAAATATGGATTTATACAAGTGGGGCTTCAAACTCGCCCCACTCATTTCCTCGGACCTGCTGCTCGACTGCTTCGAACTCGCCTGCGCCGCAAGAGAACTCGACATGCGAGCAAGCCCTTATGACCTCACCGATTTCGGTTACGAACCGGTCCGCATCGAAACCCCCACCGGCCGAGCCGATTACGTTCGAGCCCAAGCAGCCATCGCAGAACGTGCCGACACTCTGCGGGATCGCATGAAAACGGCCTGCGCCGAGTTGTCCTCAGCACAGGCCGGATTCGACGCTACGAGCTAAGCCCGGGACTCGTCCTTATCGAGAGTCGGAACCATCGGATCTTCCACCGACGGTTCGGTGACGAGGGCGAAATCACCGTCGTGCAGCTCGGTGCCCTGGTCGACGGCCCCCTCGACCAGCTCGACACCACGATCCATCCGCAGGATCAGCGGGTCGTCACTGAGGTCCTTGTACAGCGACACACACATCGCCACCATCACCACCAGGAACGGCAACGACACCACCGTCGTCAACGCCTGCAGGCCGGTCAAGGCCCCGCCGAGGTTGTCGGAATCGGCGATCGCCAGCATGATCGCGGCGACAGCGCCGGTGGCCGCGCCCCAGAAGATGACGACCCACCGCGACGGTTCGATGCTGCCGCGTTCGGACAGCGTCCCCATCACGATGGAGGCCGCATCGGCACCGGAGACGAAGAAGATCGCGACGAGGATCATCACGACCACCGTGGTCACCGAGGTGATCGGGTACTGGTCGAGCAGGTGGAACAGGGCGAAGTTGGAGTCGACCGAGCCGTCGGCTTCGGTGAGGTCACCGTTCTTCGTCTGTTCGAAGATGCCCGCGCCGCCGAAGATCGCGAACCACAGCAGGCTCACCACGCTGGGCACCAGCAGCACACCGGTGACGAACTGGCGGATGGTGCGGCCACGGCTGATCCGTGCGATGAACATGCCGACGAACGGCGTCCACGAGATCCACCAGGCCCAGTAGAAGATCGTCCAACTCGACAGCCACGCCTTCATCGCCTCGTCACCGGCGCCGGTGCGCGAGGCCATGGTCGGCAGGTTCTCGATGTAGTCGCCGAGCGAGGTCGGCAGCATGTTCAGGATGAACAGCGTGGGGCCCGCGATGAACACGAACGCCGCGATGGCGAGTGCCAGCACCATATTGATGTTGGACAGCCACTGGATGCCGCGCGCGACACCGGAGACCGCCGACAGGATGAAGGCGACGGTCAGGCCCGCGATGATCGCGACCAGGCCGACCTTGCCGATGGTGTCGATCCAGCCGTTGAATTCCATGCCGGCGCCGATCTGCAACGCGCCGAGGCCGAGGGAGGCCGCCGAGCCGAACAGGGTCGCGAAGATCGCCATCATGTCGATCACCCGGCCGCCGATGCCGTCGGCGTGGTGGCCGAGCAGCGGCCGGAACACCGAGGAGATCAACTGCGAGCGGCCTTTTCGGAACGTGCCGTAGGCGATGGCCAGCCCGGCGACGGCGTAGATCGCCCACGGGTGCAGTGTCCAGTGGAACAGCGTGGTGGCCATCGCGACCTCCGCGGCGGCCGGTGTGCCCGCTTCGGCGGTGTGCGGCGGCGGATTCACGAAGTGCGACAACGGTTCCGCCACACCCCAGAACATCAGGCCGATGCCCATGCCCGCGCTGAACATCATCGCGATCCACGACACGGTGCGGAATTCGGGTTTCTCGTTGTCGGCGCCCAGCGGGATCCTGCCGTAGCGACTGATCGCCAGCCAGATCACGAAGACCACGAACGCTGTCGCGGTGAGCACGAACAACCAGCCGGTGTTGGTGATGACCCACTTCTGGGCCGTGCTCGCGGCGGAGGCGAGGCTCTCGTCGTCGAGCACACCCCAGGCGACAAAGGCGAGTGCGCCGATGGCGGTGGCGCAGAACACGAGTAGATCCAACCGGGGTTTTCCCCGCGACCGTTCGGCTACCGCGCCGCCGACGCTCTCCGCGTCACCGGAACTCCCTATGACATCGTTCGACATGAAATCCGAGTCCTTTCCGGTCGCGGACACAGCGGTCTTCGCAGACCCACCTTCAGTCAGAGCAACCGTACAGCGTGTCGGCGATGACCCCCGGTATTCGCGACGCCCATCAAACCCCTGTTCCCCGAAACCCACCTCGGCAACCATTTGCGTGGCTTACTATTCGTGATACGACACAACTGTCTGGGCCAGTTGCTGTTGTCTGCATCAGCGATTCGGGGAGGCAACGATGCCGTCAGCCAGGAGACAGTGGACGCAGCACGCAGGGCTATCGGTGCAATATCTCGATGGTCGGCGGCTATGCCGGGCGCGGGGCAGGCATCACCTCCACCAGCTTCGAACATTGCGCTTATCTGGGCACGTTCTTCCCCGGCAACATGCTCAGCGAGCATCCGGGCGTGCAGGTTCTCGACGTATCCGATCCGACGCATCCTCGCCACACCGCAACCCTGTCCGAGCCCGCCATGCTGGCCGGAACATGGGAGACATTGAAGGTCAACACCACTCGAAAACTGCTGGTGGGAACGGGCGTACCGGTGGGGATCGGTGCGGGATACCTGTCGGTCTACGACATCTCCGATTGCGCGCACCCACGGCTGCTCAACCCGAGCACCGGCACGAATCCGCTGCTGCCACTGCCGATTACGACGCACGAGGGCGGCTTCTCCCCCGACGGTCGCACCTATTGGGCTTCGGGCATCGTGCCCGGATTTCTCAGTGCGATCGACCTCACCGATCCGGCGAATCCACGCGTGATCTGGCAGGGACTGACCGGGATCGAGGCGCACGGGCTCGGAGTGAGTCCCGACGGAAACCGGCTTTACATCTCCGCGCTCGGCGGATTCACGGTGCTCGACGTGAGCGCGGTGCAGCGCCGTGACCCGAATCCGTATGTGCCCCACCTGGGCCGCACGTTCTGGACCGACGGCTGGGCCACCCAGCACAGCGTGCCCGTGACCTATGACGGTGTGCCACATCTGTTCACCGTCGACGAGGGCGGTTCCGGTGGGGTGAAGCTCATCGACGTGTCCGTCGACAGCGCGCCGCGGATCACCGCGAAGATCAAACTCGAGATCAACCTGCCCCACAACATCGACGCCAATGTCGGTTCCGCCATGGGCGGTTCGGCGTTCTCCTACGAATCGCACTACTGCACCGCCGACCGTCCAGACAACCCGACCGCGCTGGCCTGCGGCTGGATCTCCGCCGGCATTCGGGTGTTCGACGTCCGCGATCCCGGCGATATCCGCGAGATCGCCTACTTCAACCCGCCGGCCCGCACGGGTCGCAACCTCGAGATCTGGAACTCGCCGCACGCGCTGGCTTCGATGATCGGGATCCCGGTGATGAGCGCACCGGCCGAGGGGCTGTTCGACCCGGCGCAGGTCTTGACCTCACGGGCGGGCGATGTGGCGTTCGGCGATCTGTCCACGGACTGGTGTCTGTCGCCGCCGGAATGGCGGGGCGATCAGCTGTACCTCACGTGTTCGGACAACGGTTTCATGGTGTTGCAGCTCGACAACGAGGTGTACACGCCACCCGCAAATCAGCAGTCGACGGTGGGGTCGTAACCGTGAACCGTGCTCTACGGGTGGCGTTCGCGGGCGCGGCCGCAGTGTTCCTGCTGGTACTGGGCGCGGCTCTGCGACCGCCGTTCGTCACCGAAACTGCCACGCCCGCACCGTTGTTCACAGTGACCGAACTGGGCTTCATCCAGGACATGACCGCTCATCACCAGCAGGCGCTGATCCTCACCGAACGCCTGGACCCCGCCGCCGATCCCGCCGTGCGCAGGCTCGCCGATCAGATCGCCGACGTTCAGCGGATGGAGATCGGCACGCTGCTCGGCTGGACCCAACTCGCCGGCGCGGCCCCCACCGCGGCCGTTCCGATGACGTGGATGGCGCAATCCCATCACCACTCGCCGACGTCACAGGCAACCATGCCCGGCATGGCAACCACCGACGACCTCGACGCTCTCTCCGTAACCCGTGCCGCCGACGCCGAAACGCTGTTCCTCCAACTGATGTACCGCCACCACTCGGGCGGCATCACCATGGCCCGCGCCGCCGACGCTCTCCTCGCCTCCGGGCCCGTGAAGCAGGCAGCCCGCGCGATGGCCCAGTCCCAGAGTCAGGAATTGGGGTATCTCGGCATGCTCCTGGACCTTCGGGGTGCGCGTCCCTTCTCCTGATCAATTGATCACCAGGCTCGGCCGTGCGGAAATGCGGACAAACCTCGCATCCGCCCGTCAGGTGCGGTCGGCGAAATGGGCGTTGAGGGCCGATTGTGAGAGTTGTGTGTCGCCGTAGGTGAAGGTGCCGTGTTCGGCGAGCTCGGTGGCCGCGTCGAGGAGGTGGCGGTAGAGCAGGCGCGCGATGCTGCCGCCGACAGTGACCCGGCGGACGCCGAGGTCGGCGAGTTCGGCCATCGACAAGGCTCCACCGGTCAGTCCCATGACGACGTTGAGTGGTCCGTCGAGCGCGTCGACCAGGGTGGCGATGGTGGTGGCGTCGGCAGCCCCGGGGACGAAGGCACAATCGGCCCCGGCTGCGAGATAGGAGTTGGCGCGGCGAATGGCCTCGTCGAGACCCGCGTCCACGAGCAGCGCGTCGGTGCGGCCGACGAGTACGAACGGTTCACCGCTGGCAGCCACCGCCGCGCGCGCCGCCCGGACCCGGTCCACCGCGTGGACCTCGTCGAACAGCGGGGTGCTGCGGTCGCCGGTGAAGTCCTCGATATTGCCGCCCGCCGCACCGGCGTCGATCGCGAGGGAGATCGTGGTCGCGACATCTTGGGAATCGGGCCCGTATCCCTCCTCGAGATCAGCGCTGACCGGCACCCGCACGGCACTGGCTATCTCGCTGATCCGACGCATCATCGTCGGCCGATCGACCCGCCCCTGCTCACCGTGCTCGGCGAAGAAATCATGATCGGGACGGCCGAAGGAGAACGCGACGCCCGCACTGGTGGTGGCGATCGCCGGAAATCCCACCGACTCGAGAATCCGCGCGCTGCCCGCGTCCCAGGCATTGGGCAGCAGGAAGCAACCGTCGCGGTGCAGATCGACGAAAGCCTGTGCGCGTGCCCGCTGTTCGCTGTCCACGAGTGCTCCTGCTGCTAGTGGGTTATCGGTGCGAGATCTATTCTGCCCCGAACACCTGATCCGATCGGCGTGGACGCATGGCGCACGGCCGGACTGAACGTCAGATGCCCAGGCCGGAGTGGATGCGGGCGGTCGCCTAGCGGTCGCGGAGCCGACGGACCGCGTCGTCCATGTGTTCTACGAGCAGGGCGCGAGCGCGTTCAGGAGAGCCGGTGCCGATCGCTTCGTGGAGTTCGACGTGTTCGCGGGCTTGTTCGCGCAGGTCGGGGTAGGTGGTTTGGAGGGCGCCGAGGCACATGCGGGTTTCGATGAGCAGGGTGCGGGCGGCGCGGACGAGGCGGGGGCTGTCGGCGGCGGTGACGAGGGCTTCGTGGAAGGCCTGGTCGGCGTCGGAGACACCGGGGGCGTCGCCTGCTTCGGCGGCGAGCCCCATGGCGGTGACGCTGGGTTGTAGTGCGGCGTAGGCGATGTCGCGGCGGCCGTCGAGGACGAGGTCGAGGGCGCCGCCTTCGAGGGCGGCGCGGGCGCGGTAGATGTCGACGACGTCGTCGGTGCTGAGTTCGATGACGAAGATGCCGCGGTTGCGGATGCTGAAGAGCAGGCCCTCCTGGACGAGGCGTTGCATGGCCTCGCGCACGGGTCCGCGGGAGACGCCGAAGCTGGTCGCCAGGTCGGCTTCACCGAGTTGGGCGCCGGGGGCCAGCGCACCGGCCATGATCGCCTCGCGCAGCCGCTCGGCGATCATCTCCGCGGTGGATTGCTGGTTGACCGGCTCGAAATCAATGATCGACATGACGACGCCCCTCCGCGAACAACGCGCCGAGCTCGGGGACGACCGGGGTGCGACCGGCCAGTCGCAGACCTTCCCAGATGGTGACCTGGTTCGCCGTGAGCACCGGCTTGCCGAGTGCGGCTTCGAGTTTCGGGAGCACTTCGAGAGTATGCATGGCGGTATCGGGGATGAGCAGCGCCTGGGCGTCGGCGTGGTCGTTGGTGACAGCCAGGGCGAGGACCTGGTCGGGAGTGAGGGTGCCGACCTCGGCGGCGGTGTCGATGCCCGCGCTCGACATCGACACCACGTCGATGCCCGCGTCGGCGAGGAAGTCGACGAACAGTCGCGCGACATCTTCGGGGTAGCTCGCGACGACGGCCACGCGCTGGACGCCGAGTGCGCGCGCTGCTTCGACGAACGCGAAACTCGTGCTCGAAGCGGGGACGCCTGCCGCTTCGGCGAGGCTGTCGATCTGGCCGCGAGCGCCTTCCGGGCCGTAGACGAAACTGCCGGAGGTGCACGCCCAGACCACGACATCTGGATTCTCGGGGGCCAGCAGAGACGCACCGTGGCTCAGCTTCTCCGGGCTGCCCAAGTCGAGCAATTCGGCGACCGCGTGCAGGTCGGTGCCGTAGATGTGGGCCACCGGCAACGCGGCGTCGAGCAGGGCCGCGGCGCGGGGGTAGTCGTCCTCGGCGGCATGGTCGGGGTAGATGAATCCGATTGTCGGCATATGCATCTCGCTCCGTTCAGAAGACATTTACGAGCCACTTCCCTGGGCGGAATGTCGCGTCCACATTCGGTCAGAAAACATTTACGAGCCACTTTCCTGGGCCCATCATCGGCAGTTTCATTCGCCCCAGGCACGCCCACATCGTCAATTGGTTCGCGGTCAGAACCGGTTTGCCGAGTGCCTGTTCGAGTGGCTCGATCACGTCGTAGGTCGGTAGGTTCGTGCAGCTGACGAAGATCGCTTCCGAACGCGGATCGTCGGCGCCGAGTATCCGTTCGGCGATGGTCCGGTAGTTGACCTTCCAGATGCCGCCACCCAGCCCGAGGTGATCGGACTTGATCGTGGCGCAGCCCGCTTCATCGAGGAAGTCGTGCAGTTTGCCGGTGAGGATCTCGTCGTAGGGGGTGATCACCGACATGCGGGTGATGTTGAGGTGTTTGATCGCCTCCACCAGGGCGCCGGAGGTGGTCACCGCATCGGGCGCACCGGCCAGGCAGATCGTTTCCCGCAGGGACCGTTCGTAGGCGAGCCCGTTGATGAAACTGCCCGAAGTACACAGGTAGGCAACGACTTCTGGCTCCACGTGCAACACATCGTGCGTGGCCGCCGTCAGATGCAAAGGGTTGGACACCAGTTCGGCCATGGCCAGCGAGACCGGCACCGGTTCGTAGGGTGTGCGGGCCAGATGCAGGCTCACCTCGAGGGGCGCCCACCGCCACAGTTCCCGTTCGAGGGCGAGGTCGAACGGCGCGATCACGCCGATGCCTCGTTGGGCTACCGGCCCATCGATGTCCGGGAAGCTGAACTCCACTGCGGCCCCTCTCGCGCTCAGCCGGGCAGACCTCCGAACACGATCGGATTGTTGACAATCATACGATCTGAACTTACGGTGTCAATGTGGGCAGCGAAATTGTGGGACGCGGGCCGATTGTCACCGTCCTACATCGTGACAGCGTGCCCGAATCCGACCTCATGACCCCCGTGGCCGAGCGTGCCGAGGTGCGCTACACCGAGGCCGACGGGCTCGCCGATGCGCTTCGCGGCGCCGATGTGCTGTTCGTCTACGACTTCCAGACCCGGGCGGTACCCGGTGCATGGCACAGCGCCGATCGGCTGCGCTGGCTGCACATGGGTGGCGTCGGAGTGGATCCGGTGATGTTCCCGGAACTGCGCGCCTCCGACGTTGTCGTCACCAACACCCGCAATGTCTTCGATACCGCCATCGCCGAATATGTTCTCGGACAGATCATCTCGTTTGCCAAGGACCTACCGGGATCGATCCGTCTGCAGCAGCGGCACGAGTGGAAGCACCGTGAATCCGAACGGGTCGCGGGCGCGACGGCGTTGATCGTGGGCACCGGCTCCATCGGCCGGACGATCGCGCGATTGTTGCGCGCCGCGGGAATGACCGTGCGCGGAGTCGGGCGCCGGGCCCGCACCGGCGACCCGGATTTCGACACCGTCAGCGATGACCTGCACGCCGAATTGCCCGGCGCCGACTACGTGATCGCGATCGCGCCGCTCACCGCGCAGACCCGGCACATGTTCGACGCGACCGCGTTCGCCGCGATGAAACCCCACGCCAGGTTTGTCAATGTCGGGCGCGGGGAATTAGTGGTTACCGACGATCTCGTCGCCGCGCTGGCAGGAGGCTCGATCGCCGCGGCCGCACTGGACGTGGTCGCCCCGGAACCGCTGCCAGCCGGTCACCCGCTCTGGGATCTGCCGAATGTGGTGCTCACGCCCCACAATTCGGGCGATTTCCACGGCTGGCGTACCGAGATCGTCCGCGCATTCACCGACAACTTCGACAGGTGGGCAGCCGGTCTGCCATTGGACAACGTTGTCGACAAGACGCTCGGGTACGTGCCCGGCTGAAGGAGCCCGCCATGACGCAGCCCGACCTCCCCACCGTCCCCACTGCGATGACGGCGGTGCAGTTGGTTTCGGCCTACGCGGCCGGCCTGCTCTCCCCCGTCGAGGCCACCCAGTCCTGCCTGGACGCGATCGCCACCCGTGACGGCGCGATCAAGGCCTTCTGCCTGGTCGACCCGGATCGGGCACTGGTGCAGGCCAAGGATTCCGAGGCGCGCTGGCAGTCGGGTAATCCGCGCGGATTGCTCGACGGGGTGCCGATCTCCATCAAGGACATCTTCCTTACCGAAGGCTGGCCGACGCTGCGTGGTTCCACCTGTGTCGACGCGGGCGGACCGTGGTTGGTGGACAGCCCGGTGGCGGCGCGGCTGCGCGAGGACGGGATGGTGTTCGTCGGCAAGACGACCACGCCGGAAATCGCCTGGAAGGGCGTCACCGACAGCCCCCTGACCGGCGTTACCCGCAATCCCGTCGACCCCACCACGACGGCGGGCGGTTCATCGGGTGGTAGCGCGGCGGCGGTGGCGGGCGCGATGACGCCGGTGTCGGTCGGCACCGACGGTGGGGGCAGCATCCGGATTCCGGCGTCGTTCTGCGGCATCGTCGGATTCAAACCGACGCACGGGCGCATTCCGCTCTACCCGGCCAGCCCGTTCGGGCCCCTCGCCCATGCCGGGCCGATGACGCGGACCGTAGAGGACGCGGCGCTGCTGATGGACATTCTGTCGCTGCCCGATCCGCGAGACCCGACCGCGCTGGCGCCCACTTTCACGACCTTCCGCAGTCAGATGCAGCGGGATGTGCGCGGGCTGTCGGTCGGCTACTCGGCCACGCTCGGGTACGCGCGGGTCGACCCCGAGGTCGCCGCGATCGTCGAGAGCGCGGTCGCGCGGTTGGCCGAGGCCGAGCTGACCATCGATGCGGTGGATCCCGGATTCGCTGATCCGCGGGCGGCTTTCGAGACGCTGTGGGCCGCTGGTGCGGCGACCATGCTTTCGAAGTTCCCCGCCGGATCCCGCGACAAGGTCGATCCCGGTTTGGCCGAGGTGTGGGCGCGTGGTGAAACCGTCAGTGCCATCGACTATCTCGACGCCCGCCATGTCGCCGCCGAGGTCGGCATCACGATGGGCAGCTTCCACACAGCCTACGACGTCCTGATCACCCCGACCATGCCGATCACCGCCTTCGAAGCCGGACACGATGTGCCGCCCGGCAGCGGACTCAACGGCTGGCCCGACTGGACCCCGTTCACCTACCCGTTCAACATGACTCAGCAGCCCGCCATCAGCATTCCCGTCGGCACGACTCGCGCCGGGCTGCCGGTGGGTATGCAGATCGTCGGACCACGACACTCCGATGATCTGGTCCTCGCGGTCGCCCGACACGCGGAGTCCGTGCTCAGCGCCTGAATTCACCGGCATTTTCACGCACTTCGCCGCCGTTCAGTCAGAAAACTGACCGGCGGCGGTCGAAGTGCGTGAAAATGCCGGGCTCATCCGGAATCAGGCGCGGGCGAACGACAGGGTCTCGCCTTCCACACCGCGCAACCACAATCCGTTGCAGGCAGCCGCCAAGTCCGCGAGGCCGTCCTCGGCAGGAGACGCCTGCTTTGGTGAGGGCGATGCTCATATAACGGGCCATGATCCTGCTTCCTGCGCGGTGTGGACTGAGTCGGTGAGATCGGGTGCGGCGTCAACGACGGGTTGCCCACACCATCTAGGCGGGAATGGTGCCTGCGCGCCGCGCGCGCACGACGCGATGCGGGGCCGATGCTGCGCACCAGATGCGGTGCGTGCTGAATGCTGCGGCCACGCCCCCGCTCGGAACCCCGAGCGGGGGCAGCACGCAGGACTACAGCTCGGTGAGGACTTCCGACCAGATCGCCAGGGCATCCTCGACCTGGGTGTCGGTGACGATCAGCGGCGGGATCATGCGCACCACGTTCATGTGCGCGCCACAGGTGAGCAGCAACAACCCCTTGTCGACGGCGGACTTCTGGGCCGCCGTTGCGGTCGCGGTGTCGGGTTCGCCTGTCGCCGTGGTGAATTCGGCACCGACGAGCAGACCGAGGCCGCGCACATCCCCGATCGCCTTCGTGGCCAGCTCTTCGACCCCGCTGAGCAACTGCGCCCCACGGACGGCGGCGTTGTCGACGAGCCCCTCGGCCTCGATCACCTCGAGTGTCGCGATCGCGGCCGCACACGCCACCGCATTACCGCCGTACGTGCCACCTTGGGACCCCGGCCAGGCCTTCGCCATCAGCTCTCGTGACGCCGCGATGCCCGACAGCGGGAACCCACTGGCCAGACCCTTGGCGATGGTGATCACGTCGGGCCGCACGTCGAAGTGCTGGTGGCCGAAGAACTTTCCGGTCCGTCCGAACCCGGTTTGGATCTCGTCGAAGACCAGCAGGATGCCGTGCCGGTCGGCCCGCTCGCGCAGGCCATGGAAGAACCGGGTGTTGCCGGGGATGTAGCCGCCCTCGCCGAGGACCGGTTCGACGATGAACGCGGCGGTTTCCGCGGGCGAGGTGAGGGTGGCAAGCAGATAGTCGAGCTCACGCAGGGCGAAGTCGGTGGCTTCCTCCTCGCTCCAGCCATAGCGGAAGGCGGTCGGGAACGGGGCCACGTACACACCCGACATCAAAGGGCTGAAACCCGCCGAGAACCGGGTTCCCGAGGTGGTCATGGTCGCCGCGGCGACGGTGCGGCCGTGGAAACCGCCGTGGAAGACGACCACATTCGGGCGCCCGGTCGCTTGCCGGACCAGACGCAGAGCCGCCTCGACAGCCTCGCTGCCGGAATTGGCGAAGAACAGCGCGTCCAGTCCTTCGGGCAGGACCGTGCCGAGGCGCTCGGTGAGTTCCAGCAGCGGCCGGTGCATCACCGTCGTGTACTGCCCGTGGATCAGCTTGCCGACCTGGGCTTGCGCAGCCGCGACCACGGTGGGATGACAGTGCCCGGTGCTGGTGACGCCGATCCCGGCGGTGAAATCCAGGTAGCGGCGACCGTCGGTGTCGTAGAGGTAGCAGCCTGCGCCGTGGTCGACGTGAACGGGCGTGGCCTGCTTCAGGACGGGAGACAGCTCGGTCATCAAGGACTCCCCAGATTGTCTATTGTCGGATTGTTGACAATATGCATAACATGGCGACAGGGTTCACAGCAATGGTTGATCCACCGCGTCGGGAGGCAGGCACCGAATGGACGAGGCACACGGACTCCTCACTAACGAGGCACAAGGACTCCTCACTGACGAGGCACATACCAACAAGTCCGGGGGCAGTGCACAGCTACTCGCGGACCTGAGCGTCGACGAGCGCGCCGCGATCGACAGCGTCCCGAGGGGGCTGTTCATCGGCGGCCGGTGGCGTAACTCCCCCGCCACGCTGCCTGTCCTCGACCCCGCGACCGGCGCGGAACTGTGCGCGGTGGCAGACGCGACGGCGGCAGACGGACTCGACGCCCTCACCGCCGCCGCCGAGGCGCAGGCGGACTGGGCGAACACCCCGGCCCGCACACGCAGCGACATCCTGATGCGCGCGCACCACGCTCTCCTCGCCGACACCGAACGCCTCGCCCTGATCATGACCCTCGAAATGGGCAAGCCACTTTCCGAGGCGCGCGGCGAAATCGCCTATGCCGCAGAGTTCTTCCGCTGGTTCGCCGAGGAAGCCGTTCGCCTCGACGGCGGGTATATGCCCGCGCCGACCGGCGGTTCACGATTCCTCGTGACGAAGCAGCCGGTGGGACCGAGCCTGCTCATCACCCCATGGAACTTCCCGATGGCGATGGGTGCCCGCAAGATCGCGCCCGCACTGGCAGCGGGCTGCACCTGCGTCGTGAAACCCGCTGAACAGACACCACTTTCGATGCTGGCCCTTGCCGCGATTCTGGGCGATGCCGGGGTGCCCGCGGGTGTCGTCAATGTGGTCACCACCGCCGACCCCGGCGCGCTGATGGCACCGCTCATCGCCGATCCGCGTTCGCGCAAGCTCTCCTTCACCGGTTCCACCGCCATCGGGAAACTGCTCTTGGAACAGTGCGCCCACACCGTCATGCGCACCTCCATGGAGCTCGGCGGCAACGCGCCGCTGCTGGTGTTCGACGATGCCGACCTCGACGAAGCAGTCGAGGGCGCACTGGCGGCCAAGATGCGCAATATCGGCCAGGCGTGCACGGCCGCGAACCGAATCCTGGTGCAGCGCGGCATCGCTGGGGAGTTCGCTGAACGACTGGCCGCGCGGATGGCGGCGCTACCGATGGGCCGTGGCACCGAGGCGGGCGTTGTCGTCGGGCCGCTGATCGACGCAGACGCCGTCGCCAAGGTCGAGCATCTCGTGGCCGACGCGCGCCGCCGTGGCGCCGAGGTACTGCTCGGGGGGACGGCGATCGACGGACCCGGCACGTTCTACCCGGCGACCGTGCTCACCGGCGTCCCCGACGACGCCGAGTTGTGCCACACCGAGATCTTCGGCCCCGTCGCCGCGATCGGCACCTTCGACACCGAGCAGGAAGCGATCACCCGCGCCAACGACACCCCGTACGGGCTCGTCGCGTACGTGTTCACCGAGAATCTGCGGCGTGGACTGCGCGTCTGCGAAGCGCTCGAAACGGGGATGGTGGGCCTGAATCAGGGCGTCGTCTCGAATCCGGCCGCGCCGTTCGGCGGGGTGAAGGAATCGGGGCTCGGGCGCGAGGGCGGGTTCACCGGGATCGACGAATTCCTCGAGACCAAATACATCGGCGTCAAGGTTTAGGGAGACAGCGTGCGCACATACCGGATCGCGACCATTCCGGGCGACGGAATCGGCGTCGACGTGACCGTCGAGGCGGTGAAGGTGCTCGACCGGGTCCTGCCGGGAATCAGCTGGACCGAATTCGATTGGTCGTGTGAGAACTATCTGCGGACCGGCGCGATGATGCCCGCCGACGGACCAGCGCAGCTCGCGGAGTTCGACGCGATCCTGCTCGGCGCCGTCGGATTCCCCGGCGTGCCCGACCATATTTCCCTGTGGGGCTTGCTGATTCCGCTGCGGCGGGCCTTCAGCCAGTACGTGAATCTGCGACCGGTGCGACTGCTGCCCGGCACGGAATCGGCCCTGCGTGACCGCACGGCCGACGACCTCGACATTCTCATCGTGCGCGAGAACTCCGAAGGTGAGTACTCCGAGATCGGTGGCATCCACAATCCCGGCAGGCCGGACGAATTCGTGCTGCAGGAATCGGTGTTCACCCGCACGGGCTGCGAGCGGATCATCCGCTATGCCTTCGACCGTGCCACCGAACGATCGGGCAAGCTCTGCTCGGCCACGAAATCCAACGGGCTGATTCACTCGATGCCGTACTGGGACAGCATCTTCGAGCGCATCGCCACCGAGTATCCCGGAGTCGAGACCCGCCAGATGCACGTCGACGCGCTGGCCGCCGAAATCGTGCTTCACCCCGACCGCCTCGACGTGATCGTCGGCTCGAACCTGTTCGGCGATATCCTCTCCGACCTCGCCGCCGCCGTCACCGGCGGACTCGGCCTTGCCCCCTCGGGCAATATCAACCCCGCGGCCGACGCACCGTCGATGTTCGAGGCCGTGCACGGCAGTGCGCCCGATATCGCCGGTCTTGGCATCGCGAACCCGGTCGCGCAGATTCTGGCGGGTGCCATGCTGCTCTCCCGTCTCGGCGAGCATGCCGCGGCCGCCGCCGTCGACCGTGCGGTCTGCGATGTGCTCGCTGCGGGCACAGTCCGCACACCGGACCTGGGCGGCACGGCCACCACCGCCGAACTCGGCACCGCCATCGCGGACCGCGCGGCCGAGCTGGCGGGTGCACTGACCGAAGCGTGACACCGCGTTCGCGGGAGCGGGACGGGCAGGGAGTCGCAGCCGGTCGGTGTGGCCGTTGCAGCGCAACCTCGGCAAGCCCGCCGGCGCACGTCCGCTTCGAGGCGGCCGCCGACGCGTGGTGCCGAACCGGCGAGTGACAGTTCGCTGTGCGATGCGATCTGCTCGCCATCCAGCCCGCCCACCCATAAGTACTACGTATCGCGCCGCCCACATGACCCTGCCGAGCGGGAACTCGTGCACCCCTTCGCACGCGGGACGAAACCCGCGCGTGGCACCGAACTACGCACCGCAGCACCTGCCCACCCGTGAGCACAACGTCATCGCGAGGCAACTGCGGGGAAAATCGCAGGCAATCGGTGGTGCGCACCATGAGTCGCAGTGTCGGTGACGGATCCTGCAGAAGGCGAGACGTGGTGACGAGCGCACGGGTGGGCGTAGTGCCGACGGTGCAGTGTGGGCTGAGTCTGGTGCGTGCGCGAATAGCGGCGGAGCTCGAGCCGATCGCGGTCCGCGAGCGACCTGTCGCCGAGGCCGTGGGAGCGACCCTCGCGGTGGCCCTCGCCGCGGGCACTCCCCTGCCGCGCGTGGACAGTGCCGCTATGGACGGTTATGCGGTCGCGGGCCCTGGACCGTGGTGGCGTCTGCACCAGCAGGTCAGTTACGCCGGACGCGGCTGCTCGGTGGTGCTGGCCCCCGGAGAGGCGGTGCGAATCGCGACCGGCGCCGCGACCCCGCTGGGCACCACGGCGACCCTGCGCGACGAACACATCGTGACCACGACCGTCTCCGGTAAACCGGTGGTGATGCGCGCGCCCGGCGCACCGGTGCGCGATGACACCCGCCGCCAAGGCGAACACTGGAGCAGCGGAACAGAATTGGCCCGCGCGGGCGTGCGCGTCTCGGCGGCCTTGGCCTCGGCGGCACTGAGCGCGGAAGCCGAAACAGTTACTGTCCGTGGCCCTTTGCGTGCCGACGTGGTGATGACCGGCGACGAGATCCGCGCCGTCGGTCCGCTCAACCCCGGCGAAACCCGCGACTCCCTCGGCCCGGTCATGCCGGAGTTCCTGCGCTCCTGCGACATCGAGAGCACCGGCCTCTGGCATCTCGCCGACAGCAAAGACCTCCTACGCTCCTGGCTCACCCTGAAATCCCACGCCGACCTGGTCGTCATGGTCGGTGCCACCGGCCGCGGCGCCGCCGACCACCTGCGCACCCTTCTGTCCGACCTCGGCGCCCGAATCATCGTCGAACGCATAGCGATCCGCCCCGGCGGCTCCACCGTCGTCGCCCAACTCCCCGACGGCCGCGTCCTCCTCGGCCTGCCCGGCAACCCCTTCGCCGCCGTCGCAGCCCTGCTGGCTGTCGGCCCCGCCATCGTCGACGCCCTCACCCTGCGCACCCCCGGCCCCACCATGTGGGGCCGCCTCTCCGACGCCGGCGTCATGGAAGGCGAAGCCACCCGCATCGTCGGCGTCCAACAACACCCCGGCGGCGTCTGGCGCAGCACCGGCCCCGCCCACACCCCCCACCTAGCCGGCCTGATCGGCTGCCAAGCCCTCGCCATCCTCCCCCCAGGCACCGGCCGAGGCACCCTAGTAGAACTCCTCCCCCTCCCCCACTGACTCACCCCCTTCGGTTCCGCGCTCGATCCCTCATCCGCCACGTCGACGTACCGGCCGCGCGCCATACGACCGTTCGCCGTCACTACGCCGATCGTGCTCGGTGTTTCCGTTCAACGATCGCGATGTCCATCGACCACGATGGGTTCCGCTCGCGCTGACGTCGAAATGGTTGCCGGACAAGAGAAAACGGCCTCGATGCGCATGCGCATCGAGGCCGTTCACTTGGGTGGGGTCAGCCGTGCTGGGGCGGCTGCCAGGGGCGGCCGTAGGGGTCGTTCGGGCGTTGGGGGGATTGCTCCGCGTCCAGGTTTGTCGGTGGGGTGGGGAGTTCCGGGTCGCCCTTGGCCACTGAGGTTTTCGGGCGCGGGACGGGGGTGTCGAAACCTTCGACCGGGGTGCGGGCGGTGGCTTCGGCGGCGCGGACTGCCTCGGCGATTTTGGGGTCGGAGGCGGTTTCGAACCAGTCTTCGACATCGGAATCGTCGGCGATCTGCACCGGCGCTTCGTCGGCGGACGGCTCGTAACGGAAGACGCCGTCCTCGCCCTTGGATGCGAAGTTCTGGGCGAAGCCTTCGAGTGCCTTACCGAAATCGCTCGGCACCAGCCACACCTTGTTCGCGTCGCCCTTGGCGACCATCGGCAGCGTCTGCATGTATTGGTAGGCAAGCAGTTCCGGGGTCGGCTTGCCGTTCTTGATGGCGGCGAAGACCTTTTCGATCGCCTTCGCCTGGCCCTGAGCTTGCAGGTAGGAGGCGGCGCGTTCACCCTGGGCGCGCAGGATGCGGCTCTGGCGTTCACCCTCGGCCGACAGGATCGAGGACTGCTTGCCGCCCTCGGCGGTCAGGATCGCCGCCTGCTTGGCGCCCTCGGCGGTCTTGATCTGGGCTTCGCGGTTGCCTTCGGCGGTGAGGATCGTCGCGCGCTTCTCGCGATCGGCCTTCATCTGCTTTTCCATCGATTCCTGGATCGACGGCGGCGGATCGATGGACTTGAGCTCCACCCGGGCCACGCGAAGGCCCCAGCGGCCGGTGGCCTCGTCGAGCACACCGCGCAGCTGGTTGTTGATCTGATCGCGCGAGGTCAGCGTCTCTTCCAGGGTCATGCCACCGACGACATTGCGCAGGGTGGTGACGGTGAGCTGCTCGACCGCGGCGATGTAGTTGCTGATCTCGTAGACGGCGGCCTGCGGGCTGGTGACCTGGAAATACACCACCGAGTCGATCTGCAGGGTGAGGTTGTCCTGGGTGATCACCGGCTGCGGCGGGAACGACACGACCCGTTCACGCAGGTCCACCTTCGCGCGGACGCGGTCGGCGAACGGGACGAGAAACGTCAGCTGACCGGACACGGTGCGCGAATACCGCCCGAGCCGTTCGATCACCGCCGCCTCGGCCTGTGGGACGAGCGCGATCGATTTGAAGACCACCACCACGACCAACAGGACGAGGACGGCGGCCACGATCAAGGCAACCATGTTCTAGGGACCCTTCCAGACGACGGCAGTAGCACCGTCGATCTTCATCACATAGACAGTCACACCGGCTTCGTACACTTCACTCGGGTCGAGCGGCCGCGCCGTCCAGACTTCACCCCCGAGCTTCACCTGACCCGAATACTCCGCGACCTGCTCGAGCACCAGCGCCGACTTGCCCGGCAGCGCATCGGCATTCGTCGGCGTTGGCGGCGGCGAACCGAACTTGCGGCGCAACACCGGGCGCACCCCGAGGAACAGCACACCGGCCATCGCGGCGAACACCAACGCGTCGCCCCAGATCGGCAGATCGGTCGCGGCGCTCACGCCCGCCGTGCCGAGTGCGGCCACGCCCAGCGTGAGCAGCATGAGGTCCCCGGTGAGCATTTCCGCCGCCGCGAGAACGATGCCCGCGATCAGCCAGACTATTGCGGCCACACCGCCAGCCTAGCCCTGATGACCGGTTTGCGGGCGGGCTCACGTGATCAGTTCGCCCGGTGCGCCGGTGCAGCGCGCAGGGTTGCGCGCGCGGTAGTTTCGGGGCGTGAGTGCACGAGACAGCTACGGCGACATCTATTCCGGACACGATCGGACCAAGAAGAAGCCGGTGCCGAGGGTGAGCGCCGAACGCGACCTGGTGGTGGAGGACGCGGCGAGCGGATTCTGCGGCGCCGTAGTCGGTTTCGATCGCAGCTACGACGGCGAGTTCGTGAAACTCGAGGACGGGCGCGGTGTGGTGCGACTGTTCGCGATGCGCGAGGCCGCGTTCCTGATCGACGGGAAACCGGTCACGCTGATCAAACCCGCGCAGACCGCGGCCAAGCAGCCCGCACGGTCGGCGTCGGGCTCGACTCGCGTCGAGGGTTTGCGCGCACGGGTCGCGCGGACGAGCCGGATCTGGGTGGAAGGCGTGCACGACGCGGCGCTGGTCGAACGGGTGTGGGGTCACGACCTGCGAGTGGAGGGCGTGGTCGTCGAACATCTGGAGGGTCTGGACAATCTCGGCGCGCGGCTCACCGAATTCGAGCCGGGTCCCGGTGCGCGGGTGGGGGTGCTGGTCGACCACCTGGTGACCGGCTCGAAGGAGTCGCACCTGACCACCGGGCTCGGCCCGCATGTGCTGGTGACCGGCCACCCCTACATCGACGTCTGGCAGGCGGTGTGCCCCGCCGCGGTCGGGATCGACGCCTGGCCGACGGTCCCCCGCGGCGAGGACTGGAAGACCGGAATCTGCGCGCGGCTGGGCTGGGGAACACCGCAGCAGGGCTGGCGCCGCGTCTACGATGCGGTCGACTCGTTCCGGGATCTGGAACCCCCGCTCATCGGCGCCGTGGAACGGCTCATCGACTTCGTGACCGAACCGGACTGAACGCACACCCAGGTCAGGCGGGCCGCTCAGTGCGCGCACGCGATCGCGGGCAAACCTTTATGCTCGATGATTATGTGCTCTCCCAGTGCCACGCTGACGCTGTGGGCCGGCTCCTGGCTGGCCGGTACCAGCGCGCCCGACGACGTGCTGGAGGCACTGCACGCCTGGGCGCCGCGCCACACCATCGCCGCGGGCGACCCGGTGACCGGTGGCCGCACGGATCTGCCGTGGACCGCACGCGGCGACGCGGGCACCGGCGCCATGCCGCTGCTCAAAGTGATCCGCGAGGCGATGGCCCCGGCCGGTGCGCACCTGCGTCTGGTCCTGCCCGCACCGGGTGACGTGCGCGGGCTGCCCGTCGGCACCGCCTTCGCGGCCGACGCGATCGACGCCGAGGAAGGGCTGCTGCTCGGTGTTCCCGGCGAGCCCGGCACGGGCCTGATCCCCCAGTGGGAAGACGACGAGACCCTCCAATGGACCGTCTACGGCGTGGACCTGCCCCGCATCGCCGGGCACGACATGTCGCTCGGTGAGGCCGAGTACACCATGCGCGAGTCGGTTCGCGACGCTGCCGACGCGCTGATGCAACTGCACACCACCGCGGTCGGCAACGGCGACGACGATCCGCGCGAGCAGATCGAGGCGCAGCTCGCGGCCTATTCGCGCCACGCCTACCCGGACTCGATTCCGTTGCGTGCCAAGCGAATTCTCGATACTGCCGATCATGTGGCCGCGATCCTCACTGTCGCGCAACACGAACCGGCGTCGTCGCCCACGTCGGCCACGGCGATCGGCGCGCACGAATCGCTGCTGCGTCCGCTGTGGAACACGATTCGCGAGGCCCGTCTCGTCGCGGTCCACGCCGCCGCTCGCCGCGACACGTAGCCGACAACGCGCGCGCGTCGAGAGCTTCGAGCGACACCGACGACGCCTCCGCACCGGGGTCCGTACTACCGCAACTCCGGACTACCGCAACTCGGGGCACAGTGGTTGCGGGCACAGCGGTTGCGGGCAGCGCGGGGGCCACGTGCCTGCACCTTCAGCGGTGATCGCCGGGCCAGGCGGCGGCCGATTCGTCAGCGACGGTATGGCTGCTGGTACTGCGGCTGCTGATACTGCGGCTGCTGGTATTGCGGGTACGGCGCCTGCTGCGGGTAGGGCTGCTGCGGATACGGCTGGGGATACTGACCCTGCGGATACTGCGGCGGATACTGCGGCTGCGGGTAGCCGGGCGCGGACGGGTGCTGCTGCGGGTAGGGCTGCTGATACTGCGCCGGATACGGCTGCTGTGCCATCTGCTGCGGCGGCATCTGGTGGGGCGCACCGTGATTCGATCCACCACTCATCTTGCGGATCAACACGATCAACACGATGAGCACGATCACGCCGATGATGATGTACCAGACCCAGTCCGGCAGACCGACCCCGATACTCACGCCGTCACCGCCGCCACCGCGACGGGCCTGCACTGTCTCCGCACCACCCGCGAGCACGCGTTCGCCGGCGAACAGACCACCTCCCCCGGATAGCGCGGTCATCGGCACATCGGCATAACTCATCGGGCCCTCCCCGTAGGTGATCGGACCTTCGGGCGAAGGTCTGCGGGGATGCTAACGCAGTGCGGGCGCGAAGGGGGAAGTGCCGCTTCAGAATCCGCCGAGCGCGCTCCGCAGATCGGGGACGCCGAGCACTTTCAGGACGGCGCTGCGGACCTGCGGGCAGGCGCGAGTGGTGGTTGTATCGACGATGCGGCGGTCGTGGGCGACGGCGGCACCCGCGACGGTGTCGTCGATCGTCCACAGGTTCATCACGCCGGTGAACGCCACCTGCGCGACCTGCGGACCCAGCGCCTTCCACGTCCCCTTCTGCCCGTCGAGAATGCCGCACAGTTCGCCCGCCGCGGCCGCCGAGACCGTGGTCACGGGCGGCGGGACCGGCTCGGTCTGGAAGCCCTCCTTGCCACACCCGGTCAGGCCGAGCGCGGCGGCGGTCAGCACCAGGACCAGCCCGGTCGTGCGGTGCGGCGATATCGAAACCATCGGAAATCCTCCGATCAGTCGAGCGCAACTGCGAAAAGGCTACCCCTCGAACCGGGTACTACCGGTGAATGGTTATCCGGTTGTGTTCAGCGCCGCGCCGGGCGCGCGGGCAGTTCGCAGCAGCCGGGGGCACACAGCGCGCCGTCGACAGTGCAGCCGTAGCCGGGGACTTCACCGAGTTCGCGCACCGGTCCGCCGCTCACCCGCTCGGCGATCAGCTCGACGATCATCCGGGAGAACCGTGGATCGGTGCCGGGAGTGCCCGCGCGGGCGAAGGCCATGCCGAGTTCGGCGGCGCGGGTCGACGCTTCGTTGTCGAGATCCCAGATCACCTCGAGATGATCGGAGACGAAACCGACCGGGCACACCACCACGGCGTCGATTCCCTTGCCGTGCAACACATCCAGGTGGTCGACGATGTCGGGTTCGAGCCACGGCACCTGCGGTGGACCCGACCGCGACTGCCACACCACGTCGTAATCGGCGAATCCTGTTGCGGCGGCACACAATCGGGCCGCTTCGGCGACCTGGCGACTGTAGAGACGACCGCCGTCGGCGGGTGGTCCAGCGGCGATATCGGCGGAGATCGGGATGGAATGCGCGGTGAACACCAGGCGCACCCCGGCGCGGCGATCGGCCGGAATCTGTTGCACCGCAGCGGTGATCGCGTCGGCGAAGGACTCGATCAGCAGCGGGTGATCGAAGTACTGGCGCAGTTTCACCAGTTCGGGGGCACCCGCGCCGACCGCGGTGCGGGCACGGGTGATGTCCTCGTCGTACTGGCGGCAACCGGAGTAACCACCCCACGCCGAAGTCGGGAAGACCAGGGCCGAGCGCACACCGTCGGCGGTCATCCGCGCGACGGTGTCCTCGACCATGGGGTGCCAGTTACGGTTACCGAAATAGACCGGCAGATCAAGTCCGGCATCGGCGAGGTCGGCCTCGAGCGCGGCGATGATCCGCAGATTCAACGCGTTGATCGGCGAGACCCCGCCGAAATGCAGGTAGTGCTGTGCGACCTCGGCGAGCCGTTCGGGCGGTACCCCGCGGCCCCGAGTGACGTTTTCCAGAAACGGAATCACGTCCTCGGGGCCTTCGGGGCCACCGAAGGACAGCAGCAGCAGGGCGTCCGGCATCAGCTCAGGGACATGTTCTCCGGGAACCACATGTTGTGGCTGGCGCCGCCGTCGACATAGATGATCGAGCCGGTGGTGGCGGGCAGCCAATCCGAGAGCAGCGCCACGATCGACTTGCCGACCGCGCGCGGGTCGTTGCCGTCCCAGCCGATCGGCGACGCGCCGTCCCAGTACTCGTCGAGCTGCACGAGCTGCTTGGCGTCGTCGGTGGCGGTGCCCGCGATGGCCTTGGCCGCGAGGGTCTTGATCGGACCGGCGGCGATCAGGTTCGAGCGAATCTTCTTGGCGGCGCCCACTTCCCGCGCCACGTACCGGTTCACCGATTCCAGGGCGGCCTTGGACACGCCCATCCAGTTGTAGTACGGCATGGCCACGCGCGGATCGAAGTCCATGCCGACCAGCGAGCCACCCTCGTTCATGACGGGGAGCACGGCACGGGCCAGAGAGGCGTAGCTCCACGCCGAGATCTCGAACGACTTCGAGACGTCGGGGCCGGGGCCCTCGAGGAACGGCAGGGCGCCGGGGCCCATGATCGAACGCGGCGCGAACGCGATGGAGTGCAGCGCGCCGTCGATGCCCTCGGGGGCGATCTCACGCAGCTTCTCGGTGAGCGCGGCCAGGTCGTCCTCGTTGGTCACGTCGAGGCCGATGGCAGGCGGCACTTCCTGCGGGAGGCGCTTGGCGATGCGGTCGATGAGCCGCAGGCGGTCGGGGATACCGGTGATGATCACCCTCGCGCCCTGCTCCTGCGCGATCGCGGCCGCGTGGAACGCGATCGACGAGTCGGTGATGATGCCGGTGACCAGGATGGTCTTGCCTTCGAGCAGTCCGCCCATGAGTTTTCGGTTCTCCTGAAATCAGTGTGTGTGGTTGGTGGGTCAGTGGCGGATCAGTGACCCATGCCCATGCCGCCGTCGACCGGGATGATCGCACCGGAGATGTAGGACGCGTCGTCGGAGGCGAGGAAGCTGATCGCCGCGGCGACATCCTCGGCCTGGCCGATCCGGCCTGCGGGAATGAACTCCAGCGCGGCCTTGCGCATCTCCGGGGTCATGTCCTCGCGGGTCATGTCGGTGTCGATCAGGCCGGGAGCCACCACATTCGCGGTGATGTTGCGCTTGCCCACCTCACGGGTGATGGCGCGCGCCATGCCGACGAGGCCGGCCTTGGCCGCCGCGTAGTTGACCTGGCCCGGCGCGCCGATCTGACCGACGACCGAACCCAGGAAGATGACCCGGCCCCAGCGACCCTTCAGCATGTTGCGATTGGCGCGCTGGGCGACTCGCCATGCACCGATCAGGTTGGCGTCGATGACCTTGGTGAAAGAGTCCTCGCTCATCCGCATGAACAGCGTGTTGTCCACGATGCCCGCGTTGGCCACGATGACCTCGACCGGACCTTGGTGCGCCTCGACCTCGCTGAACGCACGGTCGATCGAATCACTGTCGGTGACATCGCATTTCACACCGAACAGGCCCTCGGGCACCCCTGATCCACGATGGGTGACGGCGACCTTGTGACCGTCGGCCTGCAGACGCTGCGCTACGGCGAGACCGATACCGCGATTACCGCCGGTGACCAGGACCGATCGTGATGTGACGTTCGACATAGGGTCCAACCTATCTGTTCCGATTCGTGCGCCCCGCGTCAGGGTCGCGCCGTTGCGACAGCTCACAACGCGGGGGCGGTGCGAGCTAGGGCAGGCGTTGACGATAGAGCAAACTGACCACGACTCCGGCCGCGATGGCCAGCATGCCGACCAGCAGCCACGGCCTGCTCGCGTCGCCACGGGTTGTTTCGTAGCCGATCTGCTCTTCGAGGGTGTCGTAGACCGCGGTGAGTTCGGCCAGCGACGAGGCGGTGTAGAAGTCGCCGCCGGACAGCTCGGCGATCTCGCGCAACGAGTCGTTGTCGACGGGCACCTTCACCCGCTGGGAGCCCTTGCCGTCGGAATCCGGAATCTCGACGGTGCCCCATTCGGTGCCGAAGGAGATCGTCGAGACCGGGATGCCCTTGTTCTTGGCAAGGCGCGCGGCGGTGAAACCGTGGCGTGCGTTGTCGACGTCCTTGTCGTCGGGCACGGTCTGCTTGCCGTCCGACATCAGCACCACGCGTGCGGGCGGCGGTGTTTCGGCGCCACCGAGCACAGCGGCCAAGGTGTCGATCGACTGCAGGGCGGTGAGGATGCCCTCGCCGGTAGCGGTGCGCTCGGCAAGCTTGATGTTGTCGATCGAGTGCTTCACCGCCTCGCGGTTGGTGGTCGGCGACACCATCACCGAGGCCGTGCCTGCGAACGTCACGAAACCGAGGTTGATGCCCGGCGTCAGACCGTCGACGAATTCCTTACCGGCCTTCTGCGCGACCTGCAACCGGTCGGGCTCCACGTCCGTGGCTTCCATCGACAGCGAAACATCCATCACCAGAACAACAGTCGCGCGGTTACGCGGCACCTTCTGCACGGCGGTCGGTCCCGCGGCGGCGATGGTCAGCAGCACGAGGCCGACGAGGATCAGCGCGATCGGCGCGTGGCGCATCGGACTCGGCCGCGACGGGGCGACACGTTCCAGGATGGCCATGTTGCCGAACTGCAGCATCCGCTTGTGCCGGGCACGCTGCACGAGCACGTAGCCGAGCACGAGGAGAGCGACGACCGCGAGGAAACCCAGCCAGGCGACGGCCGTGAAATGCGAAATACTCACTGGCGCGGCACCCGTCCGCTCGGGGCGCCGAGGCTGTGGCGCCGGGTGGACACGAATCGGACCACGTCGGCGATCCAGTCCCGGTCGGTCTGCAGGGTGAGCACCGGCGCGCCGCAGCTGCGCAGCGCCTGGGCCACCTGTTCGCGTTGGGCTCCGGCCGCGGCCGCGAAGTCGGCGCGCAGCGTGGGGGTGACGCTGAACTCGCGGGTGCGGCCCGATTCGGGATCGTGGAGCACCACGTCGCCGCCGTCGGGCAGCGCGATGTCGAGTGGGTCGAGCACCTCGACCGCGAGGAGGTCGTGGCGGGCGGAGATCGCGCGCAATGAACGCTGCCAGTCGACGTCACCGAGGAAGTCACTGATCACCACGGCCAGGCCGCGTTTGCGTTGCGGACGACGCAGCGATTCGATCCCGGCCTTGAGATCACCGCGCACCCCGTCGCGGGCATGCGGGGTGGTCGCGATGCCACGTAGCAGGGTCTGGGCGTGCATGCGTCCGCTGCGGGCGGGAATGCGCACCAGATCCTGACCGGTCGCGACGACGGCGCCGATGCGGTTGCCGCCACCCGAGGTGAGGTGAGTGATGGCCGCGGCGGCCGCGATCGCGAGATCGCGCTTGTGTACCCGGCCTGTGCCGAAGTCCAGGCTCGACGACAGGTCGACGACGAGCCAGGTCTCGAGCTCGCGGTCGGCGATCATCTGCCGCACGTGCGGATGGGTGGTGCGGGCGGTGACCGACCAATCCATCTGGCGCACATCGTCACCCGGCTGGTAGAGCCGGGCCTCCCCCGGTTCCGAACCCGGACCGGGGATCAGACCCTGGTGATCGCCGTGCAGCACGCCGTCGAGGCGGCGCCGCACGGTCAACTCGAGAGTCTTGAGCGCGGCCGAGAGCTTCGGGTCGGTCAGTTCACCGGCCCGAAACGACGGCGGAGCGTGTGACGACATGGGCACGCGGACAACGGGTTCCGGCGCACTCACTGGGGTGCGGCGGAGCCGGCGGGCTGGGACTGCTGCCCGTTCACCGGCTGCGGCACAGGCTGTTGCTGGGGCGGCTGGGGCACCGGCGGCTGCTGCGCGGCAGCCTGACCGTTGGCCTGCGGGGCGACCTGCGGCAGACCGACGGTCTGCAGCACGCGCTTGATGACGTCCTCGGGCGAAACCTCGTCGGCCAGTGCGTCGTACGACAGCACCAGGCGGTGACGCAGCACGTCCGGGATCACCTCGACGACATCCTGGGGCACCACGTAGTCGCGGCCACGGATCAGCGCGACCGAGCGGGCCGCGGCGATGATGCCCAGGCTCGCGCGCGGGGACGCACCGTAGGAGATCCAGCTCGCCACATCGTTCATGCCGAATTCGGCGGGCGTGCGGGTCGCGCTGATCACGCGGACGACGTAGTCGACGAGCGCGTGGTGCACGAAGACGTTGGCGGCCACCTTCTGCAGGCGGATGATGTCTTCGGGGTCGAGGATCTGGTTCGGCTCGGGCGCGCTCACACCCATCCGGTAGATGATCTCGCGCTCTTCCTCGACCGAGGGGTAGTCCACGACGACCTTGAACAGGAAGCGGTCGCGCTGCGCCTCGGGCAGCGGGTACACGCCCTCGCTCTCGATCGGGTTCTGGGTCGCCATGACCAGGAACGGATCGGGCATCGGGTAGGTCTTGCCGCCGATCGACAGCTTGCGCTCGGCCATCACCTCGAGCAGTGCCGACTGCACCTTGGCCGGTGCGCGGTTGATCTCGTCGGCGAGCACGAAGTTCGCGACGACCGGGCCGAGCTCGGTGTCGAATTCCTCGCGGCCCTGCCGGTAGATGCGGGTACCGATGAGGTCGGTGGGCACGAGGTCCGGGGTGAACTGCACCCGGGAGAACGAACCGCCGATGACCTTGGCGAAGGTTTCCACCGCAAGAGTCTTCGCGACGCCCGGCACACCTTCGAGAAGCACGTGTCCACGCGCCAGCACGGCGACGAGCAAACGCTCGACGAGCCGATCCTGACCGACGATAACCCGCTTGACCTCGTAGATCGCCTTCTCGAGAGTCTGGACGTCACGCTCCAGGGTGCTCGGCGCAGCCGTACCGGCGTCTTTCGCCAGCTTCGGCCCGCTCACACCTTCCGTCGAAGTCACCAACATCCCCGCTTTCGCTTTGGTCCTGTGCGTGCGGCACCAACTATTCCATTGAATCGTCCAGTGCGCCGCAACCGGCCAGCACTAGACGGGAATTCGTCATGCGCGTGACGCCGCTCACGCCTTCCTCACTCGATGCGATAGGTAGCGTCCGAACACGCCGCTACCAGCAACGATGCTTCTGTCACCCGTTTCGTGACGGTCTGCCTGGTCGAGGAGAATTCGCTCGCAGAATTCTCCCCCGTCAAGCCCTACCGCGTGAGTTATCGCTCGGGCGCCGAGACGAGGACGGGAACGTATGCATGGGCGCAAACCGGTGCGAAGTAGGCGGCGGATCGCCGATTCCACGGTCTCGGCGTACAAGACGCTGTTGTCGATTCCACGGCGCGAGTCGGCCTCATCGATGACGTCACCGAGCCTCGGGGCGATGTGGGCGATCGCGTACACGCCACTGAGCGCACTGCACACGGCGCCGGAGAGCATGACATAGAACGCCATCCGCACGGTTTCGGGTACCGCTCGGCGCGAATGCTCGTGAACCGCGGTGAAATTCGACATCGTGCTGCCCTTCGACTGAAAACGGACAATTTCTAGCCCGTTCGGAAGCCGCCCTGGCGAACTCCGGTCGAAGGGCGAACTCAGCCATGAAGATCTGCGGCTGATTCAGTCGGTGATGATGCGGACCGCGTAGGGCATGATGCCGTCTTCGCGGACAGGGGAAATCTTCACGATGTCTCCGCTCTGGGGGGCCTCGATCATCGTGCCGTTGCCCAGATACATCGCCACGTGGGCGCTGCCGCCGGGGCCCCAGAACAGCATGTCACCGCGTTCGCGGTCGTCGACGTCGACTCGGGTGCCCGCGTTGTATTGGTAGCCGCTGTAGTGCGGTAGGGAAACGCCGATGCCCGCGAACGCATACAGCATCAATCCCGAGCAATCGAAGCCGACTTTGTTGTAGTCGCCGTGGGCGTCGCCGGTGCCGCCGTCGCGGATGCCGAGGGTGGGGCCGTCTTCGTCGCCGCCGCCCCAGGCGTAGGTGACGCCGAGTTGGGACATCGCGCGGTCGACCACCGTTTCGATCGCGGCCGAACCGGTGATCTGCGGTTGGGAGGGGCGGGGTTTGGTTCGGCGGGGGGAGGCCGGGGTCGATTCGAGGTCGGTGTGGGGGCGCTGGCCCTCGTTGAGTTCGGCGGCGCGTTCGCGGGCCGCTTTGTCTTCGGCGGCGCGGGTGGCGGCGGCGTTGGCGGCGGCCAGCAGGGCCAGGATCTCCGCTTCGCGTTGGGCGTCCCAGTTCAGGAAGATCTCGCGCTGGCCCTGCAGGCCCGCGACGGTCGAGCGGGCGACGTCGAGAGCGGACTGGGCGGCGCTGCGGTCGCGTTGCAGGGTGTCGCGGGCCACGGACTGGGTGTCGAACTCGGATTTCGCGACGTTCACCGCGGTTTGGGCGGCGTCACGTTTCTGTTCGGCGCCCGCCGCGGCGGTGTCGGCGTCGACCTTGGCCTGGCGGGCGGCGGAGTTCTGGTTGGCCTGGTCGATCTGGGCGCGGCGCAGCCCGTCGAGGACCTGGCGCTGGTTCTTCGACACCATGCCGAGCACCTGCGCGCGATCCATCGCGGCATCGGGGGTCGAGGAGGCGAGGTAGGTGACGACCGAACTGTTGGCCGGGCGCACATAGGCCTGGGTGGCGACCTGATCGAAATCCTGGCGTGCCACACCGACTTTCGCGCCCGCGTCGGCCAGTTGGGTCTGACTGTCGGTGACCGCGGCCGCGGCGGCGTCGGCGGCGTCGCGGGCGTACTGCAGGTCGACGAGCGCCTGGTTGACCGCTTCGCGTTTGGCGGCGAGTTGGTCGTCGAGGGCACGCAGTTGCTGATCGGCCGCGGCGACGCGATTGATCAGGAGGCCGATCTCGCCGACCCGCGCGTCGACCTGGGCGCCCGCACCGGCGATCTCACCGTCGGAAGGGTTCGGTGGCGGAGGTGGTACCGCCGCGACCGGTCCCGCGGCGCCGAGTACCACCAGCACCGACAGCAAACCGATCGCTATTCGTAATAGACCTGGTTCGTCCTGCCTGCCCGCACCGCGCACGGCACCTCCGAGTATCTCGACTCGACATACGCCACCGGCACATCAGCCGAAACACCGACCACAAGAGTCGACCAATGCCCCCTGTACCACTGCATTCACGATCACGATCAAAAGCAACCGTACGACACATAGTTCCCAAAGGAAACATCTGCCACAGTGGGGCGCGGCGGCAATTCATCGATTGCTCAGAATTAGCCTGATGCGAGGCAGGTTTCTACCGCATGGAACAGACCGTTGGTCTGGAAATGTGACTGGAGTGAAACCAGTTAGTTGGTAGAACCCGCATCGATGCGCGGTGAGGTGACCACAGGTGCGTCGGGACCGCGGCGGACCTTCACCAGATACAGCCCGGCGATCGCCAGCGCCATGAGCCCCAGCATCACCACGGTGATGGCGCCCCAGGAGATGCCCTCCGGCTGCTCCAACCGGTCGACAAAGGCCTGCACGGCCTCTTCGGGATGGTTGCCCTTGTACTTGGCCGCGTCCTCGGCCCACTCCAGGCGAACCCGGCTGATGCTGTCGCTGTAGGTGCCGAGCCAGTCGTCGCTGAAGACCGCGACGGTGCCGTGGGTGTTCTCGCCGACCTCGGTGGCCAGGTCACGTAGGCTCGAATCGTGGCCGGGATTACCGGGAACGATCACGACGCTGAGCGGGATCCCCTCGGATCGCGCCTGCGCGACGATCGCCGCCAGCTTCTCCTGATCCTGACCCTTGGGGGCCGCGACGTGATTGTCGGCGAGGTCGGACGCGACGCTGCTCAGCACGGTGTTCGGCGGCAGTTCGGCCGCCATCGGCGCAAAAGTGGTCATCTTCCATCCGGTCTGTCGAGCCACGATCGCCGGTGTCGCGACGGGCGTCCAACACTGCCAAGGTGAGCGTCACTGCGTCTTCCCCGACTTCGCTCGTCAGGCACAGTACGCGACGGAACGCGCTACTACGTCCGCGCGGCACCACCGACGGCCCCCGCGTATTTCATAGGACAAGCGTACTGTTAGGCTCGTACGGCGAGGAAACCGGCATATAACGGCGCCGGATACCCCCTCCGAAGACGCGAGTCGCCGGCACAGCCCCGCCGGCGGCACACCCTCACACATGAGTGGAGCTGACGTGACGAAGATTGATACCTTCGGCGCCAAAGGCACGCTCGAGGTCGGAAGCAACTCCTACGAGATCTTCCGTCTCTCGGCTGTTCCCGGCACCGAGAAGCTGCCCTACGCCCTGAAGGTGCTGGCAGAGAACCTGCTGCGCACCGAGGACGGCGCGAACATCACCGCCGACCACATCCGCGAGATCGCGAACTGGGACCCCTCGGCACAGCCGAGCGTCGAGATCCAGTTCACCCCCGCGCGCGTGATCATGCAGGACTTCACCGGCGTGCCCTGCATCGTCGACCTGGCCACCATGCGTGAGGCCGTCACCGTCCTCGGTGGCGACCCGAGCAAGGTCAACCCGCTGTCCCCCGCCGACATGGTCATCGACCACTCGGTGATCCTGGACGTGTTCGGCCGCGCCGACGCGCTGGAGCGCAACGTCGACCTCGAATACGAGCGCAACGGCGAGCGGTACCAGTTCCTGCGCTGGGGCCAGGGCGCCTTCGACGACTTCAAGGTCGTCCCCCCTGGCATGGGCATCGTCCACCAGGTCAACATCGAGTACCTGGCCCCCACGGTCATGGTCCGCAACGGCCAGGCCTACCCCGACACCTGCGTCGGCACCGACTCGCACACCACCATGGTCAACGGCCTCGGCGTGCTGGGCTGGGGCGTCGGTGGCATCGAGGCCGAGGCCGCGATGCTGGGCCAGCCGGTCTCCATGCTGATCCCGCGCGTCGTCGGCTTCAAGCTGACCGGTGAGATCAAGCCGGGCGTCACCGCCACCGACGTGGTGCTCACCGTCACCGAGCAGCTGCGCAAGCACGGCGTGGTCGGTAAGTTCGTCGAGTTCTACGGCAAGGGCGTCTCCGAGGTTCCCCTCGCCAACCGCGCGACCCTGGGCAACATGAGCCCCGAGTTCGGTTCCACCGCAGCGATCTTCCCGATCGACGGCGAAACCATCAACTACCTGCGCCTCACCGGCCGCAGCGACGAGCAGCTCGCGCTCGTCGAGGCGTACGCCAAGGAACAGGGCATGTGGCACGACCCCGAGCGCGAGCCGGTCTACTCGGAGTACCTCGAGCTCGACCTGGGCGACGTGGTGCCCTCGATCGCGGGCCCGAAGCGTCCCCAGGACCGCATCCTGCTCAGCGAGTCCAAGAGCGCGTTCCGCTCCGACATCGTCAACTACGTCGGCGAAGGTGAGCTCACCGCGCTGGACGAGGGCGTCGAGGAGTCCTTCCCTGCCTCGGATTCGACCGCGGTGTCGGCCAGCGCGGCCGACGACACCTACGTCCCGGCCCACTCGGCCGCCAACGGTGCCACCGGACGTCCGTCCAAGCCGATCGAGGTCGTGGGCGAAGACGGCAACAAGTTCGTCCTCGATCACGGCGCCGTCGTGGTCGCGGGCATCACCTCCTGCACCAACACCTCCAATCCGTCGGTCATGCTGGGCGCCGCCCTGCTCGCCCGCAACGCGGTGGAGAAGGGTCTGTCGACCAAGCCGTGGGTGAAGACCAACATGGCCCCGGGCTCGCAGGTCGTCACCGACTACTACGAGAAGGCCGGTCTGTGGCCCTACCTGGAGAAGCTCGGCTTCTTCGTCGGTGGCTACGGCTGCACCACCTGCATCGGTAACACCGGTCCGCTGCCCGAGGCGATCTCGGCCGCGATCAACGACAACGACCTCTCGGTCACCGCCGTTCTCTCCGGTAACCGCAACTTCGAGGGTCGCATCTCCCCCGACGTGAAGATGAACTACCTGGCCTCCCCGCCGCTGGTCATCGCCTACGCGCTCGCGGGCACGATGGACTTCGACTTCGAGACCGACGCGCTCGGCCAGGACACCGATGGCAACGATGTCTTCTTGAAGGACATCTGGCCCTCGGCCCAGGAGATCGACGACACCATCAAGTCCTCGATCAGCCAGGACATGTTCCGCAACTCCTACGCCACCATCTTCGACGGTGACAAGCGTTGGCAGGGTCTGGCGACCCCGGAGGGTGACACCTTCGCGTGGGACGAGAAGTCGACCTACGTGCGCAAGGCACCGTACTTCGACGGCATGTCGATGGACCCGAGCCCCGTCACCGACATCAAGGGCGCCCGCGTCCTCGCGCTGCTGGGCGACTCGGTCACCACCGACCACATCTCCCCCGCCGGTCCGATCAAGCCGGGCACCCCGGCCGCGCAGTACCTCGACGCCAACGGTGTGGCCCGCAAGGACTACAACTCGCTGGGCTCGCGTCGCGGTAACCACGAGGTCATGATCCGTGGCACCTTCGCCAACATCCGGCTGCGCAACCAGCTCCTCGACGACGTCTCGGGTGGTTACACCCGCGACTTCACCGTCGACGGTGGCCCGCAGGCGTTCATCTACGACGCCTCGCAGAACTACCAGGCCGCCGGCATCCCGCTGGTCGTGCTCGGTGGCAAGGAATACGGTTCGGGCTCCTCGCGTGACTGGGCCGCCAAGGGCACCAGCCTGCTCGGCGTGAAGGCCGTCATCACCGAGTCGTTCGAGCGCATCCACCGCTCCAACCTCATCGGCATGGGCGTTGTGCCGCTGCAGTTCCCGGCCGGCGAGTCCGCCGCGTCGCTGGGCCTGACCGGCACCGAGACCTTCGACATCGCGGGCATCACCGCGCTGAACGAGGGTGTCACCCCCAAGACCGTCAAGGTCACCGCCACCGCCGAAGACGGCAAGGTCACCGAGTTCGACGCGGTCGTCCGCATCGACACCCCCGGTGAGGCCGACTACTACCGCAACGGCGGCATCCTGCAGTACGTGCTCCGGAACATGATCCGCGGCTAAGTGCTGGACCGGTGGCGTGACACCGTAAAGTGTTGCGCCACAAGGGCATTCGTTGCCCATTGAATAATGCGACAGCCCCCGTCTCGGTTCGCCGGGGCGGGGGTCCGTGTATCCGCTAGTTGGAGGAATCATGCCCAAGGTCAGCGACGACCACCTCGCCGCCCGCCGCAGCCAGATCCTCGACGGTGCACGACGCTGCTTCGCCGAATACGGCTACGACGGCGCCACCGTGCGCCGCCTGGAAGAAGCGATCGGCCTCTCGCGCGGCGCCATCTTCCACCACTTCCGAGACAAGGACGCCCTCTTCTTCGCCCTGGCCAAGGACGACGCCGAACGCATGGCCGACGTCGCAGCCAACCAGGGCCTCGTCCAGGTCATGCGCGACATGCTCGCGCGCCCCGAGGAATTCAACTGGCTGGGCACCCGCCTCGAAATCGCCCGCCGAGTCCGCACCGACCCCGAATTCCGCGCGGGCTGGACCCAACGCTCGGCCGAACTCACCGCCGCCACCCTGGCCCGCCTCGAACGCCGCAAGGCCGCGGGCGCCCTGCGCGACGACGTCCCCACCGACGTCCTGCTCGGCTACCTCGACCTGGTCCTCGACGGGTTGATCGCCCGCATCGCCTCGGGCCACACCAACGAAAACCTTTCCGCCGTACTGGATTTGGTCGAAGCATCCGTGCGACGCAAGGAATCCTGAGCTACGCTCGACGTGGTCACGGAGTAGTTCAGCAGGTAGAACACCGCCTCGACAAGACGGAGGTCGCGGGTTCGATTCCCGCCTCCGTGGCCGCCGATCCTGCGATCGCGCCCGGCTTCCCGGGCGCCCTGCGGTGTTCGCCGACCTCCGCGCGAGTGCTGGATTGCGCCTACATTGGGGCTCCGGGGCGGTCCCGGTTCGCGGAGCGGCCATAGGGGGTGGCGGTTGTGCCGGAACAAGCGTTCGCGGTGAAAGGGCTCGGGCAGGGTGTGCTGCGTGGCCGGTCAGCACGGCTACCCCGCGATCCCGTGGATATCGCGGCAGCCGGGACGGTTCTCGCCGCGACCGCACTCGGTGCGCTGACGCTGCTCGCGACCAGCACCGGTAACGGTTCCCGAGCCGAGGTGGCCGCGACCGCCGCGCTGCTGGCAGCGTGCCTCCCGATCTACCTGTGGCACATCACCTTTGCCGTCCGAGACACGATTCCGCCGCACGCGCATCGCAGCTCAGCGATATTGGCCCTGCTGGTGATCGGCGCGTCACCGATGTCGGGCGCCGCGTGGTTGAGCAGTGTGCATCTCGTCGCCGTGGTCGTGCTGCTGACGATGCGACCGATTCTGGCGATGCCGATCGCATCGACGCTGGTCGTCGCTGTCGCACCGCTGGCCGTCCGGCTCGGCGCATCGACACCCGATGCGATCTGGCTGCTGGTGACCACCGGGATGCGAGTGGTCGCGGTCTACACGCTGGTGTGGATGGTCGTCGCGTTGCAGCGTGTGCGCAGTGCCGGGACGGCGCTCGCCGAGCAGGCCGTCGCGCGAGAACGGTTACGCGCCGGCAGCGCGGTCACGCGGACCATCGAGACGGCCCTCGAGTCGATTGCCGAATCCGCCGACAGGGCAGCCGAATTCGCTGCGCAAGGCGACACAGGGTCGGCGTGCGGGGAACTCGGCACGCTGGTCGCAACCTCACGCAGTGGCCTCGCGCAGGCACGACAACTGATCTGCGGCTTCGGAAACGCGGACCTCCGCCACGAGCTCCGTTCCGCCACAACGCTTCTGGCAGCAGCGGGCATTTTCGCCCGAATCAGCGTACCGACACTCGGCCCGCCCGCCCAGCATGAAGAACCGCTGCGCGCCGACCTGCGCCGCCTGCTCGCCCGGCTGCTTCGTGACGGCGCTGCCGGGCCAGTGCTGATCGCCGTGCGTCAGGTCGACACCAGTTGGCTGCTCAGCTGCTCCCCCGACCCCGGCGTCACGGTCGACCCAGCTGTCACCACCGATTCCGCTCTCATCGACTCCGCTGATTTCTCCGGATCCGCGGACCACGGGGGCCACATCAGGACCGTATTCGCCAGTGGCTTCCGGCGCACCGCGATCACCGCCGACACTGATCCCCGCGAGCCGAAGACATTCCCCTCCTCGGCGGTTCGACATGACTGAGGTCTCCCGCCCACTCGCCGGACCCTGGCTGGCGACACCGCGCACCGCACGCGCACTCCTGATCGGCGCGACCTGCGCGACAGGTGTTCTCGCACCGACGCGGGTGACGTTCGCCGGATCTGAGCAGGTCGGACCCACGGTTGTGTGGTGGGCGCTCGCGATCGGGCTCGTCGCTGTCCACCTGTACCACGCATTCAGCACGGTCCGGCCGTCCCAGGGGCTCACCGGCGACAGCCCGGATCACACGGTCGGCGACCGCCGTCTGTGCGGAGGATGGGTGAGTTTCGCGCTGCTGACCGCGCTCGTCTATCTCCCGATGATCTGGGCGCCGACGACGTGGGGCATCAGCCAGGTGTTCGTCATCGCCTCAGCCGCAATGCTGTTCCGTGGCGGGCTACGCCTATTCCTCGTCACGGCACCGATCGCGTCGACCGCTGCCGTGACCGAGCATTTGCTCCCGGCAGTCGAAGTGGTGGTCGTCTTCACGGCGCTGGCGGGCTGCCTCGTCGGCGTGACCCAGCTGGTCCGCGCGGTGCACCAGCTCGACCGCACCCGCACCGCGCTCGCCGAACAAGCGGCCGACCGCGAACGGCTGCGGATGTCGCGGGACCTGCATGATCTACTCGGACACAGCCTTTCGGCGGTGTCACTCAAGGGCGACCTGGCCGCCGCACTGCTGCCCGGAGATCCGGACGCGGCACAGTCGGAAATCCACAGCATCGGCGAGCTCGCACGCGACACGCTCCACTCCATGCGGCGCGTCACCCTCGGTGAACACATCATCTCGCTGCACGCGGAAGTTCTCGGCGCCACCGAGCTCCTGTCGGCCGCCGGGATCGACATCGACCACGATCTGGACCTGCCGCTGCCACCCGAAGTCGACAACGTGTTCGCGTGGGCCACGCGCGAAGGCGCTACCAATGTGCTGCGCCACAGCACCGCCCGTGCCTGTTCCATCGTCGCAGGCCGGCGCGACGGAGCGTTCTTCCTCGAGATCGTCAACGACGGCGCGCACCGCGCGAAAGGCACCGGACACGGACTCTCCGGACTCACAGCGCGCACCTCGGCCCTGTCGGGTACCGTGTCCGCGCGGCGCAGCGGTGACGGCCGATTCCGGCTGCTTCTCGTAATCCCTGGGGGGACACCATGATTCGCATTCTGATCGCCGAGGACATGCACATGATCCGAGGTGCGCTGGTCGCCCTGCTGTCCCGCGAAGACGATATGGACGTGGTCGCCGAACTCGACCGCGGCGACCATGTCATGGACGAGATCACCCGCACCCGACCCGACATCGCCCTGCTCGACATCGACATGCCCGGCCTCGACGGCCTCAGCGTCGCCGCCCGCATCGCCGAACACGTGCCCGAAACCCAGGTGCTGATCCTGACCGGACTGAGCCAGCCGGGTTACCTGCTGCGCGCGCTGCAGGCGCATGTGCGCGGCTTCGTCGTCAAGGACGCACCCGCGCAGACGCTGGCAGAAAGCATCCGCAAAGTCGTCGCCGGTGAACGGGTATTCGACACCGACCTGGTCGCCGCGGCGCTGGAGACCGGCTCGAGTCCGCTGACCATCCGCGAAGCCGAGGTCATCCGGGCCGCCGAGACCGGAATCAGCACCGAGGACATCGCGTCGAGGCTGTTCCTGTCACCGGCGACGGTGCGCAACTATCTGTCGAACGCGATCACCAAGATCGGTGGGCGCAACCGCATCGACGCGATCCGGATCGCGCGCGACGCAGGCTGGCTGTGACCGCGCCCGGCCGGACGCACTCAGCCGGCGGCGGCGGTGATCGTCGCGACCACCTCGCCGGGATGCGAGACCGGCGAGGCATGTGACGACTTCACCTCACTCACCCGAGCTTTCGCGCGCTCGGCCTGGAATCGCTGTGATGCGGGCGGCAGGATCTGATCCTCGGTCGAGACCAGGTACCACGACGGGACCGATGCCCACGACGGGTCACCGCTCGGTTCCGCCTGCGCGGCCGCGGACGTAGGTCGTTGGCGCGCGGCCAGATTCGCCGCGACATCGGCGCTCACATCCTGGGCGAAGACCGCACCGTACTGTTCGGGTTTCAGGGTCACCTGCGCCCCGGTACCAGTGGGCTCGATGAGCAGCGCCGGACCGATCCGGCTGCCCGGATACTTCGCGGGGTCCGAGAGTTCCTGCACCGTTTCGCCTTTCACGGGCGCAAAGCCCGCGATGAACACGGCCGCCCTGACATCGGGCCGGTGGACATTACTGATCACCGCGCCGCCGTAGGAGTGCCCGACCAGGACCACCGGGCCGGTGATATTCGCGATGGCCGAGGTGACCGCGGCCGCGTCCGAGCTCGGACCACGGAGCGGATTATCCGGTTGGACCACCTGATACCCCTTGTCGCGCAGCAATCCGGCGACCGCGTCCCAGCTCGAACTGTCGGAGAACGACCCGTGCACCAGCACGATCGTCGGCTTGACCGCGGCAGCGGTCGTCGGCGTCGAGGGGGACTTCGCGTCGGTCCCACACGCGGTGGCGGCGAACACCGCGGCGGCGGCGAGCACTGTGAACCGGACAAGTTTTCGCATGACGTTCCATTCCCTAGTCGTCGGTCTCTCGACTGAGAATCACAGTCCGCACCCGGTGCCGAACAGAGGTCGATGTCTACGGAAACCGATGGCAAATGTCATGTCCGTTGCGCTCGGCGGGAACTTCCCGGGGCACTGTTTCGCTGATCGGGATCAGCGCGTCCAGGCGTCGAGCAGGGTTCGTGAGATTCGGTCCAGGGTGCCGCGATCGGCGGGATCGAGTACCGACAGCATTGCCGTTTCGTTCTCGGTGTGTGCGACGACGACCCTGTCGACGAGTTCGCGGCCTTGCTCGGTGAGCGCGACCCGCACCGCGCGTCGATCCTCGCGGTCGGCGATGCGGTGGACCAGGCCCGCCGCTTCGAGGCGGTCGATGCGGCCGGTCATGCCCGCGCGCGACAGCATCAGGGTGTCGGCGAGGACCGAGGGGTTGAGTTCGAACGGAGCGCCCGAACGGCGCAGTGCCGCAAGCACATCGAACTCGCCGCGCTGCAATCCGTGTGCGGCGAAGACGGATTCGATGCGCGCAGTGCCGACGGCCATCAGTCGGCCGAGCCTGCCGAAGACAGCCATCGCCTCGAGTTCCAGGTCGGGGCGCTCGCGCTGCCACTGCGCGGTGATCACATCGACGACATCCGGTTCGCGTTCATCCATGGACACGATTCTATTCACTGGGATATAGTTCGGTGACGAATTATCAACCGACGAACGGAATGGCCATGACGAACACCCGCGACATCGCCCTCTGCCTGCCCGAGGACGCGGAGACCCTCGGCACCGACACCGTGCAGATGCGCCTGCTCACCGACGCGAACGCCAGCGACGGCGCGGTCAGCACTTTGGAAGTCACCATGACGCAGGGCGCCGACGGCGCCGCGCCGCACTTCCACACCCAGTCCGACGAGCTGTTCTACGTGGCCGACGGCGAACTGCAGGTCATGGCGGGCGATCGGATCCTCACCGTCGCCGCGGGCGGCTCGCTGGTGGTCCCCCGCCAGATGCCGCACGCTTTCGGCGCCACCCCCGACAGCGGCGCACGCCTCCTCATCGCCCTGATGCCCGGCGTGCAGCGCTTCGAGTACTTCCGCCTACTGGATCGGCTCATCCGCGGCGAGGCCACCTATGACGAATTAGTCTCCGCCCAAGAGGAATTCGACAATCACTTCGTCGACGCGCCCGCCTGGTGGGCCGAGCGCAACGCCCATCGGAGCTGATCGGCGTCATGCGGTTCCGCGCGGCACTGTGGCGGAGATTGCACCCAGATCGGGAACAACGCGCCCGAAGCCGACAGTTCTACGCCGTATGACGTTCTCCGTACCTGTCCTCGTCCGGGGCTACGAGCTCGACACCCAGGGCCACCTCAACCATGCCGTTTACCACCAGTACGGCGAGCACGCCCGCTGGGAGCTGCTGCGTGCGGCGGGTATCGCGCAGGACAAGTTCATCGCCAGCGGCGTCGGCGCCGTGGTGCTCGAGTCGACCATCAAATACAAACGTGAACTGCGCGGGGGCGACGAAGTCACCGTCACCTGCGCGTTCGAGTGGACCGAAGGCGAGAAGGTTTTCCGCTTCCACCACGAGATCATCAAGCTGGACGGTACCGTCGCCGCGGAGATCACCGTCGTGGCGGGCGCCATGGATCTGACCACCCGTCGGCTCGTCGCGAACCCCGCCGACCACTTCCGCGAGCTCGCCGAGAATCCCGAACTGCTCGGCCTGTAAACACCCGCACGGCGCGGCAGGTATCTCCCGGGATACCTGCCGCGCCGTCGTCGTATATGTTTGCTGACCAATTGCCGACGCGCAGACCGCTCCCACTTCCGAGTTGTCCGAAATTCTGCCTCCTCGAAGCGATCACGCGCCGCTCGGCGGTTTGCCCGGCGCTTCGCAAATCTCGCGAACCCGCTCGGTGGGGCACTCCTGCACGTTATGATCCGAAGCACCTTTTGGGGTTCTGGCAAACCGTGAGCAGACGAGAAGATCGGAGTGAGTGCCCATGACCGACGCCATCCACCTCCCCGCAACCGCGTCGTCGGAAGATCGGGGCCCCGCCTTGCGCGGACTGCTGGTGGCCGAGTCCGATCGCGATATCTCGGTGCGCGTCGACGGTGGTACCTGGACCTTCGACCGTCGCGATGTCGTGCGACTCACCGAAGATCGCGCGAGCGTGGGCGAACGGCAGGTGCGGGTCGACATCCGCCCCGGCGCCACCGCCGATTTCACTCGCCGCATGCGCGTGGAGCTCGTCGACCGGCCGATCACACTGGCGCCGGAACCGTCGGAAGCACTCGGCGACGAACAGCTGGCCGACGCCACCCGCAGCTGGGCGGCGAAACTGCGCATCGCCGAACGAGGTGGTGTCACCGGGGCCACGTTCACCTTCCGCGACGGCATCAACTGCGACAGCCTCGACTGAAGCGGAAAACAGGTCATGGAAGGCGCTACCGACGCCGTGCTCATCGTCTCCGAAACCGACGACCTGCACGCCGATGCGCTGGCGTCGACCTTGCGAGAACACCACGGGCTGGACCCGATTCGCTTGGATCTGCGTGACTTCCCCAGGGAGACAGGTAGTTTCCGCCTCGACAAGGCGGGCACCAACCGGGCGCTGTCGCATGTCCAAGGCCTCGACGACGTGCGCGCGGTGTGGTGGCGCAGACCGCACCCGTGCCAGGTGCCGCACGGCGTGCGCGTGGCCGACGACGAGTTCCGTCAGGCCGAGTGCGACGGGTTCCTCCAGGGCATGCTCTGGTCGATCCCGGCGTACTGGGTCAACGACCCGGCCGCCGAACGCACCGCGACCCGCAAGATCGTGCAGCTCGAAACCGCGCAGCGGGCGGGCTTCACGATCCCGGAAACGCTGATCACCAACGATCCCGACGAGGCGCGCAGTTTCGTCGAATCCCGGTGTGGCCCAGTGGTGTACAAACGCACCGGCACCGGACGTGGTGAATTCTCCGAGACCAGGATCATCACCAGGCCCGAGCTGAGCAGGCTCGACTCGATCCGCTCGACGCCCACGACCTTCCAGGATTACGTGGAGGCCAGCTGCGATCTGCGGGTGGTGTGGGTCGACGGGGTCGAGTGGAGTGTGCGGATCGACTCGCAGGCAGGCGTCGGCCGCATCGACTCACGCCTCGACACCTCGGTCGCGTTCGCGCGCGACCGGCTGCCCGCCTCGGTGAGCAAGTCCCTCGCCACCCTGATGGGTGCACTGGGACTGAGCTTCGGCGTGATCGACCTGCGCCTTGGCACCGACGGGGAGTACTACTTCCTCGAAGTGAACCCGCAGGGGCAGTTCGCGTACCTGGAGATCAAGACCGGGCTGCCGCTGTTCTCCAGCCTGGCGAATCTGCTGGTCCGCGGCGACGGAGCTGTGGCGGGCTGGTAGCGGCGCGCGGGGTCAGTCGGCCGGATTCTTGCGCCGGTTCGCGCCGCCGCGCCCGCGCAGCTCCACGTGTGACTCGACCAGCACATTGTGAATGAAGCCGTACGAGCGGCCGGTGGAGCGGGCCAGGGTGCGAATGGACGCGCCCGCCTCGTACTGCTTCTTCAGCTGGGATTGCAGCCGGTCGCGGGACTTGCCCGTCACCCGGGTGCCCTTGCCCAGGGCTGACTTGCCGATCGTCGATTTACCCTTGGCCGACCTAGCGGCCTGTCTGGCACTGTCGCTCATGGCTTCCTCCGAGTCGCCGAGCACTTCTTCCAGGCTAGACACTCCGCACTCGGTGATCAACGAAAACAGTGATCGAACTCACGCGATCCCGGCGAGTTCCCTCACGACACCGCGTTTCACGTGCGACACACCGGCCCTATGCGAGATCGATAAGCTCCGCGTACTCGGCGGACCAGTGGTCCTCGGTGCCGTCGGGCAGCAGGATGACCCGCTCCGGGTTGAGCGCCTCGGCCGCGCCCGGGTCGTGCGTCACCAGCACCACCGCACCCGCGTAGGTGCGCAGCGCCTCGAGGACCTGCTCGCGCGAGACGGGGTCGAGGTTGTTGGTCGGCTCGTCGAGCAGCAGCACGTTCGCCGCCGAGGACACCAGCCCGGCCAGTGCCAGACGCGTCTTCTCACCGCCGGACAGCGTGCCTGCGGGCTGATCCAGCTGCGGCCCGGTGAACATGAACGCGCCGAGCAGACTGCGCAGCTCCTGCTCCCCCGCGTCGGGCGAGGCGTGGCGGATGTTCTCCCACACCGAGGCCGAGTCGTCGAGGGTGTCGTGCTCCTGCGCGAAGTAGCCGACCTTGAGCCCACGACCCTGTTCGACACCACCCGCGGTCGGCGTCTCGACACCGGCGAGCAGTTTCAGCATGGTCGTCTTACCGGCACCGTTGAGGCCGAGCACGACCACGCGACTGCCCTTGTCGACGGCGAAGTTCACGCCGGTGAAGATCTCGAGGGAGCCGTAGAGCTTGGTCAGGTCCTTCACCATGAGCGGGGTCTTGCTGCAGGGTGCGGGCTCGGGGAAGCGGATCTTGGCGACCTTGTCGCTGACACGCACCTCGTCGAGCTCGTTGATCAACCGTTCGGCGCGACGCACCATCTGGTGTGCCGCAGCGGCTTTGGTGGCCTTGGCGCCGAGCTTGGCGGCCTGCTGACGCAGCGCGCCCGCCTTCTTCTCGGCGTTGGCACGCTCGCGCACGCGACGCTGTTCGTCGGTGGCGCGGGCGTCGAGGTACTTCTTCCAGCCCATGTTGTAGACGTCGGGCTCACCGCGCACGGCGTCGAGGAACCACACCTTGTTCACCACGTCGCCGAGCAGTTCCACATCGTGGCTGATCACGATCAGGCCGCCGTCGTGGCTCTGCAGGAAGCCGCGCAGCCAGGTGATGGAGTCGGCGTCGAGGTGGTTGGTCGGCTCGTCGAGCAGCAGGATGCGATCGGAGCGCCCGCCGGAACCGTCGGAGGCCGAGAACAGGATTCGGGCCAGTTCGATGCGTCGGCGCTGACCACCGGAGAGGGTGCGCAGTTGCTGATCGAGCACGCGGTCGGGTAGGCCCAGGCTGTTGCAGATGCGCGCTGCTTCGCTCTCGGCGACGTAACCGCCGAGCGAGGAGAACTGGTCCTCGAGACGCCCGTACCGGCGAATTGCCTTGTCGCGGGCGTCATCGTCGGCGACCTCGGCCATCTCGACCTGAGCCTTCTCCATGTCGCGCAGCAGCACATCGAGCCCACGGGCCGAGAGCACCCGGTCCTTGGCGATCACATCGAGATCGCCTTCCTTCGGGTCCTGCGGCAGGTAACCGATGTCGGTGGAGCGCGTGATCTTTCCGGCGTACGGCTCACCCTCGCCCGCGAGAATGCGCAGGGTGGTGGTCTTGCCCGCACCGTTGCGACCGACCAGTCCGATCCGGTCGCCGGACTGCACCCGCAGCGCCGGCCCAGGGGCCGAGAGCAGGGTGCGGACTCCGGCCCGGACCTCCAGGTCGGTCGCCGTGATCACAGAGTTCTCCTCAGAGTAAGACAAACGGAAAGGGGCATATCGGCAAGAACCACTTATTTTACCGTCGACACCGCCGGAAGCCGAACCCGGCGTTGCCCGATGTGAGCGTGGTTACTCTCGTCCCATGACTACCGACCTACTCGGCCGCACCGCTCTCGTCACCGGAGCCAGCCGTGGCATCGGCCTCGCGACTGCGGCAGAACTGATCCGCCGGGGCGCGAACGTGCTGATCACCGCCCGTAAACCCGAACCACTCGAAGCCGCGGCCACCGAGCTGCGGGCGCTGGGCCACCCGGGTCAGGTGAGCTTTGTCGCCGGCAACGCCGGTGACGCCGACGCGCGCGCCGAGGCCGTGGCACGGGCCGTCACCGAGTTCGGATCGCTCGACATCCTGATCAACAACACCGGCATCAACCCGGTCTACGGGGCACTGATGGATGCCGATCTCGGTGGCGTCAGCAAGATCTTCGACGTGAACGTGGTGGGGTCGCTGGGCTACATCCAGCAGGCCTACCGCGCGTGGATGGCTGAGCACGGCGGCGCGATCGTGAACGTGGCCAGTGTGGCCGGCATTCGGTCGTCCGGGGTGATCTCCGCCTACGGCGCGTCCAAGGCGGCGCTGATCCGGCTCACCGAGGAGCTGGCCTGGCAGCTGGGCCCGAAGATCCGCGTGAACGCGGTGGCACCGGGTGTGATCAAGACCAAGTTCGCCGATGCGCTCTACGCCGATGACGAGGAGCGCGCCGCGAGCGTGTACCCGATGAAGCGACTCGGCGTGCCCGAGGACGTGGCCCGGCTGATCGCGTTCCTGGTCTCCGACGAGGCCGCCTGGATCACCGGGGATTGTGTGCGGGTCGACGGCGGGTTGCTGGCCACCGGCGGCATCTGAAGCTGCCGCAACGACCGAGGGCGACACCGGAAGTCCGGTGTCGCCCTTGTCACGTCGGCTGCGCAAGCGTGTCAGTCCGAGGTTTGTCGGCTTCCCGCCGATGCCGTCAGGCTGGCGCTTTCCTCGGCCATCGCCGCCTCCCGCGCCGAGGCGGCACGTGCCGCCTCGGCGCGCGCGAGCGGATCCATGACGACGATCTCCTCGGACCGAGCGGCGAGCGGATCACGCACCACCACTTCGCGTTTCGAACGTGCCGAACCGCTGTCGTCCAGGCCCCACCGGTCGTGCAGGCGGTGCAAGAATTCCGGTGCGTACCAGTTGGCGTCGCCGAGCACCTTCATCGCGGCCGGCAGCAGGAACCCGCGCACGAGGGTGGCGTCGACGATCACCGCCAGCGGCAGGCCGATGCCGAAGGCCTTCATGAAGGTGATGTCGGAGGCGAGGAAGCCGAGGAACACCAGCGAGATGAGGATCGCGGCGGCGGTGACGATGCGCCCCACCCGTTCCAGGCCGAGCGCGACCGCCGTCTCGTTCTTGCCGGTGCGGTCGTATTCCTCGCGGATCCGCGACAGCAGGAACACCTGGTAGTCCATCGCGAGACCGAAGGCGGCGGCGAACAGCATCACCGGGACGGTGGCGGACAGGTCTCCGGTGACGGTGAAACCGAGCACCCCGGACAGGTGCCCGTCCTGGAAGATCCACACCAGCGCACCGAAGGTCGCGGTCAGGCTCAGCGCGCTGAGGAACACCGCCAGCACCGGCAGCACCACACTGCCGGTGAGCGCGAACAGCACGATCAGCATCATGATCACCACGAAACCGAGCGCCCACGGCAGTTCGTTCTCGATGGCGGCCACCGAATCGACGTTGGCCGCGGCCACGCCACCGACCAGCAACTCACTCGGTGTCGGCACCGCGCGCACCTGGTGGACCAGGTTCGCCAGGGCGTCGCTGTCGCCGGTAGCGGGCACGATCGACAGGTAGACGGCCTTCTCGACCCGGAATCGCGCGTTGGCCGCGGTCGGTTCGACGAGCAAACCGCCCTGGGCGTAGCTGCCGGTGGCGGTGTCGACGCGGCGCACGTTGTCCAGGTCGGACATGTCGCGCGCGATGGTGTCGAGTCCCGCTGCGCTGTAAGCACTCTCGGGCAGCACCGCGACGAGGGTGTGCTGGTCGCTCTCGCCGAAGTCGCGCGCCACGATCTCGGCGACCTGACGCGAGTTCATCGATGCGGGCAGGGTTCGTTCGTCGGGGAAACCGAGTTTCACGCCCAGGAACGGCGCGCCGAGCAGGAGCAGCAGCGCCGTGACAGCGAGTCCGATCGAGATGGGCTTACGCATCACGGCGGTGGCGAGCTTGTGCCAGGCGCCCTCGCCAGGTGCGGGACGTGGTGCGCGCAGGAACCACCAGCCGAGCTGGCCCTTGTCGATGCGCGTGCCGATCAGCAACAGCGCGGCGGGCAGCACGGTGAGCGACACCAGCGCGGCCAGCGCCGCGACGACGATGCCGGCGTAGCCCATCGACCGGATCGCCAGCAGCGGGAAGAACAACAGCCCGGCCAACGCCACCGCGACCGTGAGCGCGGAGAACGCGACGGTGCGGCCCGCGGTGCGCATGGTGGTGGCGACCGCGCCTGCCGGGGTGCGGCCCTCGGCGAGTTCGTCGCGGTAGCGGCTCACGATCAGCAGGCTGTAGTCGATGGCCAGCCCGAGACCGAGCAGCGTCGCCACGTTGGTCGCGGTGACCGACAACGGAGTGAACAGGGTGAGCAACCACAGCGCGCCCATGGTGGTGAGCACGGTGCCGATCGCGACGAGCAGCGGCAGGCTCGCGGCGACCAGGCCACCGAAGACGAACATCAGCGCGATCAGGGTGAGTGGGAAGGCGATGGCCTCGCCCTTGACGATATCGGTCTTGCTCTGCTGCACCGTCTCGTGCATCAGCATGGCGAATCCGCCCACCCTGACCTGCAACGATCCTTGCTCGCCCGTCAACTCCTCAGAGATGGCGGTGACGCGCTCGTCGATCTCGCGTTCGCTGCCGAGCACGCTCGCGACGATCATGCCCTGCTTGCCGTCGACGCTGCGCAGCGCGGGCAGGTGAGTGGTCCAATACGACATCACGTCGGTGACACCGGCGCGTTCCTGCAGGTTGGCGACCAATGCCGTTGCCGCCGCGGTGGATTCGGGGTCCTCGACCGACGACTCGGTTTCCACCAGCAGCAGCAGGTTCGGTGGTGCCTGCCCGAACTCGTCACGCAACACCTCGAGCGCGCGGCTGGATTCGCTGCCGGGGTCGGTGTATCCGCCGCCCTCCACCCGCTCGAACAGCGTGGCGCCCAGTGCACCGAGCACCACCGCGAGCACCGCGAATACGCCGAGCACCCAGCGACTGCGCCGCCTGGTGAATTCGAACACCGAAACCCCTAACTGATCACGCTCTGACGCGAGGCGCACTTCGACGCGCGGGGGCCCGGAATTGTTCCGGCCGACCGCCTCGTCTCACCCGATCCTGTTGGCGGGTCGGCGCGTTCGCGTGGCGATCGTAGCAACATCGTGGCGGTGCCGCCGGGCCTCGGCCGGACCGCTGTCGCACCCGGTCAGCTAACGGTATGGACCACCCGCATCACGGTGACCGCGGTGGCGCCTTCGCCGAAGGTCGCGAGCACCTCAGCGTGGTCGATGGCGGTGAACACCCAGGGCATCGTGGCCGCCGATTGGGCCGAGATGGTGGCCGCGGACAGGGCGAGGTAGTCGATGGCGGTCCAGGTGCCGATGTCGGTGGCGACGCCGGGGTCGCTGTCGACCTTGTAGACCCAGACATTGTGCTCGGCGTCGAATCCGGCGTTGAGTAGGTCGAGCCACAGTTCGCTCTCGGTGACCACCAGCGCGTCGCGCGCGACATTGGCGGCGATCCAGGCGACCGCTTCGCGCTCGGGGCGGTCTTCGTCGAGGGTGAACTGCCGTTGCAGGGTGGCGGGCCAGGTGCGGGCCAGTGCGGTCGCGGCGATCGGCATCGCGACGAGGAGCGCGACCGTGGCGAGTGCGGTGACGCGCCACTGCTTCTCGGCGTACCAGTTGGTGACGCGCGAATATCCGAGATCGGCGACGGCGGCGAGCGCGAGCGCGAGGAAAGGCAGCACCGTCACCACATACATGGCGGGGACATATCCCCCGCGCGCGAGCATCAGCAGCTGAGCCACCACGAGCACTACCACCGGCCGCCATTTCGGCACGAAAACCAGTGCGGCCGTGGCGAACACACCGCCCACGGGCAGCAGTAGATCGAGTTCGAGCCAGGTGTCGACGAGCCTGCGGACATCGCTGCCCGGATCCAGGATCGAGCCGCTACCCGCACGAGCCGACAGCTGCCATTCGATCGCCTCCCACAGACTGACGTGTCCCACACCTGGCAGCAATTCGCTCTTGACCGCCGCGAACAGTGGATACAGCGACACCGACATCACGAACACCACCGCGAACGAGACCCCGGCGTACTCCCTGTTCCCCGCCCCGTGATAGTGCCGCCACAGCGCGTAGGCCAGGGCGGGTGCGGCGATGGCGAGGGTTTCCTTCGTGGTGACAGTGATCGCGAAGCACACCGCCGCCCCGACCGCCGCGCCCCAGCGTCGCCGGGGCGAGAGCGCGAGCACGAAGCTCGCCAGCAGCCAGGCCAGGGCGATGTTGTCCAGCAACACCATTCGGCCGTAGTGCACGGCCAGCGGACTGAACACGAACAGCGCCACCGCGAGGGCGGCCCATCCACTGCGCAGCCCCATGCGCCGGGCGAGCACGAACAGCAGTGCGGCCGTGACCATTCGGACGACGACCATGAACTCACGGCCCGCCATCACCGTGTTGTCCGACCAGCGCTGCAGGCCACGGGTGAGTTCGAACCACATCGACATCTGCACCCAGCCCAGCGGCGGATGGTCGTACCAGTAGGTGTAGTGCGCGAGGGCGCCCAGATTCGGAATCGCCCATGCCTGAGCGACATACACGCCCTCGTCACCGAAACGGATCGGATAGCCGGTGATGCCGATCGCGGTCACCACACCTGAGCACAGGGCGAGCGCGGCGATCAGGAGCTGGGTCTTGCGGCGCGGGGTGAGCCGAGGTTTCGCGGGAACCAGTTCGACGACCGGGGCGAGCGGTGCGTCGATGGCGGGCGCGCTCATGCGGTCCTGCTCAGCGCCGGGGCGAGATCGAAGTGGTCGCCGACGTGCGCGGTCTTGTCCCAGCCGAGCTTGCCCATCGCGTACCAGACCACGGCCTGCAGCGCGGCGAACGACAGCACCAACTGATACGGGTAGAACGTCACCACGAACAGCGGATACACATGCCACGGCACCCGGCGCGCGTAGATCCGGCCGTATTCGCGAATCTGCAACAGCTGCAAGGCGATTCCGAGCACGATCGGAATGGTCGGCAGGCACACCGCCACCGCCAGCGGCGCGGGCGATTTGATCCAGAACAGGGTGATCAGGGTCAGCGGGAGGATGGCCAGCGAGATCGTCTGGAACAGGCTCATCGACAGGATCCACACCGCCACCATGCGACTGCGCACCGTCGGCAGCGACCGCCAGTTACCGGCGACCAGACTCTGCAGGAACCCGATGTTCCAGCGGCGCCGCTGTTTCACCAGCGTCAACAAGCTGGGCGGGGTTTCCTCACGGGTGGTCAGGCGCGGGTCGTAGAAGGTGAGCGTGCGGGCACGGTGCACCGCCGTGGCGCGGATGCCGAGTTCGCAGTCCTCGGTGAGCGACATCGGCCAGCCGCCGGATTTGGCCAGCAGTTCCGCGCGCAGGAACACGGTGTTGCCGCCCAGCGGCATGAAGCCGCGGTCGGATTGGTAGCGCATCTGCGAGGAGAACCAGCGGGTGTATTCGAGCAGGTTGTGCCAGGCATACCAGCGGTGCAGGCGTTGCCCGGCGCGGCGCCAGAACGTGCCGGTGATCTGCGGATCCATCAGCTGGATGCCGCCCTGGATGATCTCGACCTCGGGGTTGTCCTGGAAGGCCTGGTCGACCGCGCACAGCAGACCGGGGGCGGCCAGCGATTCGGCATCGAGGATCGTGAACACGGTGAACTGGTCGCGCAGCTGCCAGAACGCGTAGTTGAGTTGCTGCGGTTTGTTCGGCGGGCGGTCGCGCAGCGGGTAGATCAGCAGCTGGACGGGGCCGGGCGTTTCGTGGGTGCGGGCGGGTGCGAAGCGAAGGGCTTCGTCGAGGTCGCGACGGATGCGGTCGTAGCCGTGCCCACGGGCGAAGCCCTCGTTGACGATGTGCGCGGTAGTCGCTGCGACAGCGCAGGTTTCGGGATCGTCGTCGTTGATCACCGTCACGACGCGATGCGCTGGATGATCACGTTGGGTCCAGGCGGTGTTGAGCAGGGTGTGGGCGAGCACATCGGTTTCGTGTCTGGCCGGGATGAGCACCGCGATGGCCTCGCGGGCGGGTCCGTCGGGTTCGGCGAGCAGCAGCTGACCCTCCAGGCCCGATTCGCGGTGCATGTAAACCAGCGAGACCAGGAACGAACAGCTCATCACCATGGCGAACACCGAGAAAGTGACACCGGCGACGATCAGGAACACCCGAAGATCGTCGACCAGCAGATAACAGACGGCGACACTGCCGAGCGCCCCGATCAGCAAGCCCAACATCGCTTTTCGCGATACCTTGCGGCTGTTCTCGCCGTGCACCAGGTGGGTGGCGCGAGTGCGCGGGGGTGGGGCTTCGACATGCACGTTGGATCACCCGGATTTCGACGAAGACCGACAGGTTGACCGGTGACCACCCCGACGTCAGCCCCCGCGCCCCGAACCGGTCGGCGCGGTGGCGTCCGGTAGGCGGCATGCCCGGCCACGACGCCGGACAGCGAAATCCTAGCAAGGGTGTTGCGCCCCGGCATGTTTGAGAAATTGACGATTGGGTAAACAGGTTCTCCGCTACCGGCTAGCCGATGCCGATAACCGAGGTAGCGAGAGTGCGTTGCAGGCGCGGGGGTAGGTCAGCGAACAACGCGCGCATCGCCGCGAGGGTGCCGCGAGGATCGTCGCGACCCGACAGATACGAATGTTGGAGCGGGGCAGGCAAACCGAAGAACGCATCGAAGAAGACCGGGATATCGCGAGGCGGCAGGGCGAGGAGCGCACGCAATCCGGCACGGCGCAGGGCGGCAACGGCACGAGCCTGCGGGGTCCAGATCCTCCCACCCGCGACGACGGTGTCGGCGGCGGCGAGGGCGGCTGCGACGCTGTAGCCGGTCGCCGGATGCGTCAGTCCCCCGGCCGCCCCGAACCGCCCGTTCCCCGGTGTGCCGCCCTGCACCGGAAATCGCACTCGCTCAACAGGTTCGGTCCCTGACAGCGAAATCCCGCGAGCTCGCAGCCGATGTTCCAGCCTGTGCCGCAACACTTCCGGAGTGAGTGCGGGTCGGCCGGCCAGGCAGGTTTCCTCGTACAACACGGCGTCGCCACCGAGCGGCACCACGTAGAGGAACGACGGCATCTCATCGGGCCCGGCACCGTTGTCGCGACGCCAATCCATGAACAACGTCTCGCCTCGGTCGCGATCGAGAACCACACCATAGGCAGTCTGCTCAGCACGCCCCGGCCTTCGTCCCAATCCGCGCGCATCCACCACCCGTCCGGAACAGGTCACCCCGTCTGCGGTTCGCACCGTCCCACGCCGCGCATCGACCTCGACAACCCGATCCGCTAGCACCGTCACCCCATCGAGCGTCAGCGAAGCTTGCAGCCCCGCCGTATCGAACACCCGATAAACCCGCTCGATCCGATGCTCCCCCTCTCCCCAAGCCAACGGCCCCTCCACTGTCGCCGCCACCACCTCGGAACCAACCCACTCCGGCACCTCGTCAGCCCACGCCGCATAAGTCGGCGTCCACACCCGATCCGGCGACGGATCAACCGCAACCACCGACAACCCCTGGGCAACCGCACGATGAGCCACCGCCCGCCCCGCAGGACCGAGCCCACACACGATCAGGTCCGCACGCACCCAACGATTGGACCAGACCCGATATCGTCCATCGCCGCCGCACCACCGCGCCGCACCCCTCGACCGGCTACGCGGTTGTGCGGGTCGACAGTGTGGCGACACCGAGGACGGCCAATGCGCCGGAACTCAGATTGCTCAGCGCGCGGGCGATCTTCGGCCTGCGCAACCATCGCACCGCCCGCGCGGCGACAACGGCGACCAGGAGCAGCCAGACGAACGCGACGATCCCGTCGATCACACCCAACACCATCGTCACCGTCGCCGCGGACGAGCCGGTCGGCGCGAACTGGGGAACCACCGCGAGGAAGAACAGGCCCACCTTCGGGTTCAGCAGACAGGAAACGACACCGTCACGGAACGCGGCCGCAGTACTCGACTCCGCCTTTCGCGCCGCTCCGTCATCGACGGGCGCGCCCCTGTCGCGGTGCAGGAATCCACTGATACCCAGGTAGATCAGATAGAGCCCGCCGACGATCTTCAAAATCTGCAATGCGGTCGGGTAGGCGGCGAGCAGCGCGGCCAAACCCACAGCAACCGCGCCCGCCCAGACCAGCGACGCGAGGCCGGAACCGGCCGCGGCGGCAATGCCGAGTCGCGCACCGGACAGGGAGTGGCGCAGCACGAGAAAGGTGTCGGGCCCCGGCGTAATCGCCAGCAGCAGACAGAGTCCGGCGAACGCCAACAGAGCGGGTACTGACGTAACGGCCATGCGCTTGTCTATCAACCATTTCGGAGCGGCGCGAGTCCTTTTTCAAGCTCTCCTCGGTCACGGACCAGCGGCGATTCGATGCCGCTTGCTCGCCAGGGCGCAATATATCGACCATGATGGGGAAATGAGGTCGATCTGGAAGGGCTCGATCGCTTTCGGGCTGGTCAATGTGCCGGTCAAGGTTTATACCGCGACCGAAGATCATGACATTCGGTTCCATCAGGTCCACGCCAAGGACGGGGGCCGGATCAAATATGACCGGGTGTGTCAGGTGTGTGGGAATTCTGTGCAGTTCGCCGACATCGATAAGGCCTATACCTCGCCTGACGGTGAGCAGGTGGTGTTGACCGACGAAGATTTCGCGAAGCTGCCCGCGGCGGAGAAGCACGAAATTCCGGTGTTGGAGTTCGTGCCGTCGGATCAGATCGACCCGGTGTTGTTCGACAAGAGCTATTACCTCGAACCGGATTCCACGACGCCGAAGGCGTATCAGTTGCTGGCGGCGACCCTGGAACGGATCGACAAGACCGCGCTCGTGCACTTCACCCTGCGGCAGAAGACCAGGTTGGCCGCGCTGCGGGTACGCGACGGTGTGCTGGTGCTGCAGACGCTGCTGTGGCCCGACGAGGTGCGGGCGGTGGAATTCCCGTCGCTCGAGGACGCGCCCGCCCCGCGCCCGCAGGAACTGAAGATGGCCGAGACATTGGTCGAGTCGATGTCGGGTGATTTCGACCCGTCCGAATACACCGACGAATACCAGATCGAACTGCAGAAACTCCTCGACGAGGCGATCGCCAGCGGCACCGGCAAGGTCGAACCGGCCGCCGAAACCGAGCCCGCCGAACAGGCCGACGCCGAGGTCGTGGATCTGGTCGCCGCGCTGCAGCGCAGTCTCGAGGCCAGCGGGCGCCGGGAAGCCACCCCGGCCAAGCCCGAGAAGAAAACCGCCGCCAAGAAGGCCGCACCGCGCAAAGCCGCGGCCAAGACCGCAGCGTCCAAGACCCGTAAGGGCGCGTAGGGCACACTGGCGGCCATGGACACCGCCATCGCTGTCGTGCCGATGGGATTGGGACACCTGCGTCAAGTCCTCGACCTCGGCCATCAGGTCTTCGACACCACCATCAAGCCGTACACGTCGTGGTCGCTCACGGCCGTCGCCCAGCATCTCGACAGCCCCGACAACGCCTGCTGGGTGGCCCTGGATTCCGACCGGGTGGTCGGGTTCGTGCTCGGGTCGATGGAGTTCGAGCATCGCGACGACTGGGCGTATCTGGAATGGATCGCGGTCGCCCCCGATATGCAGGGCCACGGGATCGCGCGGCGGCTGGTGAACGTGTGCTCGGAGGCGCTGTTCGCGCGCGGTGCCCGCCATATCGTCACCGATGTCGAGGACCGCAACAGTGCCTCGGCCGCACTGATGACCAGCAGCGGCTTCGTGCCCGCCGCGACCGTCACGCTGCTGGTTCGCCCCAACCCCGACGTACCTGACGACGATGCCACGCTGCCGCCGATCACCAAACGTGACCTCGTCCGCCGGGGCCGGTTGTCGATCGAGCACCCGCTGCGCTGATCCGCTCCGCCGAATCGGACACCACCGCGCTTCACCGGATCCGGCGCGGCCCATAGGTGCGGAGTGCCGCACACCCATCTCCCCAGGTCCGGCCTATTCTCGACAGGTGGCTCCTACTCCGCAGGACGAGCACGACAACGCCGAGCTGACCGTGGTGGCCGACCTGTGGTCGCCCGCGTGCACCGCGATTCGCACCTTTCTGGCCCGCAACGAAATCGCTTGTCGCTGGGTGCAACCCACCCATCCGACCGGCCGCGAACTCCTCGACGAACACGGTTTCACCGCCGAGGACACCCCGGTGCTGTTCGCCTCGGACGGGCGCGTCCTCAAACCCACCGGTGAGGAACAGCTCGCCGAGTGGGTCGGTCTGCACACGAAGCCCACCGCCGACGACTACGACCTGCTCATCGTCGGCGGCGGCCCCGCCGGCATGGCGGCCGCGCTCTACGGCGCCTCGGAGGGGTTGCACACGATCCTGCTCGAACGGTGGGCGATCGGCGGCCAGGCCGGACTGAGCTCCGACATCCAGAACTATCTCGGTTTCCCCGACGGCATCTCCGGTTCCGACCTCACCGACCGCGCCCGGAGACAGGCTGCCAAATTCGGCGCCGAACTGGTGATCAGCCTGCAGGCCGACCAGCTGCGCCCCACCGACCACGGCTTCGCGGTTCACTGCACCGACGACGTCACCGTCACCGCCCGTTCGGTGATCATCGCGACCGGCGCCTCCTTCCGCACCCTCGACATCCCGAGTGTCGACAAGTTCAACGGCCGCGGCGTCTTCTACTTCTCCGCGCTCACCGAGGCACCGCTGTGCTCGGGCTCGGATGTGTACATCGTCGGCGGCGCGAACTCCGCGGGTCAGGCGGCGGCCTACTTCGCCTCGTGCGCCCGCAAGGTGATCATGCTGGTGCGCGCGGATTCCCTGGCCGTGGAGATGTCGAGCTACCTGATCGAGCAGATCGCGGCGATCCCGACCATCGAAGTCCGCACCAGCGTCGAAGTCGTCGACGCCTCCGGCGACACCCACCTCGAACACCTCACCCTGCGCGACCGCAAGACCGGCGCCGTGGAGGAAGTGCCCGCGACCTGGCTGTTCGCGTTCATCGGCGCGAACCCGGCAACCGGCTGGCTCGATGATTCGTTCGCCCGCGACGATCACGGCTACCTCCTCACCGGCCCCGACATCGCCACCGTCGACGGTTCTGCCTGGCCGCTGAAACGCCCACCCCTCCACCTGGAAACCACGGTGCCGGGAGTCTTCGCGGCAGGTGATGTGCGCGCGTTCAACGGTCACCGCGTCGCCGGCGCCGTCGGTGAGGGGTCGATGGCCGTGATGCTGGTGCACAAGTTCCTGCACGACTGACGTCGCAAAGTTAGACGGTCGTCCAGGTATTGGGGAGGGTTTCGCTCGCAGCAAGCTAAACCATTGTCGAGGGTTGCTGGGGGCGACTTGGATAGCCGAGTTCCTCTTCTGCGAGTTATTCGGGAGTACACGTGAAATTCCGTCGGACACTGGCGATCCCGGTGTTGATAGCAACCGCGGCCCTCACCCTCACCGCGTGCGGCTCCGATGACACGTCGGGCACGGTGGTGCGGATCGGCACCACCGACAAGGACAAGGCGTTCGAGGTCTTCGAGCAGAAGGCCAAGGAGCAGGGCATCACGCTGAAGGTCACCAATTTCTCCGACTACAAGCAGCCGAATACGGCGCTGTCGCAGAAGCAGATCGACCTCAATCTGTTCCAGCATCTGCAGTTCCTCGGCCAGTACAACGTGGCGAGTTCGGACACGCTCACGCCGATCGGCTCGACTTATATTGTGCCGCTGGGCGTTTACTCGAAAAAGCACAAGGCGCTGGCCGATATCCCGGCCGGCGGCGAGATCGCGATCCCCAACGATCCGACCAACCAGGCGCGCGCACTGTTCGTGCTGCAGGCGGCCGGGTTGCTGAAGATCACCGGCACCTCGGTCCAGCCGACCCCCGCCGATATCGACAAGGCCGCATCCAAGGTGCGGGTGACGCCGGTCGACGCCGCCCAGACCGCGTTGTCGCTGCCATCGGTCGACGGCTCGGTCATCAACAACACCTTCCTGGAGCGGTCGGGTGTCGACCCGAAATCGGCACTGTACAAGGATGATCCGAACAATCCCGCTGCTGAGCCGTACATCAATGTGATCGTCAGCCGTGCCGAGGACAAGACGAATCCGACGTATCTGAAGCTGGTCGAGATCTGGAAGGACGCGGCCGTGGCCGCCGCGCACGCCGAGGTCACCAAGGGTACCGCGGTCGCCGTGAACCGGACCGGCCCCGAGCTCGAGCAGATCCTGGACCGGGTGCAGCAGGGCATCCGTACGACCAAGTGAACGCGGCGGTCGAATTCCGCTCCGTCACCAAGGTTTTCGGCAGCGGCAAAGACCAGCACACGGCTCTCGAGAACATCGACCTGCGGATCGAACCCGGGGAGATCTTCGGGGTGATCGGTTACTCGGGCGCGGGCAAGTCCACCCTGGTGCGGCTGATCAACGCGCTGGACAAGCCGACTTCGGGCACTGTCACGATCTCCGGCACCCCCATCACCGGGGTGCCGGAGGCGGCGGTGCGCAAGCTGCGGCGCGATATCGGCATGGTGTTCCAGCAGTTCAATCTGTTCCGATCCCGCACTGCCGCAGGCAATATCGAGCATCCACTCAAGGTGGCGGGCTGGAAACGGGCCGAGCGCAAGGCCCGCGTGGCCGAGTTGCTCGAATTCGTGGGACTCACCGACAAGGCGCGCGCGTACCCCGATCAACTCTCGGGCGGGCAGAAGCAACGGGTCGGGATCGCCAGGGCGCTCGCGACGTCGCCGTCACTGCTGCTCGCCGATGAGGCAACCTCCGCGCTCGACCCGGAAACCACCGGCGAGGTGCTGCGACTGCTGAAGAAGATCAATGACGAACTCGGGGTGACCATCGTGGTGATCACCCATGAGATGGATGTGATCAGGGCGGTCGCCGACCGGGTGGCGGTGCTGGCCGAGGGGCGGATCGTCGAATTGGCTTGCACCTTCGATGTTTTCGCCGCGCCACAGGCCACGCCTACGCGTTCCTTCGTAGCGACCGTGCTGCACAACCGACCGGATGCGACGGAACTGGAACGCCTCCAGGAACTACACGGGGGCCGGTTGGTCACCGTCGACATCGATGACGACAGCGGGCTCGGCGCGGCATTGGCCGCCGCGACGGCCGCCGACGTGCGCTTCGAGATCGTCTACGGCGGGGTGAGCACGTTGCAGGACAAGACCTTCGGCAGTGTCACGTTGTCACTGCACGGTCTCGATGCCGCGGTGGATCGTGTTGTCGCCGACCTGGAACGGAAGGCGGGCTGATGGAAACGAACTGGGAGAAACTGCGGCCCACACTGTTCGAGGCGATCGGGACCACCATCTACCTGGTCGGTGTGACGTTCGTGGTGGCCGGGGCGATCGGGCTCGTCCTCGGGACCGCGCTCTACACGACCCGCAAGGGTGGACTGCTGGCGAACGCGCCGATCTACTTCGTACTCAATGTGTTCGTCAATATCGTGCGCCCGATTCCGTTCATCATTCTGCTGGCCGCGCTCGGTCCGGTCACCCTGGAAGTGGTCGGCACGACGATCGGTTCGGAGGCGGCACTGTTCGTGATGATCGTCGCCGCGTCGTTCGGCATCGCGCGAATCGTCGAGCAGAACCTGGTGACCGTCGATCCCGGGGTGATCGAGGCGGCGCGTGCGATCGGCGCGGGTCCGCTGCGGATCATTGTCACGCTGCTGATCCCGGAAGCGTTGGGCCCGTTGATTCTCGGCTACACATTCGTGGTGATCTCGATCGTCGACATCTCGGCGATGGCGGGGACGGTCGGCGGTGGCGGGCTCGGTGATTTCGCCATCGTCTACGGGTATCAGCAGTTCCAGTGGCAGGTCACGCTCGTGGCGGTGCTCATCATCATCGTCGGCGTGCAGGGTGTGCAGTTCTTCGGGAACTGGCTGGCCAGGAAGGTGCTGCGCCGCTGAAACGAGCAGGGGCACAGAGCTGTTCACTCCGTGCCCCTGCTGCCTCAGATATCGGCCGTCACCTACCGACCAACCAGCTCATCCCGCGCCCGCATCAACGCGAACCCGAGCAGGTTGAGCCCCCTCCATCGATCGGGCTCCGTCGCGGCAGGATCGTCGGCGGCCAACCCGATCCCCCAGATCCGGTCGACCGGACTCGCCTCGACGAGCACGCGAGACCCGATGCCGGTCAGGAACTTCCGCAGCCCGTCGTCCTGCCCGAACTTGGCCACACTCCCCGTGACCACGATGTCGAATCGCGCACCCACCCAGACGCTTTCGTCGAAATTCCGGATCTGCCTGCCGAGCTTCTTCGCCTGACTCGGATGACCGACCTCGAGCACCTTCGCCGCCGTGGCCGCGTCGTCGAACAGCAACGCCTTCCGCCACATCATGTAATGCTCGGCGCTGGCGAATTCCACCCCGTCGACCTCGAATGTCGCCGGCCACCACTGACTCAGGCAACTCGACCCGAGCGCTGCGTCCCGACGCGGACTGTGCCCCCAGAACGCCAGGTACTTCGGCGTAGCACCCTGCGCGATCGCCTCGCGCAACTGCTCGACATGCTCGACGGTCATTACCCCTCCTGGTTTTAGTCAAATTAACCATATTATGAGGTCGGGGCTTGCGCAAGCCCTATTCGCCCCGTTGGTGCGTTCGCCGGTATTCGCCTGGCGGCCTGAGGAATCGGCGCTTGAAGGCAGTGGCGAAGGCGAACTCGGAGGTGTAGCCGACCTGGTGGGCGATGGTTGTCAGCGGTGCGTCGGTGGTGCGTAGCGCGCGGGCGGCGAGGGTCATGCGCCACCAGGTGAGGTAGTGGATCGGCGGGGTGCCGGTGAGATCGGCGAATCGTTTCGCAAAGGGAGCCCTGGTCGTGTCGGCACGACGGGCCAGCCGGGCGACGGTCCACGGATGGGCGGGGTCCTGATGGATAGCCGCCAGCGCGGCACTGACGACTGGGTCGCGAAGTGCTGCCGACCAACCGGTGTGGGTGGTGGTTGCGTTGAACTCCAGCCATGTCCGCAGCGCGTAGTGCACAACGACGTCGAGAAGAGACGGCACGACTCCGTCCGTGCCAGGGCCGGGGTGTTCCAACTCCCCGGTGAGAAGTTCGACAGCCGCGGACAACTGAGGGCAACCGTGCCGGGCTCGGCCGACTCGCCCGCACCCGAGGTCAGAACACACCGACCCGCGACCACGACTCGGAACCCGACGGCGCCTGGACCGGGGTGAAGTGCTGCGTCCACGGCGCCTGCCAGGTGTGCAGGAAGGACCTGGGGCGGCCGGTGCGGAGAATCGACAGCACATCACTGAGCACGTCCACCCGACCAGCTTAGGACGATCGCGATGGAAACAGAGACTTCGAAGCATTGTTCGTCTCGATCAACGCCTCTACGGTCGATGAATGAGAGCTGCACGGATCCATCAATTCGGCACCGCCGACGTCATCACGGTCGATGAAATACCCTGTCCGACACCGGGTCCCGGGCAGGTGCTGATCAAGGTAGCGGCAACTTCGATGAATCCGACCGAGGCGGCGTTGCGCGCGGGGTTGCTGCGCGCGATAGTGGCGACCGACTTCCCGTTGACGTTGGGCTGGGATGTCGCCGGCGTAGTCGTCGGACCGGACGTGGGCGGTCACCGGACCGGCGATCGAGTGATCGGGTGGATCGAGGGTGCGGCCGCCGAGTACGCGGTCGCGGATGCCTCGGCGCTGGTCAGCGCGCCGACCACCGTCCCGCTCGCCGACGCCGCCGCGCTCCCCCTCGCCGGCTTGACCGCGTGGCAGGTAATCGAAGCTGCCCGACTGACAGAAGGCGAGGTAGTGCTGATCAATGGTGCCGGTGGTGGAATCGGTGGGTTCGCAGTGCAATTGGCCAAGAGAACCGGAGCACGGGTGATCGCTACGGCTGGGCCGCGCAGCGCCTCGACGGTCCGAGCGCAGGGCGCCGACACGGTCATCGATTACACGACCACGGCGGTCGAAGCGGTGATCGGTGACCCGGTCGACGTCGTGGTCAACCTCGTACCACTCGGCGCTACGCGATCGAACGTGCTGACTTCGCTGGCCGGGGCCGACGGGCGGATCGTCTCCGCGACCGATGTCATCACCGCACCGAACTCGACGCACATCGTCGCCGACAACGACCCAGTCGACCTGGCCAGATCGGTCCGCCTGATCGACCGAGGCGAGCTCACCCTCGACATCTCCGAGCGGCACACCCTCGACGACCTCGCCACCCTGCACCGCCGCAGTGAAGCAGGCGAGCTGCGAGGCAAGGTCGTCGTGGCGGTCTAAGCCGAACGGATGCCGTCGAGGGAGGCGGCGTAGGGGGCGCGGCGGGGGCCGGTGGTTTCGACTCCGATGGTCGCGGGGCCGGTGTGGAAGCTGCGCGCGATCATCGACGAGCGCAGTTGCCACAGGCCCGAGGACTGAGCGGGGTCGAGGCCGGTGAGCTGGGCTACCCGGCGCAGGCGGTAGTCGACGGTGTTGGTGTGGATGTGCAGCAGGCGTGCGGTGCGCTGGCGGTTCATGTTGTTGGCGATGTGCACGCGCAGAGTTTCGTAGAGCTCAGGGTGGTTGTCGAGGGGAGCGAGGAGTTCGCCGAGGCGGGCGCGACCGGGGCCGGGGCGGGTGAGCTGGTATTCCAGGGCGAGGTCGCCGAAGCGGTAGAGGCCGGGGGCACTGTCGAGGCGCTCCACCATGTCGAGGAGTTCGTGGGCGCGCTGGGCCGCGTCGGGGATCTCATCGGTGGCGGCGGGCACCAGAGCGGCAGTGACCTCGACGTGCGCGGCGCGCGAGAGCGCCTCGACCAGGGCGTCGAGTTGCTCGTCGACCAGCAGATCGGAGGGGATCAGCAGGGTTCCACCGTCGACCGACAGCAGCGACAGCACCTGCTCGCCGCAGCGGTGCGCCAATGCCGTCTGCACCCGGCGCAGCTTGCGCCGGGCCACCACCGCGCCGTTCACGCGCGGATCGCGCTCGTCGGGATGGGCCCCGATCGAGAGGGCGAGCACCGAATACGCGTCGGCGACGGTGATCCCGACCTCGCGCGCCATCGTGACCGTCGACTGACCGGCCAGCAGCGCTGAGGTGAGCGTGTGCACGGCGGTGTGATGCTCCCCGACAGCCTCACGGTGCTCGCGGATGTAGGAGCGAGTCACGGTGGTGCACAACAGATCCGAGATCTCGACGGTTCGGCGGAAGCCGTGGATCAAGCTCGCGCGATCGGCATCGCCTACCTCGTCGTAGACCGTGTCGAAAGCGAGCCGGAAGCCCTCGTGGAAGGCGTGCAGGATCGTGTCGATCGGCACACCCTCGCGCGCCCAGCCCGCCGCCGCCACCGCGAGCCGGTTCAGTTTCACCTCCTCGTCGCGGCCGTCCAGCATGCCGCCGACGATTTCCAGACACATCCGGGTGACCGAGGTGACGTCGCCGGAGATCACATCGCCGGGTAGCGTCCGGCAGGTCGCGACGTTGTCGACGAAATGACCGACCAATCGGCTGGTCATCGTCCGGACGTCACGCAGGGGCTGCCACAGGGCCGTCTCGTCCAGTGGGATCGTCATCGTCGACTCCTCCTTCTACACCCCGGCGTCGCCGGTAGTGGTTGTGCCTCGGTCGTGTTGGCCTATGTGATGACCGCACTTCGGTTTCTCTGTGATCATGACTGTAGGGTGAGCAACAGCTCACCTTCTACTCTTCTTTCCGTCGAGGTCGAAAAATGCCAACGCAAGCCGATAAGCAGCGCAAACGCCCCAAGCAGGACCGGGCGAAGGAGACGCGAACACGCATTCTCTCGGTCGCTGCTCATCTTTTCGGTACCCGCGGCATCGGCAACACCTCGACCAACCGGATCGCCACCGAAGCGGGCATGAGCATCGGCACGCTGTACCGGTATTTCAACGACCGCGACGAGATCGTCAAAGAACTCAACGACAGCCTGTTTCTGCAGGTAGAAGACCGCTACAGCCAGCTGCTGACCAACAGCTCGGAACAATCCCCGCGCGAGGCAGTGGTCGGTCTGATCCGCTCGGCCGTGGACATCCTCGTCTCCAACGGACCGCTCGTGCGGGCCCTTGTCACCGATCTGCAGTTCCACGGCAGTGGTATCCCCGAATTCGAACCCCGACTGCGGATGCTGATCAAGCTCTACATCCTCCAGATGATCGGCCCGATCAAGCACGCCGACATCGACGTGATGGCCTTCGTCGTACTCAACGCGGGCTTCGCCACCGCGTTGCGTTCGGTCGAACTCGACGACGCTGAACTCGACGCCATCATCGCAGGCACCGCCGACATGATCAGCGCGTGGTTCGACACGGTCGCCGCAGCCGAAAACGCTTAGCGCACAACGACAAAGGCCCGGATCCTCGGCGAGGATCCGGGCCTGATCGCTATGCGGTGATCAGCGTGCGTTCGCCGTGCAGATCGCGTCGACGACCTCGGAGCCACTCATACCCGCCGAGCCCGTGTTGGCCAGCAGCGCGGTCGGGGTCAGCTCGGACAGGTTCTCGTAGGCCTTACGCTCTGCCTCCGCCCGTGACGCGCCTGTCGCCCAGGCGATGCCGTTGTCGCTCTCGACCAGCACGGCGCAGCCGTTGGCCCAGGTCGTCACCACATTGCAGTCCGCCAGGTGGCAGTCGGCGATCGCGGCGGCTTCGGCCGCCTCGGGGGTGGCCTCGTTGACGCTGATGCCGTAGATGGCCTGGCCGTCGCTCAACGCGATCGACGCCCACTGGTCGCCTGCCGCGCTCGCCGAACCGGCACCGAGCACAGATCCGGCCGCAAGTACCGACGCCGCCACGGCGAAGCCGACCTTACCCATGAAACTCATTCGAAAGATCTCCTCTTGAAAGCTGTTCCGGAAGTCCGGAACCTTTCAGATCATCACCGAACTACCGGTGATAGCCAACCCCGCGGTGAAATATCACATCACCACTGTCAGCGCATGATCACACCGAACACCCGGGGGCCCGGATCCATTCGAATCCGGGTCCCCGAGGGTCAGGTACGGGTCAGCGGGCGTTCGACGTGCAGACCACTTCGACGACCTTGTTGCCGCTCAGATCCGACGACCCGAAGTTCGCCAGCATTGCCAGCGGCGCACGTTCGGACAGCTTGTTGACGGCGTTTCGCATGGCGTCGCTGCGGGTGGGCCCCGATGCCACTACGGTCGAACCGTCGTTCCACACCATCGCTCCGCAGCCGTTGGCCCACGAGAGCACGACCTTGCAGTCGTCGTAACCACACCGCTCCAGCGCGCGTTCCTCTGCGGCCTCGCGGCTCGGCCAGTCGAAACTCGACTCGTAGGTCCATTGCCCTTGGCTGACGGCGAACGCGCCGTGCAGACTTTGCGCGTTCGCCGCACCGGCACCCAGCACCGACCCGGCCGCAAGAACCGACGCCGCCACGGCGAAGCCGACCTTACCCATGAAACTCATCCGAAAGTTCTCCTCTTGAAAGCTGTTCCGGAAGTCCGGAACCTTCAAGATGATCATCGAATATCCGGTGACAGCCAACCGCACGGCGCAAGATCACAATCGCACCGGTCAGTGCAATACCGGAAGAACATGACGGGCCCGGATCCGCATAGGATCCGGGCCCGAGACGTGTTGTGCTACACCGTGAAGCCGAGGGCGCGCAGCTGTTCGCGGCCGTCGTCGGTGATCTTGTCCGGGCCCCACGGCGGAATCCAGACCCAGTTGATCTTGAGTTCCTCGACCAGGCCGCTGCGCACGAGCGCGTTGCGGGACTGGTCTTCGATGACGTCGGTCAGCGGACAGGCCGCCGAGGTGAGCGTCATGTCGAGGGTGCAGATGTTCTCGTCGTCGACCGAAAGGCCGTAGACCAGGCCGAGGTCGACGACGTTGATGCCGAGTTCGGGGTCGACGACGTCGCGCATCGCTTCCTCGAGATCGTCGATGTGCTGGGCCTGCTCGGGGGTCAACTCGACCTCGGCGGGCTTGGCGACCTCGGCCTCGACGGCTTCCGGGGTCTGTGCGGTATCGGTGCTCTCACTCATGTGGCAGACTCCCCATTTCCGATCGGTGCCTTGGTTTCCTCGGCCGAACTGATCTGCACGACAGCGTCTTTGAACGCCATCCAGCCCAGCAGCGCGCACTTGACGCGCGCCGGGTACTTGCTCACGCCGGCGAGGGCGATGCCGTCGCCGATCATGTCCTCGTCGCCTTCGACGGTGCCGCGGCTGGAGATCATCTCGCTGAACGAGTCGACCACCTTCAGCGCCTGCTGCACCGGCAGCCCGATCACCTGATCGGTGAGGATCGAGGTGGCGGCCTGGCTGATCGAGCAGCCCTGTCCGTCGTAGGAGACGTCGGCGACCTCGCCCGCGTCGTCGATCTGCACGCGCATGGTCACTTCGTCACCGCAGGTCGGGTTCACGTGGTGCACCTGGGCACCGAACGGTTCCCGCAGCCCACGGTGGTGCGGGTGCTTGTAGTGATCCAGGATCACTTCCTGGTACATCTGCTCCATACGCATGACTTACGCAACTCCGAAGAAGCTCTTGGCCTTCCGCACGGCGGCAACCAGTGCGTCGACCTCGTCGAGGGTGTTGTAGACGGCGAACGAGGCACGCGCGGTGGCGGCGACACCGAACTTGCGGTGCAGCGGCCAGGCGCAGTGGTGTCCGACCCGGATGGCGACACCCTGGTCATCGAGGATCTGGCCCACATCGTGGGCGTGGATCCCGTCGACCACGAACGACACCGCGCCACCGCGATCGGAGTTCTCGCTGGGTCCGATGATCCGCACCCCGTCGATCCCCGACAGTCCGTCCAGCGCCGCACCGGTGAGCGAATGCTCGTGTGCGGCAACGGCATCCATGCCGAGGTCTTCGAGGTAGCGCACCGCGGCGGCCAGCCCGACCACCTGCGACGTCATCGGAGTACCTGCCTCGAAGCGCTGCGGGGGCGGCGCGTAGGTGGTCTTCTCCATCGTGACGGTCTCGATCATCGACCCACCGGTGATGAACGGCGGCGTCTCCTCCAGCAGCGCGCGACGGCCGTACAGTCCGCCAACGCCCATCGGGCCTAGCATCTTGTGGCCGGAGAACGCGGCGAAGTCGACACCGAGCTCGTGGAAGTCCACCGCCATGTGCGGCACCGACTGGCAGGCATCGAGCACGACGAGCGCGCCGACTGCCTTTGCGCGGCGGACCAATTCGTCCACCGGAGCGACGGCGCCGGTCACGTTCGACTGATGGCTGAACGCGAGAACCTTTGTCGCGGACGACAGTTCGAGCGAATCCAGGTCGATGCGACCGTCGTCGGTGATCCCGTACCACTTGAGAGTGGCACCGGTGCGCCGCGCAAGCTCTTGCCACGGAACGAGATTCGCGTGATGCTCGAGCTCGGTGATGACGATCTCGTCACCGGGGCCGACCTTGTAGGGGAACCGGTCGTCACCGAAAGCGTTGGCCACCAGGTTCAGCGACTCGGTCGCGTTCTTGGTGAACACGATCTCGCCGGTGTCGGCACCGACGAAGCGGGCGATATCGGCGCGCGCCTCCTCATAGGAGTCGGTCGCCTCCTCCGCCAGCTGATGCGCACCACGGTGCACCGCGGAGTTACGGGTGAGCAGGAATTCGCGCTCGGCGTCCAGCACCTGCAGCGGACGCTGCGAGGTCGCACCGGAATCCAGGTACACCAACGGTTTCCCGTCCCGCACCGTGCGGTGCAGGATCGGGAAGTCGGCGCGGATCCGAGCTACGTCGAGAGCTGGCACCGTAGCGGTCATATCAGGCTCCAGCGGTCGCGGACGTGAAGCGCTCGTACCCGTTCGCGTCGAGTTCATCGGCCAGCTCGGAGCCACCCTCGGCCACGATCTTGCCGTTGACGAACACGTGCACGAAGTCGGGCTTGATGTAGCGCAGGATGCGGGTGTAGTGCGTGATCAGCAGCACGCCACCGTCGGTGCGCTCCTTGTAGCGGTTCACACCGTCGGAGACGATGCGCAGCGCGTCGACGTCGAGGCCGGAGTCGGTCTCGTCCAGGATCGCGATCTTGGGCGCGAGCAGACCCAGCTGCAGCACCTCGTGACGCTTCTTCTCGCCACCGGAGAAGCCCTCGTTCACCGAGCGGTCGGCGAAGGCCGAGTCGATGTCGAGTTCCTTCATCGACTCCTTGACTTCCTTGACCCAGGTGCGCAGCTTGGGGGCCTCGCCGCGCACGGCGGTGGCGGCGGTGCGCAGGAAGTTCGACATCGACACGCCGGGAACCTCGACCGGGTACTGCATGGCCAGGAACAGGCCCGCGCGGGCACGCTCGTCGACCGACATCGCGAGGACGTCTTCGCCGTCGAGGGTGATGGTGCCCTGAGTGACGGTGTACTTCGGGTGACCCGCGATCACGTAGGACAGCGTGGACTTGCCCGAGCCGTTGGGGCCCATGATGGCGTGCGTCTCGCCGGACTTCACGGTGAGGTTCACGCCGTTGAGGATCTGCTTGGACTCACCCTCGGGGGTGGTGATCTCGGCGTGCAGGTCCTTGATTTCCAAGGTGGTCATCGAATCAGAATCCTTCGGTAAGTAAGTGGGTGTCAGATGCCGACAGTGGCGAGTTCGGCCTCGATGGCCGCCTCGAGCCGCTCTCGGACCTCGGGGACCGTGACCTTCTGGATGATCTCGAAGAAGAAGCCACGCACGACCAGTCGGCGGGCGACGTCTTCGGGAATGCCACGAGCGCGCAGGTAGAACAGCTGCTCGTCGTCGAAACGGCCGGTGGCACTGGCGTGTCCGGCACCGGCGATCTCGCCGGTCTCGATCTCCAGGTTCGGCACCGAATCGGCGCGCGCACCGTCGGTGAGCACCAGGTTGCGGTTGGCCTCGTAGGTGTCGGTGCCCTCGGCGGCGGCGCGGATCAGCACATCGCCGATCCAGACCGTGCGAGCGTCACCCTTCGGGGACTTCGGATCACCCTGCAGCGCGCCCTTGTACAGCACATTGGACTTGCAGTTGGGCTCGGCGTGATCGACCAGCAGACGCTGCTCGAAGTGCTGACCGGCATCGGCGAAGTACAGACCGAACAGCTCGGCGAAGCCACCCGGACCGGCGTAACGCACGGTGCCCGACAGGCGAACCAGGTCGCCGCCCAGCGTGGCCGACACGTGGCGCAGGTTCGCGTCACGGCCCAGCTTCAGGTGATGCGCGGTGACGTGCACGGCGTCTTCGTTCCATTCCTGGACCGCGACGACGGTGAGCTTGGCGCTGTCACCGAGCACGAATTCGACGTTCTCGGCGTAGGTTCCGCTGCCGCGCTGGTCGATGACCACGGTGGCGACGGCGAAGTTGTCCAGGCGGATCTGCAGGTGACCGTAGGCGGTCTTGCCCTCACCGGGACCGGTGATGGTGACCGTAACCGGGTCCGACACTTCGGTTTCCGGGCCGACCGTGATCACGGTCGCCTCGGAGAAGCCCGAATAGGCCTGGGCGGCAACACGATCGGCGGGGGTACCGGCCTGGCCGAGGCGAGAGTCGGTGCGGCCCACCGTTTCCACGGTGACACCGGCGACTTCGCTCACCTCGACTCCTGCGACACCATCGGCAACGGCGGTGCCGTCGTGCAGGCCGCGCAGGCGGCGCAGCGGGGTGAACCGCCACGCCTCGTCGCGACCCGACGGGATCTCGAACTGGTCGACATCGAACGAGGTGAAGACCTCGCCCTTGTTGACCGCGGCGCCCGCGCCAGGGTTCTGGATCGGCGTCTCGAGCGTCGACATCAGCCCACGGCCCCTTCCATCTGCAGCTCGATGAGCCGGTTCAGTTCCAATGCGTATTCCATCGGCAATTCCTTGGCGATCGGCTCGACGAAGCCACGCACCACCATCGCCATCGCCTCGTCCTCGGTCATGCCGCGGCTCATGAGGTAGAACAGCTGCTCCTCGGAGACCTTCGAGACCGTGGCCTCGTGACCCATCGTCACGTCGTCCTCGCGGATGTCGACGTAGGGGTAGGTATCCGAGCGGCTGATGGTGTCGACCAGCAGCGCGTCACACTTCACGGTCGACTTGGAACCGTTGGCGCCCTTGTTGATCTGGACCAGACCGCGGTACGACGCGCGACCGCCACCACGCGCCACCGACTTCGACACGATGGTCGAGGAGGTGTGCGGGGCCAGGTGCAGCATCTTGGCGCCGGTGTCCTGGTGCTGGCCGGGGCCCGCGAACGCGACCGAGAGGACCTCGCCGTGCGCGTGCTCGCCGGTCATCCAGACCGCCGGGTACTTCATGGTCACCTTGGAGCCGATGTTGCCGTCGACCCACTCCATGGTGGCGCCGGCCTCGGCCTTGGCCCGCTTGGTGACCAGGTTGTACACGTTGTTCGACCAGTTCTGGATGGTCGTGTAGCGGCAGCGGCCGCCCTTCTTCACGATGATCTCCACGACCGCCGAGTGCAGTGAGTCGGACTTGTAGATCGGGGCGGTACAACCCTCGACGTAGTGGACGTAGGCGTCCTCGTCGACGATGATCAGCGTCCGCTCGAACTGGCCCATGTTCTCGGTGTTGATCCGGAAGTAGGCCTGCAGCGGGATGTCGACGTGCACGCCCGGCGGCACGTAGATGAACGAGCCACCCGACCAGACGGCGGTGTTGAGCGCGGAGAACTTGTTGTCACCGGCGGGGATCACCGAGCCGAAGTACTTCTGGAAGATCTCCGGGTGCTCCTTCAGCGCCGTATCGGTGTCGAGGAAGATCACGCCCTGCTGCTCCAGATCCTCACGGATGGAGTGGTAGACGACCTCGGACTCGTACTGCGCGGCGACACCGGAGACCAGACGCTGCTTCTCTGCCTCGGGGATGCCCAGCTTGTCGTAGGTGTTCTTGATGTCCTCGGGCAGGTCTTCCCAGCTCTCGGCCTGCTTCTCCGACGAACGCACGAAGTACTTGATGTTGTCGAAGTCGATGCCACCGAGATCGGAACCCCAGTTCGGCATGGGCTTGCGATCGAAGATGCGCAGCGCCTTGAGGCGCACGTCCAGCATCCACTCGGGTTCGCTCTTCTTCGCCGAGATATCGCGGACGACGGCCTCCGACAGGCCACGTTGTGCGCTGGCGCCGGCCACATCGGAGTCGGACCAGCCGTAACCGTAGGTGCCCAGCGAGGCGATGGTTTCGTCCTGGGTGAGCGGTTGCACCTGGTCGGTAGGGGTCGTCATTCGGCACTCCTTCCGGAGTCGTTCGTACGTCCCGCCGCGGGCTGTGCGGCGGATGGGATCTTCGGCACCGCGACCAGCGGTACGTGGGTGGTGCAGGCGCAATCGCCGTTGGCGATCGTCGCAAGTCGCTGCACGTGGGTGCCGAGCAGGTCGCGGAAAGCGTCCAATTCGGCGGCGCACAACTGGGGAAACTCTTCGGCCACATGCGCAACCGGGCAGTGATGCTGACAGATCTGCACACCGGCGCCGACCTGACGGGTGGTGGCGGCGAAACCGGCTTCGGCGAACGCTTCCGCGATCTCCTCGACTTTGGCCTCGATCACCGGCGCGGTGTGGTCGGCGACGGGCTCGATGCCCTCGACGATCACCCGAACCCGCTTGCGGGCGAATTCCGCGATCGCGGCGTCGCCACCGATCTCGCCGAGCTGACGAATCGCCGCCCCGGCCAGATCGTCGTAGGCGTGGCCGAGATTGCCCCGGCCCGCCGCGGTGAGCTGGTACTGCTTGGCAGGCCTGCCGCGACCCTTCTGCTGCCACGGCGCCGAACGGCTCGCCCGAGCCTGGCCTGCGTCGATGAGCGCGTCGAGGTGCCTGCGCACCCCGGCGGGCGCGAGGCCGAGTTCGGTGCCGATCGCGGTGGCGGTGATCGGACCCTGTTCCAGGAGCAACTGGACGATGGCCGCCCGGGTCTGCCCCTCCTGCGCGGCCACCGCGGGCACAGCAGACGACCGAGCGCCGGCCGTCTTACGACCGCCACTTTCCACGTCTGTCCGCAAACCCACGGTTTTCACAACACCAGTGTGGCGGAATTGCTTCCCTAAATCTAATAAGGGTCACCTGACAAAGGGTGCCCTGACCTGCGATGAAGATCATCCGAGCATTCCCCCGACCGGTAAAACCCCAGGTGCGGACCCTGCGGACCGATCGCCGATGCTAGACCGGGTGACCCATCGCACAGGCCGCTCACCTGGACTACTCGGCTCGCAGCAACGCCGACGCCGACGCCGGACAGTGCGCAATCACGCTCTCACGGCGTTGCTCGGCGACGATATTCACACCGCGATTTTGCGATCGACCGTCCAACTTCCCGGTAGCGAACGCGGCGAGCGGGGGTCGGGGTCTGGCACGATGGCAGGGTGTCGAACCCGCTCACACCCACGTGTGTCCGTCATCCCGATCGGCCTACCGGACTCGCGTGTACGCGATGCGGTCGGCCTGCCTGTCCCGAGTGCCTGCGACCGGCTTCGGTCGGGCAGCACTGCGTCGACTGCGTGCGGCAGGGACAGCAGGATGTGCGACCGGTGCGGACCGTCAGCGGTGCGCGCCAAGGCGGTGCGGTCCCCTATGTGAGCTATGGGTTGATCGCGATCAACGTGCTGGTCTATGTGATCACCGCGGCGCAGGCCGGTAGCCCGATGGACAACTATCGCGGGTCGTCGGTGTTCCGGGAGTTCGTGCTGGTGCCGCTGCTGGTGGCCGACGGCGAGTGGTGGCGGGTGCTCGGGTCGGGGTTCCTGCATTACGGCGCTATCCATCTGCTGGTCAATATGTTCGCGCTGTATGTGGTGGGGCGCGACCTCGAACAGGTGCTCGGCCGGGTCCGGTTCGCGTGTGTGTATCTCGTGTCGCTGCTGGGTGGGTCGGCGGCGGTGATGGTGTTGTCGGACTCGATCACGGCGACGGCCGGTGCGTCCGGTGCGGTGTACGGCTTGTTCGGTGCGGTGACGGTGACGCTGATCCGGTTGCGGCAGAGCCCGACTCCGATGCTGGTGGTCATCGGCGTGAACGTGCTGATCAGCTTCTCGATCCCGGGGATCTCGCTGTGGGGCCACCTCGGCGGTCTGGCGGCGGGCACATTGAGCGCGCTCGGCATCCTGTTCGTGCCGACCTGGCTGAAGGCCCGTGATCAGCCGTCCGCGCAGCGCATCGGCTGGGCGGCGCTCGGCGCGGTCGCGGTGATCTGCGTTGGCGTGATCATCGCCGCCGCGCTCTCGTTGCGCTCGCAGCCGGTGCTGGTGGGAGCACCGGTCGTCACCGCGCCTACCGCTGTCGAAGTACCGAGGTAGTTCGCTCCGACCGGGCGAAACCTGGCGAGCTTCGCCGTCGCGACGACCGTGCGCGAACGACTGACGAACCCCGGCGCGCCCGCGCACACTAGGCTCTGACTTCGTGGCGGTACTGGAGGGCGCGGCGCGCAAGACACTGGCGTTCGGGCGGCGAGCTCTCGGGCTCGATGTGTCGACGCCCGATCACACCGTCGCGGTGCTGCACCGCGACGAGACCGAGGTGCCTGGACTCGACAAGCGCGAACGCGCCCAACTGGACCGGATCCGATTGATGGGTGCGACCGGCGCGGTGCTGATGGCGATCGCGGCGCTGGGCATCGGCGCCCAACCGGTGCACCAGAATCCGGTCTCGGGCGTGCGGGTGCTCGGCATCTTCGCGCGAGCGCACACCGGATCGCTGGCCATGTGTATGTTCGGCACCGCGTTGGTGATCGGCGCGTGGTTGCTGTTGGGGCGCTTCGCGATCGGCGGGCTGGCGGGGTCACCGCTGCACCGGCTGAGCCGCTCGCAATTGGATCGCACGTTGCTGCTGTGGATCATTCCGCTGTCGGTGGCGCCGCCGATGTTCAGCAACGATGTCTATTCCTATCTGGCGCAGAGTGAGATCGCCGCCCGTGGCATCGATCCGTATTCCGAGGGACCGGTCGCCGGACTCGGGATCGATAATGTGCTGACCAACAATGTGCCGACGATCTGGCGGGATACACCCGCGCCGTACGGGCCGTTGTTTCTGTGGATCGGCCGCGGGATAGCGGAACTGACCGGGGAGAACATCATCGCCGGGGTGTGGGCGCACCGGTTGCTGGCGTTGGCGGGGGTCGCCTTGATCGTGTGGGCGCTGCCGCGGTTGTCGGTGCGATGCGGAGTGGCGCCGGTGAGTGCGTTGTGGCTCGGTGCGGCCAATCCGCTCGTACTCCTCCACCTGGTCGGCGGCGTGCACAACGACGCACTGATGCTCGGCTTGATGCTTGCCGGTGTGGAGTTGACGCTGCGCGCGATCTACGGCGAAGGAGGAAGACCCGACCAGCTGACGGCAACGAATCGGCCGCCCTTCGACGGCCGCGCCTACGGCCTGCTGATCGGCGGCGCCATAGTGATCACCCTGTCGTCCTCGTTCAAACTCACCTCGATCATCGCGCTCGGCTTCGTCGGCATGGCACTGGCCAGGCGTTGGGGCGGCACCTTCACCTCCCTCCTCAAGTCGGCGACGATGTTGGGCGTAATCGCCGTGGCGACAACACTTTTCATCGGAATCATCAGCGGGCTCGGCTTCGGCTGGGTCCACACCCTCGGTGTCGCGGGCGCGGTGCGCAGTTGGATGTCACTGCCGACCATCGTCGGGATCGTCACCGGATTCGGCGGCGTTCTGCTCGGCCTGGGTGACCATACGACCGCACTGCTGTCGATCACCCGCCCGATCGCGGGTGCGGTGGCAGCGTTCATCACCGTCCGCATGCTCGTCGCCACCGGCATGGGCCGACTCCATCCGGTCGGCGCGCTCGGTGTCTCCCTCGCGGCGATCGTGCTGCTGTTCCCGGTGGTCCAACCCTGGTACCTGCTGTGGGCGATCGTGCCGCTGGCAGCGTGGGCGACACAACCCGCCTTCCGGATCCCCGCCATCGCCTTCTCGGCGATTCCCTCGATGCTGACGATGCCGCGCGGCGCGGAATTCCAGGTCTTTCAGATCGTCGGGGCCGCACTCGCCGCCGTGATCTGCTTCGCGCTGTTCTTCGCGCTCACCCGGCACACCCTGCCCTGGCGGGCGCAGCCGGGGGTGTCGGCTCCGTCACAGGAGGGCACGGCTTACCGTGTGAACTCGTGAGGGAGCGCAGCGAGCGAACCAATGGCGCAGCACAAGTTGGCGCGACGGAGCCGAGCGCTAGCGAGGCGCAGTTGTGACAAGTCGCCCAGGACCGGCCGTTAGCGTCGACGGTGTGGTCAAGCGCTATGGCGAGACCACCGCGGTGGACGGTCTCCGATTCGACGTCGAGCGGGCGCAGGTGTTCGCGCTGCTCGGCCCCAACGGCGCAGGCAAGACGACCACCGTCGAGATGTGTGAGGGCTTCGTGCGCCCGGACGCGGGCTCGGTCCGTGTCCTCGGACTCGACCCGATCGCCGATTCCGAGCAATTGCGGCCGCGCATCGGTGTGATGCTGCAGGGCGGCGGCGCCTATCCCGGTGCCCGCGCGGGCGAGATGCTCGACCTGGTCGCGGCCTATTCCGCCGATCCGATCGACCCCGACTGGCTGCTGTCGACGCTGGGCCTGCAGGACAGTCGCCGCACTCCTTATCGACGCCTGTCCGGTGGTCAGCAGCAGCGGCTCGCGCTCGCGTGCGCACTGGTGGGCAGGCCCGAGATCGTGTTCCTCGACGAACCCACCGCCGGTCTCGACGCCCAGGCCAGGCTGATCGTCTGGGAGCTCATCGACGCTCTGCGCCGCGACGGCGTCAGTGTCGTGCTCACCACGCACATGATGGACGAGGCCGAGCAACTCGCCGACCACCTCGTGATCATCGATCACGGCCGGATCGTCGCCCAGGGCACACCCGCTGAGGTCACCGCGCACGGCGCGGCGGGTCAGCTGCGGTTCTGCGCCCCACCGAAACTCGATATCGCGCTGTTGAAATCGGCTCTGCCGGAAGGCTTCTCACCACACGAGACGACACCGGGGATGTACCTGATCGAGGGCGAGATCACCCCGCAGGTGCTGGCCACGGTCACCGCGTGGTGCGCCAGGATGGACGTGCTCGCCACCGACATCCGCATCGACCAGCGACGCCTGGAAGACGTTTTCCTCGAACTGACCGGACGGGACCTGCGCGGATGAGCGAGACCACCAGCCGTTTCCTGCCCGGCACGTTCGCCCCCGACCCGCGGCCCGCCTCCCGGGCCACCATGCTCACCGCGCAGACCGCGCTCGAGCTGAAACTGTTGTTGCGCAACGGCGAACAGCTGCTGCTCACCATGTTCATCCCGATCACGCTGCTCATCGGGCTCACCCTGCTGCCGTTCGGCGACCTGGGCGAGCACCGGGTGGACCGGATCGTGCCGATGGTGATGATGACCGCGGTGATGTCGACCGCGTTCACCGGCCAGGCCATCGCCGTCGGCTTCGACCGCCGCTACGGCGCCCTCAAACGGCTCGGTGCGACACCGCTGCCCCGCTGGGGTGTGATCGCGGGCAAATGCGCGGCCGTGCTGATCGTGGTGGTGCTGCAGGCGATCCTGCTCGGGGCGATCGGTGTCGCGCTCGGCTGGCGACCCGGCATCGGCGGACTCGCGCTCGGTGCACTGGTGATCGCGCTCGGCACCGCCACCTTCGCGGCGATGGGTCTGCTGCTCGGCGGGACGCTCAAGGCCGAAGTCGTGCTGGCGCTGGCCAACATCCTGTGGTTCATCATGCTCGGCATCGCCAGCCTGGTCCTCGTCGATTCTTTGCCCACCGCACTCACCGTCATCGCCCGGCTCATCCCGTCCGGTGCGTTGGCGTATGCACTGGATGCGGCCCTGACCGGGTCGATCGACTGGTTCGGTGTAGCCGTGCTCGCGGCGTGGGGCCTCGTGTGCGGATGGCTCGCGACCCGACTGTTCCGGTTCCACTGACGCCCGGTCGATCGACTGGCGGGGCGGCCGCGTTCGCGGCATGGGCCTCCTGTGCGGATGGCTCGCGACCCGACTGTTCCGGTTCCACTATCGACCGGCGGTGCTCGAAGCGTGGCTGGTGTGCGGGTCTCAGCACGACTGTTCAGGATGCACTGACGTGACCAACGACGCACTGTAGTAGCCCGGGTATCAGCGTAGAAATGACGGCCGGTACCATTCCTGACGTGCTGTATCGCGCCTTCGTTGGCCTCGTCGACCGGCTGCCGCTCCCCTCGCTGCGGGTGCAGCGGCTCATCGCCATCGCGGTGATCCTGAGCCAGGCCGGCATCTCCGTGACCGGCGCCATCGTGCGCGTCACGGCCTCCGGCCTCGGCTGCCCCACCTGGCCGCAGTGCTTCCCCGGCAGCTTCACCCCCATCGGGGTGTCGGAAGTGCCGGTCATCCACCAGACCGTGGAATTCGGCAACCGCCTGCTCACCTTCGCGGTGACACTGTGCGCGGCGCTGATCGTGATCGCGGTCGTGCGCGCCCGGCGACGCAAGGAGGTCCTCGTCTACGCGTGGCTGATGCCGGGCGGCACGGTGGTGCAGGCGATCATCGGTGGCATCACCGTGCGCACCGGGTTGCTGTGGTGGACGGTGGCCGTGCACCTGCTCGCCTCGATGGCGATGGTGTGGCTGGCCGTGGTGCTCTACGCCAAGATCTGCGAACCCGACGACGGCATCGAGACCGTCCAGGTGCCCGCTCCCCTGCGCTGGCTCACCGCGCTGAGCGGGGTGGCGCTGGCGGGCGTGCTGATCGCGGGCACCCTGGTCACCGCCGCGGGTCCGCACGCCGGGGACAAGAGCATCGAACGGCAGGTCGAACGCCTGCAGGTCGAGATCGTCACCCTGGTGCACCTGCATTCCCAGTTCCTGATCGGCTACCTGGCGCTGCTCATCGGGCTCGCGTTCGGGCTCTACGCCGTCGGGATCACCCCGGCCATCCGCAAGCGGCTGTTCGTGCTGCTCGCGCTCGTACTCGCCCAGGGCCTCGTCGGTGTCGTGCAGTACTTCACCGATGTCCCCGCCGCGCTCGTGGCCATCCACGTCGGCGGAGCCGCGGCCTGCACCGCGGCGACCGCCGCACTATGGGCGTCCCTGCGGACTCGCGAGAACATCGCCGCGCCTGCCGTGCCGCAGCCTTCCGTGCACTGAGCGGGCCTGCACCGCCTCGACCCGCCGTCTCCGAACAACGAAAAAGCCCGCGTCGCAGTGCGATTCGCGGGCTTTACTCGTCAGCGCCGTTAGGCCCCTACGAACAACTTCCAGTTACGCGCCTTCGGGAACTTGGTCTGATGCGCGACCCAAGCCGCCATCTTGTCCCAGTGCTTCGCGGTCGGGGTGACGATCGAGCCCAGCTCACGGCTCCACTCGTCGGTCTCGGCAAGCCCGTCGACCCGCTCGACGATGGCCTTCGCGGTCGCCATATCGCCGACCACCCGATCGCCGAGGATGCCGTCGGCGCCGACCAGGGTGATGCGCACACCCTGCTTGCCGATGTACTGCAGCACGGCCGTGCCCGAACCACCGTGCCGGGCGACGAATTTCACGATGGACTTCTCGACCTCGGCCGGCACCTTCACGGCCTCGGGGGCGGCGGTTGTACTCATGCGCCGTAGTTTACCGGCCGGTAGTTTCCAGTCCAGCCCCGAGTGGTCCGGAACACGAGGTGTAGAACAGAGACTCATGCGCGCGATTCAGGTTTCCGAGCACGGTGGTCCCGAGGTTCTGCAGTACGTGGAGGTGGCCGACCCGTCGGCCGGTCCCGGTCAGCTGCTGGTCGAGACGCAGGGTGTGGGCGTCAATTACATCGATATCTACTTCCGCACCGGCCTCTATCCGCAGGCGACGCCCTATATCCCCGGCTCCGAGGGCACGGGCATCGTGGTGGCGATCGGCTCCGACGTCACCGAATTCGCGATCGGCGACCGCGTCGCCTGGGCATCAGCGCCCGGAAGTTACGCGGAATTGGTCGCGGTGGACGAAGCCGTCGCGGTGAAGGTGCCCGACGATGTCGACCCCACGGTTGCGGCCGCCGCGCTCCTGCAAGGCATGACCGCCCACTATCTGACCGAATCGGTGTTCTCCCCCGAGCCCGGCGATCCGGTCCTCATCCACGCGGGCGCGGGCGGCGTAGGCCTGCTGCTCACCCAGATGGTCGTCGCGAAGGGCGCCCGGGTGATCACCACGGTCTCCACCGATGCCAAGGAGAAACTCTCCCGCGAAGCGGGCGCCACCGACGTCCTGCACTACGGTGACGACCTCGCCGCCCGAGTCCGCGAACTCACCGACGGCATCGGCGTCGCCGCGGTCTACGACGGCGTCGGCGCCAGCACTTTCGAAGCCAGCCTCGCCTCCCTGCGCGTCCGCGGCACCCTCGCACTCTTCGGCGCGGCCAGCGGAGCCGTCCCGCCCTTCGACCCCCAGCGTCTCAACCCCGCCGGTTCGCTGTGGCTCACCCGTCCGTCCTTGGGCGCCTACACCCGCGACCGCACCGAATTCCTCTGGCGCGCAACCGATGTCTTCGACTGGATCGCCGCAGGCACCCTGAACCTGCGCATCGGCGCCACCTACCCGCTGGCCGACGCCGCCGAGGCTCAGCGCGACCTGGGCGCCCGCAAGACCACCGGCTCGATCGTCCTGCTGCCGTAATCCACGCCGAGAAAGCGCTCACCGTTCACCAGTCATCGAATCCGTCGGATTTCCGACCGTTCGCGCGATCAGTGAACGATGAGCGCGGTTCTGGCAGCCGGTCGGCGGCGCGACCAGCGGGCCCGAAACAGTCCAGAAATGACGATGGCCGGGCATCGCCGCCCGGCCACCATCACGAGAGTCTTCTACAGCCCGACGAGGCTGCCGATCGTGTCCCAGCCGAGGACCGAGTCCACAGCCAGACCGCAGAACACCACCGCGAGGTAGTTGTTCGACTGCAGGAACAGCTTGAGCGGCTTCACCGATTCGCCGCGGCGCACCCCGGCGTAGAGCTGGTGGGCCATCAGCAGGAACCAGGCGCCTGCTACCAGGGCGACGGCGGCGTAGATGACGCCGGTCGCGGGGACGAGGGCCATGGTCGCGAGCACTGTGAGCCAGGTGTAGATGACGATCTGTTTGGTGACGACCTGTTCGGTGGCGACCACCGGCAGCATCGGCACGCCGGCCGCGCGGTAGTCCTCCTTGTAGCGCATGGCCAGCGCCCAGGTGTGCGGCGGTGTCCAGAAAAAGATCACCGCGAACAGCACCAGCGCGGGCCAGCCGACTGCGCCGGTCACCGCGGACCAGCCGACGAGGGCGGGCATGCACCCGGCCGCGCCGCCCCACACCACGTTCTGCGAGGTCCGGCGCTTGAGGCCCTTGGTGTAGACGAAGACATAGAACAGGATCGTGGCGACCACGAGCGCGCCGCTGAGCAGGTTGGCCTGCCACCACAGCCAGGCGAAGGAGATCGCGCCGAGGGCGACACCGAAGATGAGAGCGTGCCTGGTGGGCACCGCGTCGCGAGCGAGCGGGCGGCGCGCGGTCCGCTTCATCACCTTGTCGATATCGGCGTCGGCCACACAGTTGAGGGTGTTGGCGCTCGCCGCGCCCATCCAGCCACCGAACAGGGTGACCAGGATCAACCGGATGTCCACATTGCCGCGGTCGGCCAGGAGCATCGTCGGAATGGTCGCGACGAGCAACAGCTCGATGACGCGAGGCTTGGTGAGCGCGATGTAGGCAAGGGGCTTGCGGACGATTCGCGCGCCGAGACTGTCGCCCGCAAGGCGGTCGGCCAGCGCCGTCGACGAAGTTCCGTGCGCACCGCTATTACCCGGCTCGTGACCGATCCGCACTGTTTCTCCTCGCACGCTGTGCTTCGCTTCGCATCCGGTAATGGAACGAGCAGCGCGCGGCTGCGGCGCGGCCACTACTACAGAGGATGGTAGACCCACTCACCTGCCGCTCCGCGCCAGACCCCCGCCACCGTGGGCGCGGTCACTACACCTCGCGACCGCCCCCTCGGACCGCACGAGGTGGTGAACCCGCATCGACGCGCAGGTGAACGGCACCGCGACCCCGCCCGCGTGCGTCGCGCCGATGCTTGACAGCGCACACCGCCGGATCCCCCCGAACCGAACTAGACTCACTGCCAGGGTTCGCGCCGATCCGGTCCAGCAGCACCACTAGGGTATTCATGAACATCGGTACGCATCCCGGCCGCGTGCGACCTGTTGAACATCATCGCCGCTGCCAAGCTATCGCCGTCGACGAAACCTAGGTCAGGAGAACCACGGTCGTGCCAGTCACCAGCGACATTCACGCCCTCACTCAGCGGAACTATCCCAGCGACTGGACGGACCTCGACACGAAGGCCGTCGACACGGCCCGCGTGCTGGCCGCCGACGCGGTCCAGAAGGCGGGCAACGGGCACCCCGGTACCGCGATGAGCCTCGCGCCGGTCGCCTACACCCTGTTCCAGCGCACGATGCGCCAGAACCCGGCCGATCCGTGGTGGACCGGGCGCGACCGCTTCGTCCTCTCGTGTGGGCACTCCAGCCTCACCCTCTACATCCAGCTCTACTTCGCCGGTTTCGGCCTGGAGCTGTCGGATCTGGAATCGCTGCGCCAGTGGGGTTCGGCGTGCCCGGGTCACCCGGAGTACCGCCACACCGCGGGCGTCGAGATGACCACCGGCCCACTGGGTCAGGGTCTGGCGTCGGCGGTCGGCATGGCGATGGCGGCGCGGCGTGAGCGTGGTCTCTACGACCCGGCCGCGGCCGAGGGCGAGAGCCTGTTCGACCACTTCATCTACACCATCGCCTCCGACGGCGACCTCGAGGAAGGCGTCACCTCGGAGGCGTCGTCGATCGCGGGCACCCAGCAGCTGGGCAACCTCGTGGTGATCTACGACGACAACGAGATCTCCATCGAAGACGACACTCTGATCGCGTTCAACGAGAACGTCGGCGCGCGCTACGAGGCCTACGGCTGGCACGTGCAGACGGTCGAGGGCGGCGAGGACATCGTCGCGATCGAGGCGGCGCTGGCCGCGGCGAAGGACGTCAAGGACAAGCCGTCGCTGATCATCCTGCGCACCATCATCGGCTATCCCGCGCCGACCAAGATGAACACCGGTGCCGCGCACGGTGCCGCGCTCGGTGCCGACGAAGTGGCCGGGATCAAGAAGGCCCTCGGTTTCGACCCGGACGCCTCCTTCGAGGTGGCGCCCGAGGTCATCGCGCACACCCGCAAGGCGCTGGTCCGCGGCCTCGAGGAGCAGGCCAAGTGGGATATCCAGTTCGCGGAATGGGCACTGAAGAACCCCGACAACCACGCCCTCTACAAGCGTCTGCAGGCCCGCCAGCTGCCCGAGGGCTGGGAGAAGTCGCTGCCGGAGTTCGAGCCGAGCGCTTCGGGGATGGCCACCCGCAAGGCGTCGGGTTCGGTGCTCGCGGCGCTGGCCGACGTGCTGCCCGAGCTGTGGGGTGGCTCGGCCGACCTGGCCGAGTCCAACAACACCACGATGCCCGGCCAGCCGAGCTTCGGCCCGACGAGCATCTCCACCAGCCACTGGAAGGCCGAGCCCTTCGGTCGCACGCTGCACTTCGGTGTGCGCGAGCACGCGATGGGCTCGATCCTCAACGGCATCGCCCTGCACGGCCCGACCCGGCCCTACGGCGGCACCTTCCTGGTCTTCAGCGACTACATGCGCCCGCCGGTGCGGCTGGCCGCGATGATGCGCACCACCGTCACCTACGTGTGGACCCACGACTCCATCGGCCTGGGCGAGGACGGCCCGACTCACCAGCCGATCGAGCACCTGGCCTCGCTGCGCGCGATCCCGGGCCTCAACGTCATCCGTCCGGCCGACGCCAACGAGACCTCGTATGTGTGGCGTTCGCTGCTCGAGCGCGGTTCCGACGAGCACCACTCGCACTATCCGGTGTTCGAGCCCGCCAAGCAGGACGGCCCGTCGGCGCTGGCGCTGACCCGCCAGAACGTGCCGACGCTGGAAGGCACCAGCTACGAAGGCGCCTCGAAGGGCGGCTATGTGCTGGCCGACGCGTCGAACGGCATCCCGCAGGTCGTGCTCATGGCCACCGGTTCCGAGGTCCACCTCGCGATCGAGGCCCGCACTACCCTGGAGTCGCAGGGTGTCGCGACCCGCGTGGTCTCGATGCCGTGTGTGGAGTGGTTCGACGCCCAGGACAAGTCCTACCGCGACGAGGTGCTGCCCCCGTCGGTGCGTGCCCGGGTGTCGGTGGAGGCCGGTATCGCGATGTCGTGGCACCGCTTCCTCGGTGACGCCGGTGAGCATGTCGGTATCGACCACTTCGGTGCGTCGGCGCCGTACCAGAAGCTGTACAACGAGTTCGGGATCACCGCCGATGCCGTCGTCGCCGCCGCACAGCGTTCGCTCGACAATGTGAAGGGGTAAAACCATGGCACAGAACGAGAATCTCGCCGCGCTCTCGGCCGCGGGCGTCTCGGTGTGGCTCGACGATCTCTCGCGTGATCGCATCCAGTCCGGCAATCTCGCCGAGCTGATCGCGACCCGCAGCGTCGTCGGTGTCACCACCAACCCGAGCATCTTCCAGGCCGCGCTGAGCGTGGGTCACGCCTACGAGTCGCAGCTGAAAGACCTTGCGTCCCAAGGGGCCGACGCCGACGCGGCGATCCGCACCATGACCACCGACGACGTGCGCGCCGCCTGCGACGTGCTCGCGCCGGTGTTCGAGGCGACCGGTGGCGTGGACGGGCGGGTGTCGATCGAGGTCGACCCGCGCTTCGCTTTCGACGCCGACAAGACCGTCGCCCAGGCGATCGAGCTGTGGAAGATCGTCGACCGTAAGAACCTGTTCATCAAGATCCCGGCCACCGAGGCCGGGCTGCCCGCGATCACCTCGGTGATCGCCGAGGGCATCAGCGTGAACGTCACGCTGATCTTCTCGGTGCCGCGCTACCGCGCGGTGATGGGCGCCTACCTCGACGGTCTGCGCAACGCCAAGATCGGTGGCCACGACCTGGCCAAGATCCACTCGGTCGCCTCGTTCTTCGTCTCCCGCGTTGACACCGAGATCGACAAGCGCCTCGAGGCGATCGGCACGCCCGAAGCCCTCGCCCTGCGCGGCAAGGCCGGTGTGGCGAATGCGCGTCTGGCCTACGCCGAGTACCAGGATGTGTTCGACGGTGGCGCGCACACCTCCACCTACAACCACCTGGCAGCACAGGGCGGCAACCGGCAGCGACCGCTGTGGGCGTCGACCGGGGTGAAGAACCCGGATTACCCAGACACCCTCTACGTCACCGAACTGGTCGGCCCGAACACGGTCAACACGCTGCCGGAGAAGACGCTGCAGGCGTTCGCCGATCATGGTGAGGTGCTGGGCGACACGCTCAGCGGGCGTGGCGCCGAAGGTGCCGCGGTGTTCGCCGAGCTGTCAGCGGTCGGTATCGATCTCGACGATGTGTTCGCGCTGCTCGAGCGCGAAGGCGTCGACAAGTTCGAGAGTGCGTGGGGTGAGCTGATCGAGGCCACCACCGGCGCACTGGGTATCGCGGCGGAGGGCAACTAACACGATGGCCGGCACAGCATCGACGGACCAGGCGGGGCTGTGGCACAACCCGCTGCGCGACGAACGCGACAAACGGGTTCCCTTCATCGCGGGCCCGTGCTCCATGGTGATCTTCGGTGTCACCGGAGATCTTTCCCGCAAGAAGCTGATGCCGGCCATCTATGACCTGGCGAACCAGGGGCTGCTGCCCCCTGGTTTCGCCCTGGTCGGCTTCGCCCGGCGCAACTACGCCGACGAGGATTTCGCGTCGGTGGTACTCGAGGCCGTGAAGAAGCACGCGCGCACCCCCTTCCGCCAGGAGGTCTGGGATCACCTGGCGGAGGGGCTGCGGTTCGTGCAGGGCAGTTTCGACGACGACAAGGCGTTCGCGACGCTCGCCGAGACGTTGAAGCATCTCGACGAAACCCGCGGCACCGGCGGCAATTACGCCTTCTACCTGTCTATTCCGCCGAATATGTTCCCCGTGGTGCTCGACCAACTGTGCGAGCACAACTTGGCCAAGGCCGAACCCGAGCCCGACGGCTACACCCCGTGGCGGCGCGTGGTGATCGAGAAGCCGTTCGGCCACGACCTGACCAGCGCCAAGGAACTCAACGCCCTGGTCAACCGAGTGTTCCCGGAGGAGCAGGTCTTCCGGATCGACCACTACCTCGGCAAGGAAACGGTCCAGAACATTCTGGCGTTGCGTTTCGCCAACGAGTTGTTCGAGCCGATCTGGAACGCCAACTATGTCGACAGCGTGCAGATCACCATGGCCGAGGACATCGGATTGGGCGGTCGCGCAGGCTATTACGACGGGATCGGCGCCGCGCGCGACGTCATCCAGAACCACCTGCTGCAACTGCTCGCGCTGACCGCGATGGAGGAGCCGACCTCCTTCGAGCCGATGCAACTCACCACCGAGAAGATCAAAGCCCTCTCGGCCACCAAACTCGTTGCGCCACTGGACGAAACCACTGCGCGCGGCCAGTACACCGAGGGTTGGCAGGGCAGCGAGCACGTGGTCGGCCTGCATCAGGAGGAAGGCTTCGACCCGCAGTCGCGGACCGAGACCTACGCCGCCCTGACCCTGCACGTGGAGAACCGGCGCTGGGCGGGTGTGCCGTTCTACCTGCGCACCGGAAAACGCTTGGGCCGCAGGGTGACCGAAATCGCGGTGGTGTTCAAACGCGCACCGCACCTGCCGTTCGATCAGACCATGACCGAGGAACTGGGCCAGAACGCGCTGGTCATCCGGGTGCAGCCCGACGAGGGCATCACCTTGCGCTTCGGCTCCAAGGTCCCCGGCTCGGGCATGGAAGTGCGCGACGTGAACATGGACTTCAGCTACGGCGAAGCCTTCACCGAGTCCTCCCCCGAGGCCTACGAACGCCTCATCCTCGACGTGCTGCTGGGTGTGCCGTCACTGTTCCCGGTCAACGCGGAGGTCGAATTGTCCTGGCGCATCCTCGATCCCGTGCTCGCGCACTGGGCCGCGGGCGGCAAACCCGAACCCTACGAGGCCGGGACCTGGGGTCCCACCTCGGCCGATGAGATGCTCGCGCGCAGCGGGCGGGAATGGCGGCGTCCGTGATCGTCGACATGCCCGACACGACCACCGTCGACGTCGGTAAGCGGATGGTGCAGTTGCGCGAGACCAACGGCGTGATCACTCAGGGTCGCGTGCTCACCCTGGTGGTGTGCACCCTGGACTCCTCCGAAGCCGAGGACGCGATCGATGCCGCCAACGATGCCAGCCGCGAACACCCTTGCCGGGTCATCGTTTTGGCCCGCGGTGATCGCGACGCCGAGACCCGCCTCGACGCCCAGATCCGGGTCGGCGGCGACGCCGGTGCGGCCGAGGTGATCGTGCTGCGGCTGCAGGGTGCGCTGGTGAACCACGAGAGCAGCGTCGTGACCCCGTTCCTGCTGCCCGACACCCCGGTGGTGGCGTGGTGGCCGCGTGGCGCGCCGGAGTTCCCGTCGATGGACTCGGTGGGCAAACTGGCCAAACGCCGGATCACCGATGCCACCTACGCGCCCGACCCGCTGGCCGCGATCAAGAAGCGCGCCTACACCTACGCCACCGGCGACACCGATCTCGCGTGGAGCCGGATCACCTACTGGCGTGCGCTGCTGGCCGCGGCCCTGGACGAGCCGCCGTTCGAACCGGTCACCTCGGTGACGGTGTCGGGCCTGCCCAGCGAACCCGCCCTGGACACCCTCGCAGGCTGGCTGGCCTCGAGGTTGCACTGCCCGGTGATCCGCAAGACGGGCGAGCTGTTCGTGGAAATCCATCGCGCCACCGATTCGATCGCGATCTCGCGACCACAACTAGGAAGGACGGCCACGCTGACCCGCACCGGCGAACCCGACCAGCGCATCGCGCTGGCACGCCGGGAAACTCGCGACTGCCTCGCCGAGGAACTCCGTCGGCTCGACGCCGACGAGATCTACGCCGAAGCGCTCGCCGGAATCGAGAAGGTGACTTATGAGTGATCTCGACAGCCATGACGACCTCGGTGCCGAATTCCCTGCCAACACGATCGAGATCCACGACGACGCCGAGCTCCTCGCCGACGCCGCCGCCGAACGGTTCGTCGACGTGATCGTCGCCGCCCAGGCCGAACGCGGCAATGCCTCGGTCTCGCTCACCGGCGGCAGCGACGGCATCCGCCTGCTCGAACGCGTCCGCCAGTCCCCCGGCGACATCGACTGGTCCACGCTCTACGTCTACTGGGGCGACGAGCGTTTCGTCCCCGCCGACGACAAGGACCGCAACGAACTCCAAGCCCGCGAGGCACTACTGGACTTCGTCCCCCTCGACCCGGCCCACGTCTTCCCGATCGCCCCCTCCGACGGCCCCTTCGGTTCCCCCGAGGAAGCCGCCGCCGCCTACGCCCAGATCGTGCACACCGAACTCGACGAACGCGGCGAATTCGACCTCACCGTCCTCGGCATGGGCCCCGAAGGCCACATCGACTCCCTGTTCCCGCACTCCCCCGCCGTGCAGGAAACAACGGAACTCTGTGTCGCCGTACACAATTGCCCCAAGCCCCCGCCGACCCGGGTCACCATGACTCTGCCCGCGGTCCACCGCTCCCGCCACGTGATGCTCGTGGTCAGCGGCGAAGGCAAAGCCGCCGCGGTAGCCGCCGCCGTCAACGGCGCCTCCCCCGACGACGTCCCCTCCGCCGGTGCGGTCGGCATCGAGTCGACCACGTGGGTCATCGACGAGGCCGCCGCGACGGGCCTGCTGCTCGACGACGAGTAAACACATCCGACGAAGCCGGGCCTCGGAGATCGAGGCCCGGCTTCGTCGTGTCAGGTGACTAATATCCGACGGCGCTAGTCGCTCCTGGGCGCATAGAGTTCAGGATTGAACAAAGAGTGTGCCCCGAGTTTGGTATATAGCTGGCGCTGCAGCGCCCGAAGGACAGCGATACCCTCGGTATCGTCGAACGTACTGACCATCCGGAACTCGATGCCGGCGCCGAACAGGTCACTGCCGAACGCCAGCTCGCTCAGGAACAACACGCGAGCCGTGTCGACCTCCGACAGCTTTCCCCCAACGGAGATAGCTCGACGCAACCTGTCCACTTCATGATCGAAATGATCTCGATCCGAATATCCGAGGGCACGTACGGGTATCGGCGCGCGCGTCGAAATCCCCGTCCAACTCGCCAGACATGCATCGACGAAATCACGCTCTCGAACACTCAGCGCCGCCATATCGAATTCCACCGTAGATCCCTTCGATCGAGCTGCGGCCACTTACTTCGCACCAGTCTTTCCGGACTGCGTGCCACCCGTGCCGCCCGTACCACCGGGGCGTTGTGACCCTGTACGCGTGCCGTCCTGCCCGTCACCGAGGGACGGGTCCTGAGCCTGGCCCGTAAGGCGAATGAATTCATCTAGCGGGGCTTTGGGTCTGTAAACGGTGCCGTGGTCGGTTGTGCTCGGATCAACGATAACGATGTAGCCGTCATAGCTCATCATCACCGGATCACCCTTGTAGTCTTTGCCCAGCCGCTCCGTCTGTGGGCCAGCGATGATCTGGTAGACCTTCTCCGCCAGCTGGTCTTGTGTCATCCCCTTGAAATCGTCATTGTGCTTTGTCCATGCATGCCCGTAAGCAATTTCCTGGGCCAAGCGTCGTGCGGGGTCAGAACTCCACCCGCCTGGCGGCTGAGGCAAACCCGGAACCTGAAATACCACGCCGGTATCAAGATTCTCAGGAAGTTTCGCGAATGCGTTCTCGATCGCGGTCTGTACCGAGGCAGCCGCCGTGCGCGCGTTCTCCAACGCTGTCTTCACCGCGGTCGTAGACGCATCCGCGCCTACCTGAAGTGCGCCGGCCGCAACCGAATACGAGGCCGCATCCGGCAACTGCGACAGCAGCATTTGGTGGGTGCTGGTGGAGATCTTGACCGCGCCGTCGTCGCCGACCTCGTAACCGTTGGACTCGGCCGACTTCACGGCGTTCGCGACCGCGCTTCTCGCAGCATCCAGGGTGCCCGCACCCGATTGCGCGGCGGTCGCACCATCTTGTAACGCGGTAACGAAAGTTCTAGTGGTCGTGCGCATCTCATCGTGCCTAGCCCGCATGGCGTCAGCCGCACTGCCTGTCCAGAAATCCCTGCTGGCGTCCACAGCGCGGTACTGCGCGTCGTCGAACGTGGTCAGCTTCTGCGCCTGCGAAGACCATGTATCACCCAGCGCGGTCAATATCGTAGGCGCCCATGCCATCACCTGTGCCACGGTGAGCGTGCCGGGCTCCGCCACTGTGACCGGCTCCTGCTCAGTGGTCCCAAGCGTGCTCACGCCAGCGCCGCCTGCTGAGCCCCGATGTCGCCCGCGTTCTGGGCGTCCGCGCTCTGGAACTCGGTTACTGCGGTCGAGGTCGCCTTCGAGAGCGCGACATACTCGGTGATCAACGTCTTCGCCGCGTTGGCGACCTTCGCGATCGCAGCCGTCGATACATCCGGAACCTTTGTCCCGGGCAGCGTCAGCACGGAGTCACCGGTCTCGCCGGCGAACACCTCCGTCATCTCGGCCTCAGCCTTGCCGAGTGTTGTCGCAAGCTCTTGTGTTCGTGTTGGATCGAGATCCAAATCCGAAGCGCCAGCCATTGTTCCCCATTTCCCCGTGTCGTCCCTTCGGCCGTCACGGTAGCGGTGGCAACCAGCCCACGCAAGGAGAAGGGACCGTGCGTATCGACGCAGTCACCTCCAGCGACTACTCTCGCCGAGAAGGTCCAGCGCCTGCTAGCACGCGGAAGCGGAACCGGATTGTGTAGCCGGCGGTGACCGGTGGGATAGAAGGTTCACATCATGGGGGACATCGATCCGGTATCGGGTCACATCGAACGGCTACAGCGGGCGCTCACCGATGCACGAGGTCGGGCTGTCAGCACTGATGGCGCAGTCCGCGTCGAAGCCGGAGCGAACGGCACGATTCATAGCATCGAGTTGGGCGATGGTGGCACTGATCTCGCTGCGGCGGAGGTTGTTTCACTGATAGTCGACCTGCATCGCGAAGCCGTTGCCGATGCCGCCGCGACCATGCGTGAAGCGGTCGCCGCGTTGAGCAACGATCCGCGGCTACAAGATGATCGACAAGAAGTGGTCGACAAACTTGCTCGGCCCGGTACCAGCTCTGAAGTAGTTGCGACGCAGCCGCATCACTCCCTGAATAGTCAGCCACCCGGTGACAGCGATGGGATTCCGGACCAACCGCGTCGGCCACCGTCGGCTGATCGTCAGATCAGATCGACACCCCGCGAGAAGTCGACACCCGTGGTCCCGCAGACTGTTTCGACCCCGATGTCCCGCCGACGTCATCAACCTGCCGCGCCTGCGAAGCTCTCGCAGTTCGATCCGGTCACCTTCGCTCCACTATCCCGGACATACCGACCCGCGCAGGCAGATCCGCGTCCCACCGCACCCGAAGCGGCTCCCGCGATCCCCACCAGCCGTGAGCCGACCGTCGCTGAACCCGATTCTGCACCGGCCACCATCGAGCCCTCTTACCCTGAGGTCGAATACATCCCCGCTGATCCGTTCGCCCCGTGGGGTGAGCCCGGTGACGGCACCGGAATTCCGCCGGGGGCTTGGCCCCCAGACGACAATCTGATCCTGTCCGATGACTGGTGGGAATGGCAATCCCGCGAATAGACGATGGATCGCGCGCACTGCTCGCCACCACCGAGCTACCTGTCGGATTCTCCTACCCTCGCGAGTTCCTCCACATCGCGGCGTTGAATCTCGCCCCGCTCGGCTTCGTCGCCTCAGGCGATCGGAGTCAGGGAGCGTGCCCAGAAGTCGGCGTAGCGACCTTCGCGAAGGAGGAGTTCTTCGTGGGTGCCGTCTTCGACGAGGTGGGCGTTGTCGAGGAAGATGATGCGGTCGGCGCGGCGGACGGTGCGTAGGCGGTGGGCCACCATGACCACGGTTCGGCCGGACATCAGGCGCTCGATTCCCGCGTGGACGGCGGCTTCGTTGCGTGGGTCGAGGGCCGATGTCACCTCGTCGAGCAGGACGATCGGGGCGTCTTTCAGGAGCGCTCTGGCGATCGAAACACGTTGGCGCTCACCGCCGGACAGTGACGTGCCGCCTTCGCCGACATTCGTTGTCCAGCCGCCGGGGAGGCGGTCGATCACCTCGTCGAGGCGGGCAGCGGTCGCGGCTGCGCGGACCTCGTCGTCGGTGGCGTCGGGGCGGCCGAGGCGGATGTTGTCCTCGATGGTGCCGTCGAAGAGGTAGACGTCCTGGAAGACGATGGCGAACTGGGCCATCAGGGTTTCGGTGCTGATGTCGCGCACGTCGACACCGCCGATCCGCACGGTGCCCGCGTCGACGTCGTAGAAGCGGGCGAGCAGTTGCAGGAGCGTGGTTTTGCCCGCGCCGGATGGGCCGACCACGGCAAGCCGTTGCCCTTGGGGAACGGTCAGCGAGACCTCGTCGAGCACCGTGCGTGTGCCGTGCCGGAAGGTGACGGCGTCGAAGGTGAGATCGTGGGCGTGCGGTTGGACCGGACTGCTGGGTTCGGGCAAGGTTTCCGTGCGCAGCAGCGCCTCCAGACGTACCAGTTCGGAACGGGCGCTGCGGAGTTGGCCACCGATGTCGGCCAGGGACAGCAGCGGGTCGGCGCAACGGGCGGCGAGGATCAGGACGGCCAAAAGCTCTGCCGCACCGATGTTTCCGCCGAGGGCGAGATAGGCGCCGAGGGCCAGCAGTGCGGTGAACACCGCTTGCACCGCGAGCGAGAGGCCCAGGATCGCGGGCAGCGCGGTGAAAGCCCGGCGGCGCGACTCCCGGGCGAGCGCCTGGAGCGAGTCGTCGAGCAGGTCGAACCGTTGCGCGGTGCGTCCACCTGCCCGCAGAATCGGCTGGGCCTGTAGGAATTCGATGACTCGTTGCGCGGCGTCGTGGTCGCGTTCGTGGCGCTGAACGTCACCGACCGCCATCGCCCGCCCCGACCAGACCTGGATCGCGGCCACGATCGGCACCGCGGCGACCGCGGCCAACCCCAGCTGCCAGTTGAACGCCAGCATCACGACGATGATCGTCAGCGGGGTGACGGCGGCGGAGATGAGCGGCGCCATCAGATGGGCGAGCACGCTCGACGCCCCCAGCACACCACGACTGGCGAGCACCGACACCTCCCCCGCCCGACCGGCGGTGTACCAGCCGATGGGTAGTCGGGCGAGGTAATCGCCGAGCCGGTAATACACGCCGCGCAACAGCGTGGTGCCGACACGGAATCCGGACAGGTCGCTGCGGTAGCGCAGGACGGCGTAGAGGGCAACGGCGCCGGTCAGCGCGATCAGCCAGGGTCGTGCGGCGGCGGGATCGTCGCCGAACAGCGCCCGCAGCACGGGGACAAGGAGCGCGTAGGACAGGCCCTCGGCGACCACGGTCACGGTCATCAGCGCGACCGTGCGCCGGACCGGTTTCGCGTACTCGGGTCCGAGTACACGCAACAGCATGCGAATCATCGTGGATCTCCCTGTAGTTGCGCGGTCACCGATCGGTGCGAGTGCCAGAAGTCGGCGAACTTTCCTTGTCGGGCAAGCAGTTGCGCGGGTGTGCCCTGTTCGACGATCGTGCCGTTGTCGAGCATGACGACGGTGTCGGCATCGGCGATAGTTTCCGCGCGGTGCGCGATGACCAGGATGGTGCGGTCGCCGCCGAGCGAGGCCAGTGCGTGTCGGACCGCCTGCTCGGTGTGTGGATCGGCGAAGGCGGTGGCCTCGTCCAACACCAGAACGCGTGCGTCGGCGAGCAGGGACCGTGCCAGTGAAATCCGTTGCGCCTCACCGCCTGACAATGCGGTGTCGTCGCCGATCACCGTGTCGTAGCCGCGCGGCAACTCGAGAATCCGTTCGTGGATGTTCGCCAGGCGGGCGGCACGAATCACGTTGTCGCGGTCGGCATTCGGCACCGCGAGGGCGATATTGTCGGCCACCGATGCGCGCAGCAGTCGCACATCTTGGAAGACGAACGACACGGTCCGGTAGAGGTCGCGGCTACCGAGTTCGCGCAGGTCGATTCCGCCGAGGGTCACCGCTCCGTGAGTCGGATCGAAGAACCGCGGCAGCAACTGGACCAGGGTGGATTTACCGCTGCCCGACGGCCCGACGAGCGCGGTGACGGTGCCCGGCTCGAGCACCAGGTCGATTCCGCGCAGCACTTCGTGCTCGGCGTCGTAGCCGAACCGGACCCCGCGCAACTCCACCCGGTGCCCCACCGGTGTTCTCGGCCGGGTCGGCTCGGGCAGCGGTGCCTCATCGAGCACGTCGCGAATCCGGCCCGCCGCGCGACCGGCGGCCTGCAAGTCGTCGAAACCGTGTCCAAGCGCCGCCACGGGGGCGGTGAGTCCGATGCCGAGCAGCAGGAACGGCAGCAGATCGGCCGGGGCCAGCCCACCGTTGGTGATCAGTACCGCACCGCCGATCAGCACGACCAGCAGCACGAACGGCGGCGACAGCGCCACCTGCATGCCCGCCGCGGGCCCCGCCAGCCCACGCACCATCCGTAAGAAGATGTCGGCGAAATCATCGGTGGCCGTGCGGAATCGGCGATGGGCGCGCTCGGAACCACCGAAGGCCTTCACCACCGCGATACCCTGCACGAACTCGACGACCGAGCTGGCGATGCCGCCCATGGCCGTGTCGAAATCCTGCTGTTCGCGCAGTCGGGTGGGGGTCATCATCAGCGGGACGAGCGCGATGGCCAGTACCACCGGGACCAAGGTGATGAGGGTGAGCCGCCAGTCGACGGTGAACAGGTAGACCAGCGAGACCAGCGGCACCACGAACGCGGACACGAGTTCACCCGGCGCGTGGGCGATGAACGGGTGCACGGCGCTCACGTCGTCGCCCACGATCTTGGCCAGTTCACCGGTGCGACGGCGCGCGAACCAGCCGATCGGCACCCGTCCCAGCTGATCGGCCAGCTGCCGCCGAAACGACAGCTGGACTCGATCATCTAGGAGGTGCCCGATCGCGGAAGACGCTGCGGTACACAGCAATCGGACCAGCAGACCCACCGCGCCGACCAGCACGACCAGCCATACGTGCGCGCGATCGATCTCGCCGGGCGACAACACAGTACGGCCCAGTTCGACCACAGCCAGCAACGGCGCCAGCCCCGCGACGGCGCCGACCACCTGCAGGATCACCACCGCGCCGAAACTGCCGAGATACGGTCGCAGCAAGCTCACGAGACTTGTTGCCCGATCAGCTTTTTCGGTGGTCATCGGCGCACATCCGAACGCTCGGACAGCCGGCTTCGCAGATGGTCGAGAATCTCCGCACGGGCAGGTGCCGCCGCCGGGATCAGGCCCGACATGCTCAGAAAGCCGTGCGTCGCTTCGGGATAGCGAGTCAGCGTCACCTCGACGCCGGCCTGTCGGAGACGAGCGGCGTAGGCGGGTGATTGATCCTCCAGGGGATCCAGTCCCGCCGACTGGATGAGGGTGGGGGCGGACCCGGCGAGATCGTCGTGGAACATCGGCGAAATCGCTCGCGCGTCGAAACCAGCGGGCAGTGCAATGCGTTGCACCGCACGACAATTGGCCGGTGTCGCAGTGGGGCTGTCGGCGTTGTCGGTGAACGACGGGTAGGCGAACACCCCGTCGGTCCAGTCGAGTTGGGGGTTGATCAGTACCTGCGTGCGCAGGTCACGAGTCTCGAAGGCCGTCAACACCGCGAGCGTGGCACCCGCGCTACTGCCGAGCAGCGCGAGCCGAGTACCGTCCGCACCCCACTGCCCCGCCCGCGCAACGAGAACCGGCACAGCATCGCGCGCGTCCTCGACAGCCGCGGGAATCGGATGTTCCGGAGCGAGCCGGTAGTCCACCGAGGCGACCACCGCGGGGCACTCGGCCGCCAGGTGACTCAGCAGCCAATCGTCCTGCTCGGGCACCCCGCTGATGAATCCGCCGCCGTGGAACGCGACGATCAGCGGCAGCCCCGGCTCAGCGTGTACGGGCCGATGGACGCGAACATTCAGCGTTCGACCAGGTAGTTCGAGAGTGTGCGTGACGGCGCGCGCACCCCGATGGGGCTTGCCGGTGATGAAGGCGCCGAGCGCGGACCGGCGCAACCGCTCTTGCGGTGCACGCGCCTCGACAACCTGGTCCGGGGTCATCGAATCCCAGTCCGGCCCACCTTTGAGTGCGGCCAACACACGCATCCGAACGGGAACTCTGCCTCGCATGATCTGCCTCCTGGCGCTCGCTCACCGCCCGCTTTCCGGCGGCGTAGAACAACCCTGACAGCGGCGACCACCCCCGCGCTTTCGGAAACATGCGGTCACCTCGTTCGCGTATCACGCGATTCGTTAAACATTTTTCTGGCAGATCATGATCAATCGCACAGCACCGTCGTCGTATCCCCTGGCGGCCCATCCCATCCGGTCCCGGACCGGGGTGTACCGGGTAAAATGTCGGGCGATCGGTGTGGCGGGGGACGCGAGTTTGCCGAGCCGGGACATCACGGGTTGCCTACCTGTGGTGCTGTCGTGCCCCCGTGCGTCGACTGTGCGCTCGAGCCGGGTGCGAGGCGCCGGCATGGGAAGGGAAAGGGTGTTGGGTGGGTTCCACAGGACCATGGGAGGACGAGAGTTCGGGGTCACCATTCGGTCCGCCGCTGGACGCCCTCGGGCCTGATCCGGCCGCCGTGGCGGGTCTGCACGAGCAGGCTCCGACGTCGTGGCGACCGGCCGATCCTGAGCCCGCGCCGGAAGCGATGATCCCGCCCCCGCCGCCCCAGTTTCGGGCGCCCTCGGGAACCGAGCCGATGCGTGCGCCCGGCGCTGATGGGTTGCCGGACTGGTCGGCGCCTGCGCGGCCGGTTCAGCAAGATCGGCGCGAACCTCCACCGCCGATCCAGCGGGAGCAACCTCGCCAGCCCTCGATGCAGCGGGATCTTCCGCTGCCCGTTCAGCAGGAACCGTCACCGACCAGCCGGGAGGACCGCCTTCGCGAACCTCCACCGTCGTGGGACGACGATCCGATGGCGGCGATCTTCAAGCCGGGCAAGGCATCTGGTCGACAGCAGTCCTCATGGGACGAAGACGACCTGTTCGATGATCTCTACAACGACAGCACGCCCACCGAGCCGTCGTCGACATCGGGCCGCAGCAAGGTAGGCGTCATCCTGCTGGGTTCGGTGGCCACGATCGCGGTCGGTGTGGCGGCGGCGATGACCTATGTCGTCATGACCGGTCAGGACAGCGGACCGGAAGAGACGGTGGTCGTCGCCGCCACCAGCCCGCCGACGACCACGACGAAAAAGACGGCAGGGCCGCTGGCCTGCACCGAAGAACAGCGGGGCAACCTGACCATCGGCCGCGGTCCCGGCGACAACAACTCCGGCCCCGGCGTGATCCTCGGCTTCGAGTACGCGTTCTACACCGACCGCAACGGCGAAAAGGCACGGTCGTTCGTTGCACCCGAAGCCGACACCGTGGGTACGGCCCCGATCATCCAGGACGGGATCGACAAGTACATCCCGCTCGGCACCACCTACTGCGCCCAGATCAACCAGATCGGCCCGGACAGTTACGAACTCGACCTGACCGAACGTCGACCCGGCGGTATGCCTGCCGATGACCTGCTCTACACCCAGCTCATCACCACCACGGTCCGCGACGGGCGAACGATGATCGCCTCGATTGCCGAACGGGGACAGTGAGATTCGGCCCGTAGTCACTGAATGACGTTGCCCTCCAGCCGAATCAGGCTGGAGGGCAACATTTTTGGTTCGTGGTGTGCGGTGCGGCGTTACAGCACGCTTCCTGCCGCGGCACCAGCCACTCCGCCGACAACGGCGGCTGGAACTCCGCACACGACAGCGCCGACCGCGGACCCGGCGGCAACCGCTGCGGCGAATCCAGCGGCGCCCGCAGCCGGCGCAACAGGGAGGGCCGCCGCCGCGGCGGCACCACCGGCAGCGAACGCAGCACCGGAGGCAACTGTCAGCACGCCCCCGGCAACACCACAGACGACGGCCGCGGGCACACCTGCCACTGCCGCACCCGCCAACGCACCGGCGGCGATCTTGTCCGACCGACTCGGATCGATGCCGACCGACTTGCCACCCGTCGAGATCGCGGCCTCCGCGTTGGCGGCAGCCGAGTTCACGCCGTCGAGAAGATCTTCCGGCACCTCGTCGGGCACCGGGGACGTGAAGTCACCCAGGCGCAGCGTGCGGTCCGGCGGCGCGATGGGCGCGACCGGCTCAACCGCCTGCGGCGCGTGCAGGGCGCCCAGGTTCACCGGCGGCGCACCTTCAGTGCTCGGCACGGTCCGGGACAGCGTATTCACCGAACGGACCCGGCTTGGCCTCGCGCGGCACAGTGACGCCCGGCTGACGCGGCGTCGTGCGTGGCCCGAACGCGGCGTTCGGATCGTCGCCCGGCGCAGTGACACCCGGCTGCACGGTGGTCGTGCGCCCCGGCCCGACCACCGGCGTGGCGCCGCCCCGATCACCGGGCGGCGGCGGAGTCGCGGTTCCCGGCTCCGGTTTCGGAGTCGCCGGATTCGGTGTTGCCGTAGTGGTTTTCGGCGCCTGCGTATCACTCGGCGCCAGGCTTGTCGACGTCGAACTCGCGACATCGGTGCCGGTGTTCGTGCAGGCGACGGCGAACATCACGGGAAGAACCCCCAATGCCGGTGCCGCACGCCTCGCGATCACTCCTGCTTTAACTCTTCGGTGCTTGCCGGCCATCTAGAACTCCCCGCTTCTGATCATGTCGACATCCGGCACCGTCACGGTGTCGGACGCGCCACTGTAAACATGACCAATGCGGCGCCGTCAAAACCTGGGTGCCGGTTGACAATCCACGAGTTATACCTCTGTCCGATTCCACAACACCCTCCCACCAGCGAAATGACCCCACCCCGGCCGAGCCGACTGTGTCGTCACTCACTCGCCGCCTCAGACAAGCCAGCTCTGCCGACGGAAGTATTCGCCTTCCGGATCGTCTTCCTCGTCGTAGTTGTCGAACGCCGGCGCAGCCGCGTAGACACGCGCCCTCGCGACCGCATCGATGCGCTCCTGGAGCTGCCGGAGCAGTTCCTCCGGCGAGCCGGGAGTGACCGAGATGTCGTCAGGACCGTGCTCGTGCAGGAGGTAGCGCCCGTCGTTCGGATAGTCGAGCCAGATGAACGCTCGCCCGTCGTCGGTCGGCTTGGAATCGAGCGCGAAACCGGGCAGCACCGTGATCTCCCCCATGCCCACCCGCGAACGGTTGAAGAAGCGCTGCGTCTCCTCGACGGGTGTGAGCCGGTTGGGTTGTTGCCCGTATGTTCGCTGTTCGAGATCGCTGCGCCTACCGTTGAACGCTCGCAGACCACCGGCCGCCAACCGCGGAATGCGCGAGATCACTTCGGCGGCAATGCGATGCGGCTGATGGGTGCTGACGGTGATGTCGGTGCCGTACTCACGGGTTGACCCAGGTCGCTGAACCGCCAATGTCGCTGTGTCGCCGGAGATTCCGGCGTGGATCCGCACCACCTGGTTCTGGTCCGGACCGTAGAACCCGTAGACCTCCACCCGCATCTCGGGCTCGAGGAGAACAGCGAGCGCCCCGTAGAGCGTCTCGTCGAACCGTCCCGCCAGTCGCTGCGCCGCCGCGACCCGACTGCGTTCGAGCTCGCCGGGGAACTCGAGGTCGTTCGGGAAGTAGCTCAGCGGGTAAGGCAGTCGGTCCCTGCCGAGAGCCTCCAGGGCGATGGTGAAGGTGAGACCTTCCATCTGCCACGTGGATCCGGTCATTCGCCGATCACCCCGCCCGGCGGCAGCACCCGCGGCTGAACGCCGAGCAATTCCGTTTCCCGGTCCTGGATGAGGTAGTCCGGGATCTTGTGCTCGCTGTCGTCGTCACCCTTGCCGCCACGCGCACCCGCACCACCCATTCCGGGCATGCCGGACATACCGCGACCGCCCGAGCCCGCTCCGGCCCCACCGCGCGCAGCCGCGGCGCCCGTCGGCTGACCCGCCGAGCCGGGCACGGGCACTCCCGCGCTCGGTGTGCCGGCACCCGGCGAACCACCAGGTGAACCGCCGGGCGAACCACCCGGACTTCCCCCCGAGCCCAACGGCGAGCCGCTGGGCGAACCCACACCCGCCGGCGTCGTGCCCGCTGGAGTGGTAGCAGCCGGCGTCGTCGGCTCTTCCGGGGTGGTAGTCGTCGGCGTTGTGCTCTCCGGTGTCGTGGAGCTGGGATCGGTACCTTCCGGGGTCGTCGACGGAGTTTGCGGCGTCTCCGGGGTCTGCGGGGTCTGCGTCCCGGCGGGATTCTGCGTGGTGCCGCCGGGTTGCGTGGTACCGCCCGGTTGCTTGCCCCCCGGATCAACGGCGGCGGCTTTGAATGTGCTGACTGCCTGCGCGAGGACCGGGGTCTTCGCATCGACTTCGCGCGCCGCGGGCTGATAAACGGTCTGCATCACCTGCTGCGCCGCCTTCGTCTCCTCGTCAGCGCGATGCTTCGCCGTCTTCAACAGACCGCTGCCGGGAATCTTCGCGACGATATTGTCGAAGGTGGAGACGTTGTCGGGCTGGCCAACCGCCGTTTTCGCGTGACCGAGGGCGTCCTCGAGCAGGTCGATGCCGTTGGCCACCATCTCGAAGGTCAGCGCGAGTTTCTCGGCTTCGACACCATAGGCACGGGTGCTCTCCATCGAAGCGGTGGCCGCCTTGCCCTTCCAGTGCTCCTCGATCGCGCGCTCGACCTCTTGGCGGAACGTCGTGACGGCCTCGCGCATACCGCCGCCACTGCCCTGCCCGTCGTCGAGCTGACGCCAACCGTTTGCAGCGGCATTGATATCGTTGACTGAGACTGCGGGTTTGCCATTGTTACCCTGCAGTGCGTCCCAGATCTCTTGGTGAGTCCAGGCGCCGAACTCTTCGTGCTGGACGATCTTCGTACCGGCGTATGTCCCGTCGAAGCGGCCCTGCAGCATCGTCCGTTCATTGTTGATGACCTGTTGATCACCACCGAACTGATTCGTCGCGTCCTGGTTCCGCTGCTTCTGGTCGTCGGCATTGTTCGACGACTGCGAGTAGTTGTCGTAGACCTTCAAGCCGCCGATGGAGATGATCGCGGGAAGCGCCGCCGCAAAGGGGAATACCATCCGAGTTCTTCCTATTTATTATTGAGTTCGGCAGCGCGCTGCTGATCGGTTTCTTTGAACTTCCCGATTGCAGCCGCGTAGGTGTCCCGCATGAGTCCAGCGATCTCGATATGCTGTTCGAGCCGCTTGAGTGCAGAGTCTCCACCTTCGCCGTTCACGGCCTTGCTTTGGAATTTCTGCTTGAGCACGTCAGCCGACGGTATGCCACCGAACCCCGAGATGTGCTCCAAACCCTTAGCAGCGACCTGCAACCTCTCAAGCTTGGTCACGTAATTAGCGCAGGCCGTACGGAGCGCCTCGCCAATAGCTTCCTCCATCTTGAATTCACCAGCAACAGCCTGCTGTTTAACTGTCTTCCATTGGGTAATATCTTGATCAAGACCGTTAGCCATAACTATCCTCAATCGTACCGCGCCATTCGGCGGAATCTATTTCGGCAGGTGGGGTTCAATGTCGGTTGCATGCTTCGACGAAATCACACAACTGTCCACATCACGTTTACCGCTCGAAAGCCACGACGTTGATATCTCGAACATTCCCTGTTCGGCTTCGAACGCAATGAAGCACCCGTCCGGGTCGGACTTCTCCCGGAATGAAATTGCAGTCCGCTGCCCAACCTTGGTTTCGCGAATATCCACAATGGTGTCTTTAGATCTGGTCTCATCGAGCGTGTGGCTGGTCGAAAAGACAGTCATCCCATATGGATTCCCGTCAGGGAACCATGCGCATACCCGCCAACTCGAAGGCCCGGATGGCGGGTCGGTAACCGTGGTCTTGGACGCCGGATCAACCCCTGTCGCCCGCAGCACATCCGCACTCAACTCCGTGCACGGGTTGTACACCTGAATCGATTCCGCATCACGAGTCGGCACCGTGGCCGTCGGCGTCCCGTCGACAGAACTCCCGCACCCCACGATCCCGACCAAGCAAGCCCCGACCATCGTCGCGCCTAGAATCCGACCGTTACGCACGTGCCTCCTTCGATACCCCTCCGAGAGTGCGCGGCGTCCACCAGCACACTGCGATCCCCCGCCGATGCGGCTGCGCCAGCTGATCTCGCTGCCAGAATACATGCGCACCTCCTTCCGCGGAACCGCTGCGCCGACGCCGCACCACTGCCCACGACCACCCCCTTAGACGCACCACGACCGCCCACGGTTCCATCGAATTTTCCACGAGCGCAATCTCTTTCCCCTCCGCTACGCTCGGCCATCGGCATCACGTGCCACAGGTCGCACCACCGGTCCACCCACCGGCCCCGACCTGTTAGGCCAATTTCGAACACCGCAGGTCGAGGGCAGGGAGTGCCTGCCGACCGGGTGGCTTCACAGATGATGAGGGGCGGGCACACACCATGACCAGCGCAGGCGGGGAACTCACCATCTCCCCAGACAAAATCAAATCCCACGCCACGAACGTCTCTTCCGCTGGATCCGGACTCAACGAGGCACTCGAAGCAGCCCAAGCTGTCTCCGCCCCCTCAGACGCCTTCGGCAAACTCTGTGCCTTCCTCGGCCCGCTATTCGTCGACGCGGTCGAAACCGACGGTATCGACGCCATCCAAGCCGCGATCGACGCCTTCGGTACCACCAGCACCAACCTCACCGCTGTCGCGGACGCGTTCACCACCCAGGACACCACCAACGCCGCCGCGCTCAAGACCCAAGAATCCGGTCTATCGTGACCAACCCGCTGATCGCGGCCAAACAAGACACCACCGACTGGTCCACCGGCATCAGCCTGGTCAGCTCCGTCACCGACCTCTCCGACGCCATCTCCGGTGGTTCCTGGATCGAAACCGGACTCGGCGTGGTCGGTTTGGCCGCCGAAGCCGTCTCGTTGGTCGTCGACCCACTCGGCACCCTCGCCGGCTACGGCGTCGGCTGGCTCATCGAACACTGCCAACCCCTCCAGGACGCCCTCGACTGGATCGCCGGAGACCCCGCCCAAATCGAGGCCTACGCAAAAACCTGGGACAACGTCGCCACCCGCATCAGCGAAGTCGCCACCGCCCAGAACAAAGCCGTCTCCACCGACGTGACGGACTGGACCGGCCAAACCGCCACCGCCTACAAAAACGCCGCCTCCAACACCACGAACTTGCTCACTGCGGCCAACACCGCCGCCACTGCTGCGGCGTCAGCGATCCGGCTGGCTGGTGGAATCGTGGCCGCAGTCCGCGAAACCGTCCGCGACCTGGTAGCTCAGACCGTGGGCCGTCTCGCGGTGTGGGCTGCGGAGTTGGTGTTCTCAGTCGGCTTGGCGACGCCGTTGGTCGCGGTCCAAGCCACGGCTTATATCGCGAAGACTGTGTCGACGATCTCGAAGTTGTTCTCCAAGCTGGCCAAGACGATGGACAAGCTGAAACCGTTGTTGAAGCAGTTGAAGTCGGCGTTCGGTGATATCGCGAAGGCGTTCAAGAAGACCCCGTCGAAGTCCTCGAAGAACGCCGACAACACCAACACCAGTCCTGCGGGCACCAAGCCGGCCGATACCCCGACAACACCGTCGAGCACCAAACCATCTGACGCTCCGACGAATCCGGCGAGTACACCCGACGCACCCACGACACCCGATCTCTCGGGGACCACGAAACCGGCGAACACACCCGATACCAGCACCCTTCCCGACCAAACCGGTTCACAGAAACCCGAAGTCAACAAAACCGCGAAGCAAACCATCGACTGCGGCGACCCCGTCGACGTCGCCACCGGCGAATTCCTGCTCCCCGAAACCGATCTCGAACTCCCCGGCGTGCTCGCGCTGGTGTTGACCCGCCGACACCGTTCGTCGTACCGGTCCGGTGGCTGGTTCGGCCCCTCATGGGCAGCGACCCTGGACATGCGCGTCGAGATCGACCAAGTCGGCGCCCGGTTCGTCGGCCCCGACGGCGAGGTATGGCAATTCCCCCACACCGCCCCCAACGTTCCGGTTCGGCCAGTGCACAACGGCACCCGCGCGACGATGACCCGCACCGAAACAGGCGCCTACTCCGTCCACGACCCCACCCGCGAACTCACCTGGAGTTTCCGACCCACCACAACCTCGACCACGTCGGAAACCCCCGTCGGCAACTATCCGATCACCGAGATCACCGACCGCCACCACAACCACATCCGATTCCACTACAACCCCGACAGCATTCCCACCCACATCACCCACTCCGGCGGCTACCGCGTCGACATCACCACCGACGACGCCCGCATCACTGCCTTGACCGTCGTCGGATCCCAACCAGACGGCACTACCTCAGCGGTCACGGTTCGTGAATTCGGTTACACCGCAGGTGATCTCACCGCGGTCACCAACGGTGTCGGTGCCACCACACAGTTCCGCTACGACGACCAACACAGGATGCTGTCGTGGCGTGATTCCCGCGGCACCGAAATGCACAACACCTACGACCGGACCGGTCGGGTGATCAAACAGGTCGGCACCGACAACATCCTCTCCGCCACCTTCACCTACGAACAGCTCCCCGAATTCGGTCGCACCCGCACCCACCACACGAACTCCCTCGGCGCCACCCAGGTTTTCGAGTTCGACGAAGACCTCTGCCTGCGCAACCTGATCGACCCACGCGGGGCGACCTCGATCACCGACTACAACGAGTACCGCCAACCGATCCGCCACATCGACGCCTACGCCAACACCACCGTCTACCTCTACAACGCCGATGGTGACCTGGTCCTGGTCCGCCGCCCCGACCAACAAGCCATCACCATCACCTACACGGCACCGCGTCGTCCGGCCGTGATCACCGATGTCGACGGCACAACGATCACCCGCACCTACGACGAGCACGGCAACCTGTCCACCGTCACCGACGCCGAAGGCGTCACCACCTCCTACACCCACCACCCGTGCGGTGCACCTGCATCGATCACCCTCTCGACCGGCGCTACCACCAACATCGACGTCGACCCGGCCGGGTTACCGATCCAGATCACCGAACCCGGCAACGTCATCACCACTGTCGGACGTGACCCGTTCGGTCGACCGGTCACACTCACCGACCCCCTCGGCAACACCAGCACCAGCCAATACTCGGTCGAGGGAAAGTTGCTGTCGCGCACCGATGCCGAGGGAGCCACGCAGTCGTGGACTTATGACGGTGAAGCGAACCTGCTCACCCATACCAACCAGATCGGCGCGATCACCCGCTATACCTACGGCACGTTCGATCTGGTCGCTACCCGCGAAACACCTGACGGCGCCGATACTTCCTACACCCATGACACCGAACGCCGCCTGACCACAGTCACCAACCCCCTCGGTGACACCTGGACCTACGAATACGACGAAGTCGGCAACGTCCGCGCTGAAACCGATTACAACGGCTCGGTCACCCGCACCGACTACGACTTACTCAACCGTCCCACCACCATCACCACCCCCACCGGAGTCGAACGCCGCCTGAGCTTCGACATTCTGGGCCGATTCACCGGAGTCAGCACCGACACCGGAGAATGGATCACCAACACCTACACCCCCACCGGGCAACTCGCCACAGCCCGAAACGGTCTGCACGACACCACTATCCACACCGTTGCGTTCGACCATTCCCCGGCCGGGCGAGTTCTGACCCAGCACGTCGACGGCCGACCGGTCACCTACGACTACGACGAGCACGGTCGCCGCGTCGGATATTCGACCCCGAGTGGTGCGTCAACCAGATACGAACGCACCCCGACAGGGCAGATCGCTGCCCTGACCACCAATGGGCACCGTTTCGACTTCACACACGACCACCTCGGCCGCCAAAATAGTTGGCACAGTGGCGGAATCGGTCAACACAACACCTACAGCCCCACCGGCCACACCATCAGTCGCGAACTCGTCCAACTCGACCCCCACACCAGCGCACCCACCCAACTCCTCGAACGCGACGAATACACCTGGCGCCCCGACGGCTACATCACCAGCCATACCACCACAACGGCTGCCATGACCCGCCGTCGCGACTACACCCTCGACGTCATCGGGCGCGTCACCCACATCGCCACTCCGAACCTGGGTGTCACAGAGCAATACAGCTACGACCCGCTGTCGAACCTCACCACCGCCGACATTCCGCCATCGCCGACACCGCCGGATCCTGTTTCCCCCGACCACAACCCGCCCGAACCCGCGACCGATCCGCGGTTCGAGTACCGCAACAACCTACTCATCCGCGCCGGGCGCACCCGCTACCACTACGACCCCGCCGGCCGCCTGATCCGCAAAGAAAAGACCCGGATCTCCCGCAAACCCGCGATCTGGCACTACCGCTACAACGCCTTCGACCAACTCACCGAAGTCACTACCCCCGACAACACAACCTGGCACTACACCTACGACCCCTTCGGCCGCCGAACCAGCAAACAAAACCACGCCGACAACACCCGCACCGACTTCGCTTGGGACGGCGTCCACCTCACCGAACAAACCACCACCACCCCCACCAGCGCCCAATCCCACACCTGGACCAACCACCCCACCACCCACGTCCCCCTCACCCAATCAATCGACGACCAATTCTGGGCCATCGTCACCAATCTCCAAGGCGCCCCCACCCACCTCACCAACCCTGCTACTGGCGAAATCATCTCAACAGCCACTACCACTCTCTGGGGTCAAACCGCCTGGACAGGCCCCAACACCCCCCACCGATTCCAAGGCCAACAACACGACCCCGAAACCGGACTCCACTACAACCACCACCGCTACTACGACCCCCAACCGGTCGATATTTGACCCAAGACCCACTCGGGCTCGTCCCCGCTCCGAATCCGGCGACGTATCCGCGAAACCCAATGCGTTGGTCGGATTCCCTCGGGCTGGCGCCTGATTGCGATGGCGGGATCGCTCTCGGCTTCAGCGACATCGACGGCGACCCGATGGCTCTACAGGACTTTGCCAGTTCAGTCGGGGCGCGGTCATATCATGACTGGCCCTCCCAAGGCGATGACTGGGTGAACGAATTTCAAAATTTTGTGCGAGATCCAGACACTCCGATACATTTCAACCTCGATGGACTCGAAGATCAAGAGTGGGTTACATCAGCTGGAAGAGCAAGAGGAACCGATCCAATATTCGACGGGCACGTAACACCGTGGGAATTGTCGTATATCATGGACAATCGCAGCACGATGTCGAACGTCTTCTTCTATCGCAACGGGAGCCGATATGACAACCCCTTTACCTGATCATCGATACACACGGGCCGACGGCAACCTTCCGATCCACTTCGAATTAAAATTCAGGCCGTGGCGCTACAACCTGTCTCTCTCAGAACTGGAGTTCCGCAGCTTCGACAGATCTCCGGATCCAACCTTTGTATCGATCAGATTCTTCAGCGTTTTCGCAATGCAAATAAAAACGGTATTCAAGTCGATAACGATTGATTGGGCCAACGAGTCACAGTCTCTGGATTTGCTTCATATTTCTGATATAGATGAATCCAAGTGGACTAGAGTTAAGTGTCTAGCGCTGAAATCTACCGGAGTGGACAGCCTGGTAGCCTGCACAAGCTACTCAATTCGAATTTACCCAGACGGATTCCCGTTGCCTACAGCACCTTCCAACAACCCGACCTGAAGCTCAATCGATATTCAAATGTATGTACTGTAAATAAATAGGGGCCAGTTGACGTGGGCGCTAGCGGTGTAATCGGAATCCACGAGCTCTTTAGGATGGTATCGCTCGACACCGTGCTTTGTTCGAACCGTTGCTTAGCTGGTGAGGTGAGTGTTGGAGATGTTGCGGTATATGGTGAACGCACCGATCGAACATTGGAACAGATACCAACGTTGTGGACTGTCGACCATATAAGCTACGTGCATACATCGATGGATTCGATACCCGAAGGTTTTTCCAGTGGAATGTGGTTTGTTGGCGAAGACGTAAACAAGTTGAGTGGATATGTTCAACTTTTCACGACGTCGCCTGGATCAGTGCCCGATATTCTAGTCCTTTCACAGATGGTCGACATGGCCCGCAGGCACAGTCACGAGTTGGCCGCAGCCGCGAGACGACTGACCAGTAAGCGCGAAATCGAGCGTAGGGTCGCCGCGAAGGTTGCCGTCGCATCCAAGTTTGACTGGACGTGGACCTGTGACAACATTCGACAATTCTGCGATATTGTTGGTTGGCATGAAACCTCCGAACCCGACGGGAGGTACTCGATCGAGGACGGGGGCGACCTGACTACTGACATAGACGTGCGATGGCCGCTGGCAAGTTTGAGGGTGAGTGAACGTACCGTCAGATACTGCGCCTTGAGAGCTATTGAAGTCTCACCTTTGCCTGATGACGATAGCGAAGTGACTGCCGGACGCATTCGGGAAGAATTCAACTCTCTGGCCCGCGTAATAGAGTCGATGATCGGTCCCTCGCTTCTTCTGCCCCCCGAAATGAATCACCATATTGAAGTGTCTTGGACATTTCCCAAGGTCGTCATACGTCTACGCATGTCGGCTCAGTGCGCCAGTGTTTGGATGGTGAACCCGCGCTATCTCGCCGAACTAGATCGATGGCGAATTCAAAGAACTACGGAGACGGACGGGTGAGTTGGGTCGAAGCCCTGACCGACTCGCGTAGTGTGCGAGCAATATTCGGATCACTCACTCCGTCGCTGGACGGCGTCGTGCTCCACGAGGCTCGCTTGCACCGTGACGGGCCAAGTGTATATCTGCGGTTCGATTTTTGTGAATTCCCGGTTGATCCGCCTAGAAAATGGGCAATCATGGGATACAACACGGTGCAACTCGAACTATGTCTGACCGCCGTTGAAAGTGTTGCAATATCGGGCTTTAGCACCGCATCCGTGATCGACCTAGATATATCTACGTATAGATGCGGTGAAAAGACGGTGGTGCGTGCCAGGACATCAGGAACTTCTACGACACACTTGGACATTGTCGCTGGTTTCGCATATGTATCGAAGATATCAGCCTACCTGAAAGATCCTTCTTCGTCGTGTTTCGTAGATGTGGACGAGAATTCGGATGCGTGAATACGTCGGGATGATCTGGATTGGAGACAAACCTGGAATCCGGCTGGAAATGCTGGCGACATCCCTCGATGCAGCGCGGGCACTCGTCGTTGCCACGTACGGCGAGGGGCACATAATTTCAATTTGGAATGAGGCCGACGCCTCCAAGCCTCGGCAGGGATGGTCCGCGGTAGGCTGAATTAACTAGGATTTCATGGAGTGAACTTCTGATGTCTGGATTCAATACGGTCCGATGGACCTCTGAGTGTGAGAATTGCGAGAAGCTCGTCGACCGAGAAGTCCAGTTCAGATATGGTCGCGTACGACAGTTCGATTATTCGGTAGGAGACTCGATCAACTGGGGGCCTGGACGCGGTTTGCTACGCGGCATCGGAGATCCAGAAGCGCGTTCCGCGCTGGTAGAAGGGTACGCATGTGAATGCTCGCACTGCCCAGTTCGAATTGGGTGAGTGCGAGGTTATGATAAAAAGTGACAGGATAGTCGGTGTTCGGAGTTTATCCGGATTATACAAATTCCGTGCTGGGGACACGATTCATCTGAATGTTGACTTCGAGTGATCCTGCTTGCCTGACGAAGAAACGGTCGCATGGACGGAATCACAGGGAGTTAGAATGATCACTATCGAAACGTATATCCGAAACGCGGAGGGAGAATTCCTGCCGCTAGGTGAGACTATAAGTATCTCATTCCAGGCCAATAGACGCATCTGCGGTGCGATCGACATGCAGGTTGGCTATCGACCAATTCTGAGACTGGACACGTGGGATGACATCGATGAACTCTGGGCATACATCGTCAGCATGACGGTAAAGTTCAAGAAGACGGGAAGGGCATGCACACTCTATCCCAGCCAAAGTACCTCGCTGATATTCGAGCGAATTGAAAATGGTCTGGTGAAAGTATCGTCGGGAGGCAGTACGAGGCGCGCAGCCGCACTGCCGGAATCGGAACTTCTGACTGCCGTCAAGACTGCAGGATATTCGTACTTCGATACCGTGGAAAGCTATTCCAATCAGGGGTATGCCAGGCAGTTCTCCCAGCTTTCACAACTGCCGTGATAACCGGCGAAGATACATCATCTATTGTTCCGTTCGCGCCAACGGCAGCTGTTGTGGCAACAATCGATCGATGGGCGACTGATTGGCCTGAGCTTCTGGTGTCGACAGACGCAGTCGACGGCTGGGTGGACTATGTTCCGTGGGTCGAAGGGCGACACCATTTCGGCGACCACAGTGGATCTATTTTGGTGGCCTTGACTCCCGAAATCGTAGAGCTCTGGGATGAATACGGATACGATGTGCCCGACGATTCGGTCGGTCCGATTGCGGTTTTTATCAACAAATGCACAGCTGACAGTTTCGATGTCAATCTGGAGACGGATCCACTCGGCCGACCGCAACCTCCCTGGTTCGATCCATTCCCCGTTGAGGTGATCGGCGCCGGTCGCCAATACATGGTCTATTGTCACGCCGGACAATTCGACGAAGTTCTCACAAATGGTCATAGGTCAGTTGCGTCAATCGTTGGTGACCTACCGGGACTGCTGACCTCGACCTGTGCAGAGGGCTGACGAACTGGTCACGCGGGCTCCGGAGGTCAGCCCAGGACTGCGCGGGGGTCGGGGAGGTACATGCCGGCTTTGCCGCGGACGGTGCTCCAGAGGGCGAAACCCATCACGGGGGTGTTTTGGGCGATCATTATTTGGCGGTTGGTGAGGTCGATGACGGCGGGGACTACCACGGTGCCGTAGCTCATTGCCTTGTTGGTGACGGCGCCGAAGCTGGCGGGGTGGACTCGGTCGGAGATCAGGGCGGCGACGGCGCAGGCGCCGCCTTTGACCGCGAAGGCGCTCGGGCGGCGGATCGAGCGGGCGAATTCGTCTACCTGTCTGGTGAATCCGGCGACGGTGGCGGGTGAGATCTCACCGGCGTGGCCTACGCAGACGGCCAGTTCGATCGGGTTGAGAGCGCTCTTGATCACCGCGCCGACGCCGATGAGGGAAAGGACCGGGCCCACCCAGTTTCGGCTGACCTGGAGTCCACCCATGGTCATGTGGTGGGTGACGGCGGCCAGGTAGGCCTGTACGGCCGGGCTCTCCTGGGGTGCGGTCGGCTGCGGGGGTTGCTGTGGTGCAGCGTAATTCGGCTGCGGTGCGCCGTACTGCGCGGGCGGCTGCTGGTGCTGCGGCGGATAGGTCGGCTGGCCGTATGGCTGCTGTGGATAGGGCTGCTGCGGTGGCGCACCGTAAGGCCCCGACTGCTGTGGATATCCCCACGATCCTCCCGGCCCACCTGGCACCGTCATAGCCCCTCCTCGCCCGTCCCACGTGAACACCGGACACTACCGGCTCCGCGAACCCGGCGACACATGCGCTCCGTGGATCAGCGGCCCAATCGTTGGGGACCTACGGATTTCGTGCCAACGCGGCGAACGCCGCACGCGCTGCCGCAACGACCGAACTCCACCGTGCATCACCTACGTACACCGAGTCCGACGCATCCCCCAGGTCGTCGATGAGCGGCGTCAACACGCGACCGAGGTTCACCAACGCGGCGGCTTCTTCGTCGTCGATCAGAATCGTGCCGATTCTGTCCCGGGGATCCGGGAGTACGACGCAATCGTCGTAGAGGGCGTGGATGTTCTCGTCGAGATCGTCGTAGAATCTCTCCTGGGGGAACCGGCGTTCCAGCCACACCCGTTGCTGGTACTCGGGGTCTGCCAGGGCTTCGAGTGCGGACAACACAGTTGCGCGCATCTGCGGGAATTGCACCGTGTCCATCAACGACCACAGTAGCTTTCTTGGCAGGCCGATGGTTCGGACGTCGGCTCTCCCTCGGGCGAGGAGTGGTCGCGGTGGCACTGGGTTCTGTTGATCTGGATGGGGCATTTCGGGGCGCGATGGGCAGTCTCCGGGTATCCGGCCGGGTCGACCCGCTCGATGCCATCGATGCCTCGTTCGGGATCGAGCTGTTCGAATCTCAGGTCGCCAGTAGGCATCTCGATCTGGCGGCTCGGCGGTTGGGAGCTGCTCGGCAGGGGTTCTACAGCATCGGATCGTCGGGGCACGAGGGCAATGCGGCGGTGGCGGCGGCGCTGCGGGTCGATGATCCGGCGCTGTTGCACTATCGGTCGGCGGCGTTCTTCGTGCAGCGGTGTAAGCAGATTTCGGGGCTGGATCCGATTCGGGATGTGCTGCTGGGGGTGGTCGCGGCGGCTGCTGATCCGATATCCGGTGGGCGGCACAAGGTGATCGGGAGTGCGGCGGCGTCGATCATTCCGCAGACGTCGACCATCGCTTCGCATCTGCCGCGGGCGGTGGGGTTGGCGTTCGCGTTGGATCGGGCTGCTAAGCAAGGGATTTCGTGTCCGTGGCCTGCGGATGCGGTGGTGGTGTGCAGTTTCGGGGACGCGTCGGCCAATCATTCGACGGCGGTCGGGGCCGTCAATGCGGCGGTGCATGCGTCTCATCAGGGGGTGCCGATGCCGCTGGTTTTCGTGTGTGAGGACAACGGGCTCGGTATCAGTGTGCCCACCGCGCCGGACTGGATCGAACGAGCCTATGGTCCGCGACCAGGGCTCACCTATATTGCCGCCGATGGATGTGATCTGCCTGATGTGCTCGGCGCTGCTGAAGACGCGGTGCATCTGGCCCGGACCTGGCGGGTGCCGGTTTTCCTGCACCTGCGGACGGTTCGGCTGGGTGGGCATGCCGGGTCCGATGTCGAGTCGGCCTATCGGGGCCCGGCCGACATCGCCGCTGATCTGGCTCTCGACCCGCTGCTCGGCACCGCCCGCTACCTGATCTCAGCGGGGGTCGCCGATGCGGGCGAGCTCCTCGATCGCTACGAACGCATCGGCGCACGCGTTCGCGAGACCGCCGATGAGGTGGTGCGAGAAGCACGGCTCGACTCCGCGGCGGCCGTGATCGCGCCGCTCGCACCCATGCATCCGGATGCTGTCCGCGACGACGTGGTCCGCCCTGTACAGCATGCCCACACGAACACCAGTGCTCACGAATCATCAACCACCGCAACAGGATCGACCTGCGACGCCGACTCCCTCGATCCGACGAACATGCCTCCCCGGATGACGCTGGCGCAAGCGATCAATCACACCCTTGGCGAACTCCTCGCCCGAGATCGCGATGTGCTGGTCTTCGGTGAGGACGTCGGCCGCAAGGGCGGGGTGTACGGCGTCACCAAAGGCCTCAGAAAACGGTTCGGTGCCCGTCGCGTCTTCGACACCCTCCTAGACGAACAGTCCATCCTCGGCACCGCCCTTGGCACCGGATTGGCCGGCTTCATCCCGATCCCCGAGGTCCAGTACCTCGCCTACGTCCACAACGCGGCCGACCAGATCCGCGGCGAAGCAGCGACTCTGCAGTTCTTCTCGAACGGTCGGTACCGCAACCCGATGGTCATCAGGATCGCCGGCCTCGCCTACCAGAAGGGCTTCGGCGGCCACTTCCACAACGACGATTCCCTTGCGGCACTGCGTGATATCCCCGGCATCGTAGTGGCGGTACCTGCCCGCGCCGATGACGCCGCCGCCATGCTGCGAACGTGTGTCTCAGCAGCAAGGGTCGATGGTCGCGTGTGCCTGTTCGTCGAACCGATCGCGCTGTACCACACCCGAGATCTGCACCCCGGTGACGAATCATGGCTGGCAGCACCGGTTTCCGACCACGTTCCGATCGGCAGTGCCCGTATCTACGGCGACGGCGACGATCTCACCATCGTCACCTTCGGCAACGGCGTACCGATGAGCTTGCGGACTGCGGATCATCTTGCCGCCCAGGGTATTCGGGCACGCGTCCTCGACCTGCGCTGGCTGAATCCGCTGCCGGTCGCCGATCTGATCCGCCACGCCGAAGACACCGGGCGGGTGTTGGTCGCCGACGAAACCCGCAGCAGCGGTGGAGTTTCCGAATCCGTCTACGCGGCACTGATCGACGCGGGCTACCGCGGTGCGCTCGCCCGGGTGACGAGTGCGGACAGTTTCATTCCACTCGGCCCCGCCGCCGACACGGTATTGCTCAGCGAGTCCGACATCGAAGTCGCTGCCCGCAAGGTCGTGGCGGCCGGACGTTAGCCGCTACGACAGCGAATACCGGTACCAGACACCGTCATACGGGCGATATCTCTCGTCGTACTCGCCCGACTTCGGCGGGGCACCGCCCGGTAGATAGGCGAACCCGGAACCACCGACGAATCCGCCGGGCGTTCGGAACAGGCAGCCACCGTCTTTCCGCTGGACGGCTTCGACGGTGAAGACGCCGATCCGATGACCCGCGGTTGTCTCGTCGCACGTCTGCGCGGCCTGCTCGAAATGCGACTTCGACACCAGCCACCCGAACTGTTCCGGCACACCGAACCAGCCCAGCAACCCGGTCAGCACCACTACCGCAGGCGCCACCGCCACCATGACGAACTGCCGGTACGCGATCATCCCCACCGCTGCGACCACGAGCCAGCACACGCCGAGCGCGAGCAGACCGAACAGCAGCGAGCCGGTCACCGACAACCTACCGTCGACCATGTTCTGCCAGAGCAGCCACAGACAATCGACGATGACCAGCCCGGTCACCCCGAAGATGATGATCGTCCACCAACGCGGCACCGGCCTTCGCAGTGGCGCTACTCCCCCATCGCCCATGTGGCCACGCTACCGGTTGCTTCCCCGGTGCGGCAGGCTACGACAGCAGGGCGGACTCAGGCGAACTTGATCTCGAGGCCGATGCCGAGGATCGCGATGAACCAGACGATGCCGACGAAGATGGTGATGCGGTCGAGGTTCTTCTCGACGACGGTGGAGCCCGACAGGCTCGACTGCACGCCGCCACCGAAGAGGCTGGACAGGCCGCCACCCTTGGCGCGGTGCAACAGCACCAGCAGCACCAACAGCAAGCTGGTGATCACAAGGAGGATATCGAGGAACAGCGACATGAGGTTCATCCTAGGTGGTGGAGGATCGACTGGTCTAATGGGGCACCGACGGGACGGCGTTCGGTATCGATCCCGCCCCAACGGCTCACCTGTCGACCACCCGGAGACTGCAGAGGACGGGAGCTCTCGAACCCGCAAGACCTGCCCCGAACACCGTGTGCCATGGACCGGGTTCGACCTGATCAACACGTTCAACACCTGGAAGAAAACCGAAGCCGCAGGCCGAATCTTCGCCGTCGACACCGACGGTGGCACCGAAATGCAGGTCACCGGATTGGCCTGGCGAACCGAGGTGTGCCAGCAGGTTTTCGAGGAGGATCAGCCTGACCGTCGAAGCATCCGATCTGCACCCCGCCCACCATCACCGACCTCGTCGACACGACGACGCCGATGGTTGGGTCGGGATCGATCGCGGATTGAGCGTGTTCGCGGTCGCCGCGACCGGCGACGGAACCGAGGTCGCCCGCGTCGATACCGCGCCGCGACCGTTGATCACCGGGTTGGATCGGCAACGTCGTCTGGCGAAGTCGGTGTCACGCAAACAGAAGGGCTCACACAACCGTCGAGACGCCGCTGCCCGATTAGCACGCCATCATCACCGAGTCGCCAACATTCGCCGTCATTTCGCTCATCAGGTCGCTAACCAGCTGGTCAAAACCCACGACCGGCTCGTGATCGAAGACCTGAACGTGACCGGAATGCTCGGCAACCGCCGTTTAGCTCGTGCGATCAGCGATACCGGATGGGCCGACTTCGCTCGCCTGTTGGCCTACAAACAGGGTTGGCGTGGTGGCATGGTGGCTATCGCGGATCGCTGGTATCCGTCGAGTAAACGCTGCTCGGCCTGCGGGGAAATCAACGCCGACTTGTCGTTGGCGGATCGAGTGTTCGTCTGTGGGTGCGGGTTTCGTGCTGACCGTGACCACAACGCGGCGATCAATCTCGCGCTGTGGCCGACAATGCAGCAGAACTTTTCGCGATCCCCGGACCCCCGAGCAGGAGGCCGGGTTACCAAAGTCCGCCGACGGGAAGGCGCTGACCGACACCTTACGGGTGCCGGTGAAACCGTCCCGGTTGACGCGGGAACCGAGGTCCACGCCACACTTGTGGCGTGAACCGACGACGCCCGAGAAGGGCGGTGTGTGAAACCAGACGGCTTTCAGACACGCTTTAACCAGGCTCGACGGCGACCAGGTGTGAGACGGTGTCGGGGCCTGCTGAGTACTGGGCGACGGTCTGTTCTATCTCGCGGTCGCGGGCGGTCAGGCGCACCTGGTGCTGGTGCATGTGCTCGGCCCAGGATCGCACGACGAAGGCTTCGACGAAGCGGTCGACGGTGCCGACGTCGCGGTAGAGCCGCCATTCCATCGCGCCCGTGCGCTGCCTCGAGCGCCCGACCAGCGCCATCGACTCGGTGAAGGTGGCGACGTCGGCGGGTGGCACGTCGTAGCCGCGCATCACCAGGACGGGGCCGTCGGCGGGTTCGGGCTCGACGACGAGTTGGGGTTCGGGCCAGAACGCCGCTGGGGAGAGGTCGATCTCCTCGACGTTGTGCCGGATCGGCCACCACAGGGTGCTCACGGCGCAGCCCGCCAGCATCACCGCGGCGATCAGCAGGGCGGTCACAGCACCGTAAGCCCCGGCGACCAGGCCCCAGAGCAGGGAACCGATCGCCTGACCGCCCATGAACACCAGCATGTACACCGACAGCCCGCGGGCGCGCACCCAGGCGGGCAGCAGCAACTGCATGGTCGAGTTCAGTGTCGACATCGCCAGCAACCACGCGAGTCCGGCCCCTACCAGCAGCACGAGAACGACCGCCACGTTGTGGACCAGTGCGGTCGCGACCGCACCCAGGCCGAACAGGATCGCGGCCAGCGAGAGTCGCTGGGTGGGGGTGAAGAGGATTCGAATCCGCGACAACCCGAGCGCGCCACACACCGCGCCGAGCCCGAGCGCGCCGAGCAGCAGACCGTAACCGGACGACGACAGTCCGAGCCGGTCGTGCGCGATCACCGGCAGCAGCGACCATACGGCGCTGGCGGGGGCGATGAACAGGATCGCGCGGAACAGCACCCGCCTGATCGCGGGGGCCGCGCGGATGAACCGGGTGCCCGCCTGCAACGCGGCGAGGGGCCGTTCACTGGGCAGCGGGCTCGTTCGCGTCGGCCATTTCGACACCAGCAGCACCGCGACGATGCCGATGAACGACACCGTGTTGAACCCGAATACCACCGTCGGCCCGGCCAGCGACACGATCACACCGGCCACCGCGGGCCCGACGGCGCGACCGATGTTCACACTCATGCTGCCCAGCGCGGCCGCCGAGGTGATCTGATCGCGCGGCACCAGTTCGGGCTGGATCGCCTGCCACGCGGGGGCGGTGAGGGCCTGCCCGCAGCCGAGCAGGAACAGCAGGCTGAGCAGGACCGCGGGGGTGGTGTGGCCGGTGGCGGTGGACACCGTGAGGGTGAGCGAGACCAGCGCCATGCCGGTCTGCGCGCCGAGCAGCAGCCTGCGGCGGTCCACCAGGTCGGCGAGCACGCCGGACGGGATCGACAGCAACATCACCGGCAACGTCAGCGCGGTCTGCACGAACGCCACCAGCGCGGCCGCGTTCGGTTGGTCGACCACCAGCCACTGCGCGCCGACCGTCTGCATCCAGGTACCCAGGTTCGACACCAGCTGAGCGATCCACAGTGCCCGGAACAGCGGCGACCGCAACGGCGCCCAGGTCGAGATCCGTTCCGCCGCGACGATGCCCACCCGACGAGCTTATCCCCGGCGACCACCGTGCCGCGCGCTGTGACCCCTGCTCCCACCGGTGCCCGCCCGTTGTGCAGTATCCCGGCGAACGGCCAGATACCTTGCGGCCCACGATAATAAAAGCGGCGATCGACCGATACGGTGTTATCTTCTGTGCGCTTTCGAGCGATCAGACTGCAGCTCCCGTTTCGTCCCGGGGGGAGCTCGTACGACACGGAGGAACGACCCATGAATGCCCCGCAGCAGCCGTATGGCCAGCAGCCCTACGGCCAGCAACCGCCTTACGGCCAGCAGCCTCCCGGCGGTGGCTACCCGCCGCAGGGCGGATACCCGCAGCCGCCACGCAAGAAGAAGGTGTGGCCGTGGGTGCTCGGTGGCATCCTGCTCGTGCTGTTGCTGATCGTCGGTGGTTGCGTCGCGTTCGTCGGCACCGTCGCCAACGAGATCGACAAGGAATCCAAGCGCACGATCGATGTCTCCTACGAGGCTTCGGGATCCGGCACCGCCACGGTGATCTACGTCGTCAAGGACGTCGATGTGGCGACCGAGTCCGACGTGGCACTGCCCTGGTCGAAGAACCTCGCGATGGACGGCATCGGCAAGTACGTCTCGCTGACCGTGATGCCCGGCCTCGACGGCGGCACCGTCAGCTGCAAGATCACCGTCGACGGCAAGGTGATCTCCGAAGACCAGGGCAGCGCGAGCGCCAACTGCCAGGGCACCGCGCACGAGTAGACCTCGCCTACCCGCCCCGAACACCCTCACCAATCGCCTGCCGTAGCGGCCGGTCGGTGTTCGGGGCGGCCCGTACGTACCATCGGCGTCATGCGGATAACCCTTCGACCACTCGCCACCCTCGCGATACCCCTCGCGATACTCAGCACAGTGGTGGCCGGGTGCGGATCAGCCGAGAAGGATCCGGTGGACGACACCGCCACACCGATGGGCAACACCTACATCTCCACCGAGGTCGTCGGCGACAAGATTCCCGGCGGCGGTCCGATGACGCTCAGCTTCACCGACGGCCGGATCTCGGCGACTTCCGGCTGCAACTCCGCCGGGGGCAGTGTCGACCTGAGCAACCACATCCTGCACACCTCGCCGCTGGCGGGCACGCTGATGGCCTGCCCCGGTGACCGCGCGAGCGCCGACGCCTGGCAGAGCACTTTCCTGGAATCCGATCCCACCTGGCGTCTCGACGGTGACCGGCTGACGCTGACGGGCAAGTCCGTCACCATCCATCTCACCGACAAGCAGATCGTGAGCCCCGACAAACCGCTGACCGGCACCACCTGGGTTGTCACCACCATGCTCACCCCGGACGCGCAGGTCCGTTCGACCGCGCTCGACGAGGCGAGCCCGACCCTCACCATCGGCGAGGGCGGCACCGTCAGCGGCACCGCGGGCTGCAATCGGATGACCGGAACCGCGGGCGTCGGTCCGGGCGAGGCTGTGACCTTCGCGATCGGCACCACCAAGATGATGTGCCCGCCGGAGGTGATGGAGGTCGAGCAGGACGTGCTGCGTGCCCTGGACGGGAAAACCACCGCCACCGTCGACGCCGACACGCTCACCCTGCGCAACGACAACGGCTACGGCCTCATCCTGCACGCACGATAGCGCCACGGAATGCGAAGGGCCGGAAACCTATTGGTTTCCGGCCCTTCGGTGTTCGAACTACCCGATCAGGGCAGCGGACCGCCCGCGGCGATCGCCGACAGGGTGGCGAACTCGTCACCCTTGAGCGAGGCACCGCCGACCAGCGCGCCGTCGATATCGGTCTGACGGATCAGCTCACCGATGTTCTTGGCGTTCACCGAACCGCCGTAGAGCACGCGCACACCGGCAGCGACCTCCTGGGAGGCCAGCTTCTCCAGCTCGCCGCGGATCGCGCCGCACACTTCCTGCGCGTCGGCAGCCGAGGCGACCTTGCCGGTGCCGATGGCCCAGACGGGCTCGTAGGCGATGACGACCTGCGAAATCTGTTCGGCCGTCAGACCTTTGAGCGAACCACGCAGCTGCTCGAGGTTGAACTCGACGTGCGTGCCCGCCTCGCGGACACCGAGACCCTCACCGATGCAGACGATCGGGGTGATCTCGTTCTTCAGCGCCTGCTTGGCCTTCGCCAGCACGGTCGCATCGTCTTCGTGGTGGTACTGACGACGCTCCGAGTGCCCGACCACCACGAAGGTGCAGCCGAGCTTGGCCAGCATCGACCCGCTGATCTCACCGGTGTAGGCACCGGAGTCGTGCGCCGAGACGTCCTGCGCACCGTAGGTGATCAGGAGCTTGTCGCCGTCGACGATCGACTGCACGCTGCGCAGGTCGGTGAACGGCGGGATCACCGTCACGTCGACCTTCGCGAAGTACTTCTCGGGCAGCGCGAACGCCACCTTCTGCACCAGCGAGATGGCCTCGAGGTGGTTGAGGTTCATCTTCCAGTTGCCCGCGATGAGCGGTTTACGTGCTGCCATCGCTCAGCCCTCCAGCACCGAAATACCGGGCAGCTCTTTGCCTTCCAGGTATTCCAGGGAAGCGCCGCCGCCGGTGGAGATGTGCGAGAAGCCGTCGTCGGGCAGGCCGAGCGCGCGCACGGCAGCTGCCGAGTCGCCGCCGCCGACGACCGTGAACGCACCCTTGGAGGTGGCGGTCACGATGGCTTCGGCGACACCACGGGTGCCGTTGGCGAACTTCTCGAACTCGAACACGCCCATCGGGCCGTTCCAGAACACGGTCTTGGCCTCGGTGAGCAGTGCGGAGAACCGGGCCACCGACTCGGGGCCGATGTCGAGGCCGAGCCAGCCGTCGGGGATCTCGGTCGAGGACACGGTCTTCGTGTCGGCGTCGGCCGCGAACTTGTCGGCGACGACGATGTCGACCGGCAGGTGCAGCACGTCGCCGAAGCGCTCGAGCAGGTCCTTGCAGGTGTCGATCATCTCGGCCTGCAGCAGCGAGCCACCGACCGGAAGTCCTTGCGCGGCAAGGAAGGTGAAGCACATGCCGCCGCCGATCACCAGGGTGTCGACCTTGGGGGCCAGCGCCTCGATCACGGCCAGCTTGTCCGAGACCTTCGAGCCGCCGAGCACGACCGCGTACGGGCGGGCCGGGTCCTTGGTGAGCTTCTGCAGCACCTCTACCTCGGCGGCGACCAGCGTGCCCGCGTAGTGCGGGAGCTGCTGGGCGACGTCGTAGACCGAGGCCTGCTTGCGGTGCACCACACCGAAACCGTCGGAGACGAACGCGCCGTCGTCGCCGACCAGTTCGACGAACGCCGCGGCCAGCTTGGCCCGCTCCGATTCGTCCTTGCTGGTCTCGCGCGGGTCGAAGCGCACGTTTTCCAGGAGCAGCACGTCGCCGTCGGTGAGGCCTTCCGAGCGCGAGAGCGCGTCGTAGCCCACCACGTCACCGGCCAGCTGGACGTTGCGGCCCAGCAGTTCGGCCAGCTTCGCCGCCACGGGCGCCAGCGAGAACTTGGCGTCGGGCTCGCCCTTGGGGCGGCCGAGGTGTGCCATCACGACCACCTTGGCGCCGGCCTCGACCAGCGCCTGGATGGTCGGAACCGAGGCGATGATGCGGCCCGGGTCGGTGATCTGACCGTTGTCGTCGAGGGGGACGTTCAGGTCGGAGCGCACGAGCACGCCCCGACCTTCGACACCCTCGGCCAGGAGATCCTGCAGTGTCTGAACAGTCATCGCGGTCAGAGCGACTTGCCGACGAGATCGACCAGGTTGGCCAGACGGTTGGAGTAGCCCCACTCGTTGTCGTACCAGGAGACGACCTTGACCTGGTTGTCGATGACCTTGGTCAGCGGCGCGTCGTAGATCGACGAGTGCGGGTCGGTGACGATATCACTGGAGACGATCGGGTCCTCGTTGTACTTGAGGATGCCCTTCATCGGGCCCTCGGCGGCGGCCTTCATCGCCGCGTTGATCTCCTCGATGGTGGCAGGCTTGGCCAGGGTCGCGGTGAGGTCGGTGACCGAGCCGGTCGGGACCGGAACGCGCAGCGCGTAGCCGTCGAGCTTGCCCTGCAGTTCGGGCAGCACCAGGCCGATGGCCTTGGCCGCACCAGTGCCGGTGGGCACGATGTTCAGGGCCGCGGCGCGGGCGCGACGCAGGTCCTTGTGCGGCGCATCCTGGAGGTTCTGGTCCTGGGTGTAGGCGTGAATGGTGGTCATCAGACCGTTCACGATGCCGAACGAGTCGTTGAGGACCTTGGCGATGGGGCCGAGGCAGTTCGTGGTGCACGACGCGTTGGAGATGATGTTCTGGCTGCCGTCGTACTTGTCGTCGTTGACGCCCATCACGATGGTGATGTCGTCGCCGGTGGCAGGCGCGGAGATGATGACCTTCTTGGCACCCGCGGACAGGTGGCCCTTGGCCTTCTCGGCGGCGGTGAAGATGCCGGTGGACTCGACGACGACGTCGACACCCAGCTCGGCCCACGGCAGTGCCGAGGGGCCTTCCTTGATCGCCAGTGCCTTGATGCGCTGCTCGCCGACCACGATGGTGTCGCCCTCGACCGAAACGTTCTGCGGCAGACGACCCAGGATCGAGTCGTACTTCAGCAGGGTGGCGAGAGTGTTGATGTCGGTGAGGTCGTTGACCGCGACGATCTCGATATCGGTCTCGCCGACGGCCTTCAAGGCCTCCACCGCACGGAAGAAATTACGTCCGATACGACCGAAGCCGTTGATACCTACCCGGACAGTCACGTTATCGCTCCTCAGCTTTCAAGCGGATTCATTCCGACGGTAACCACAGTAGTAGCCGCGTCAGCGTTCACGACAGCCACCTGTGAGTTGTGAGCTCCCCGGCCTCAGGCCTGCGGAGCCCCCAGAATAAAGGGCAGAGCGGTCATGCATGACCGCTCTGCCCTAATCGTCGAATTCGCCACACCTTGCGGCGCGAGGAGTCTGTCGCTGTTCCTACTACGCGTCGTCCAGGAGTTCTGCTGTCACCGCGGACTCGGTATCGGGGATGCCGAGGTCTTTGGCGCGCCGGTCAGCCATCGACAGCAAGCGCCGGATCCGGCCCGCGACAGCGTCTTTCGTCATGGGCGGCTCGGCCAGCTGACCGAGTTCCTCCAGGGAGGCCTGCCGGTGCTGTACCCGCAACCGACCCGCCGCGGCGAGATGTTCGGGGACGTCGTCGGCGAGGATCTCGAGTGCGCGTTCGACCCGAGCGGCCGCCGCGACAGCCGCGCGCGCCGAGCGACGCAGGTTGGCGTCGTCGAAGTTGGCGAGCCGGTTGGCGGTGGCCCGCACCTCGCGGCGCATCCGCCGTTCCTCCCAGGTGAGCCTGGTGTCTTGCGCGCCCATCCGGGTGAGCAGGGCGCCGATCGCCTCACCGTCGCGCACCACCACGCGGTCCGTGCCGCGCACCTCGCGTGCCTTGGCGGTGATGCCGAGCCTGCGCGCGGCGCCGACCAGGGCCAGTGCCGCCTCCGGACCGGGGCAGCTCACTTCCAGGGCCGAGGAACGACCCGGCTCGGTGAGCGAGCCGTGGGCGAGAAACGCGCCACGCCATGCCGCTTCGGCGTCACCGATGCTGCCGCCGACCACCTGCGCGGGCAGCCCGCGCACCGGACGACCGCGCACATCGAGCAGGCCGGTCTGGCGCGCCAGCGCCTCGCCTTCCTTCGACACCCGCACAACGTAACGGGAGGTCTTGCGCAACCCACCCGCGCCGAGCACATGCACGTCGGAGCCGTATCCGTAGAGCTCGAAAATCTCTCTGCGCAGGCGCCGGGCGATAGACCCCATGTCCACCTCGGCTTCCACGATCACCCTGCCCCCCACGATGTGCAGACCGCCCGCAAACCGCAGCAATGCCGACAGCTCCGCTTTACGCGAACTGACCTGCGACACCACGAGCCTGCTCAGCTCGTCCTTCACCTCGGCTGTCATCGCCACGAGACGCGCTCCTTTCCCACCGACCCCGAACGCTCTTCTGCAACACGGCGCACATCCGACGCGCTGTGTCGTCCCTCGACTCGAAGCCCAGCCAGTTGCGACCGCGGCGACCTGATCAGTTGATCCAGTGCGGCGGCAAGTTTTCCGGGATGATGCCGATCCGTTCCCGGCTCGGCCACATCGCAGAACGTTACCCGTGCGCGCAACTGTTCGGCGGCTCTTGCCACATGTTCCCGTTGCCGCCCCTCGGGCACCGACGCCGAGTCGACGAGCACGTCGTCGACCGCGAAATCCGGTGCGTGCTGGGACAATACATGGAGATGACGCTCCGCGGAAAAGCCGGCGGTCTCGCCGGGCTCCGCGGCCAGATTCAGAACGAGTACTTTGCGTGCCCCGGTACGCACGAGTGCGTCGTGCAATTGCGGCACGAGAACATGCGGAATGACACTGGTGAACCACGAACCCGGTCCCAGCACAACAACATCCGCGTCTTCGATGGCCGAAGTCGCCTCGGGGCTGGCGGGCGGATCGGACGGAATCAGCCGCACCCGCCGGACCTTACCCGGCGTGGTCGCCACCGCAACCTGACCGCGCACGCAGCGTCCGATGCGCGGATCCGATTCCAGGCCCGACACTTCGGCCTCGATGTCGAGCGGGATCGGCGACATCGGCAGCACCCGGCCGGTGATGCGCAGCAGTCTGCCCACCTCGTCGATCGCGGCGACCGGGTCGCCGAGGATGTCGGTGAGTCCGGCCAGGATCAGATTGCCCACCGAGTGCCCGGCCAGCGCGCCGGTGCCGCCGAAGCGGTGCTGCACCGTGGTGGTCCACACGCCGTCGGCGTCCTCGGACAGTGCGGCCAGCGCCATCCGTAGGTCTCCCGGCGGGAGCATGCCCAGTTCGGCGCGCAGGCGTCCGGAGGACCCGCCGTCGTCGGCGACGGTGACGACGGCGGTGATCCGCCGCGTCAGCCGTCGTACCGCTGTCAATGTCGCGTACAGCCCGTGTCCACCGCCCAGCGCGACAATGGCTGGGTCGGCTTCGGTTCCACTCATTCGCGCCCCAGATCCCGGTGCACGACGCGGACGACGTCCACCGCCGCGTCCCCGGCATCGGCACCGATTCGCTCGCCCAGTGCCTCGGCGATGGCGACGCTGCGATGTTTGCCGCCGGTGCACCCCACTGCCACGGTCATGTATCGCTTCCCCTCTTGGCGGTATCCGGTCGTCGTCAGGTCGACCAGGTGTTTGCCGGTTCGCAGGTAGTCCTGCGCGCCGGGCCTGCTCAGCACGTAGTCGCTGACCACCGACTCCTGACCGGTGTGTTCCCGCAATTCCGGAATCCAATGCGGGTTGGGCAGAAATCGCACGTCCAACACCATGTCGGCGTCGAGGGGAACACCGTACTTGAAGCCGAACGACTGCAGGGTCAGTTGCAGTGCGGCTGGCGCGCCTGCCCCGTAGGCCTCCTCCAGCTTGCGGTGCAACTGGTGGATGGACAGCTCGGTGGTGTCGATGACGAGGTCGGCGGCGCCCTTGACCGGGGCCAACCTGGCTCGTTCGGCGGTGAGTCCCGCACTCAGCGTTCCGTCCGGACTGTCGCTCTGCAGCGGGTGACGGCGGCGGGCGAAGCCGAACCGCCGGATCAGCACATCGTCGGAGGCCTCGAGGAACAGCACTCTTGTCCGGATGCCCGCGCCGCGCAACTCCTCGGTGACGCCGGAGAGCTCGCCGGTGAAGAAGCGGCTGCGCACGTCCATGACCAGCGCCAACCGCCGGATCGGCGGGTCGGCCGCGGCGCCTAGTTCGATCATCCGCCCGATCAGTTCGGGCGGTAGGTTGTCGGTGACGTACCAGCCGAGATCTTCCAGCACGCGCGCGGCAGTGCCGCGGCCCGCGCCGGACAAGCCGGTCACGATGACCACTTCTACTGGTTGCTGTGTGTCGGTGACCGTCCCGGACTGCCCGGGTGCCGCCCCCGCCTTGTTATTCGATTCGACGCGTGTCATGTCCTACCGGATCCGTTTCTGGGTGCCTTTCGATCATCCCGCACCGGTTCGGGTATCGGGCGCAGACACACAACGTACGGCACACGCAATGTTGCGTCCTGCGATAGGCGGCCGTCGTGCTTATGGACTGTTGAGTGCCGCGAGCACCGCTTTCGCCGTCGAGACGCCGATTCCCGGCACCGAGGTGATTTCTTCGACCGTCGCGTCCTTGATCCTGGCGACCGAGCCGAAATGGGTGACAAGGGCGGTGCGCCTGGTCTCGCCGAGGCCGGGCACCGAGTCCAGTGCCGAGGCGGTCATCCGGCGGGAGCGTTTGCTGCGGTGGAAGGTGATGGCGAAGCGGTGGGCCTCGTCGCGGACGCGTTGCAGCAGGAACAGGGCCTCGCTGTTGCGCGGCATGATCACCGGGTCGGCTTCGCCGGGCACCCAGACCTCTTCGAGGCGTTTGGCCAGGCCGATCACCGCGACATCGGTGATGCCGAGGTCGTCGAGGACCTCGGCGGCGGCGGCCACCTGGGGGGCACCGCCGTCGACGACGTAGAGGTTGGGCGGGTAGGCGAAGCGGCGGGGGCGGCCGGTGGTGGGGTCGATGCCGGGTCGCGAGGCGGGTTCGTCGACTTCGTCGGGTTCGATCTCCACCGGTTGTTCGCGGTCGCGGGCCAGGCGGGCGAAGCGGCGGCGGGTCACCTCGGCGATGCTGCCCACGTCGTCGGAACGGCCGTCGCCTGCGGCTTCCTTGATCGCGTAGTGGCGGTAGTCGGACTTGCGGGCCAGGCCGTCTTCGAAGACCACCAGCGAGGCGACCACGTCGGTGCCCTGTACGTGACTGATGTCGACGCATTCGATCCGCAGCGGGGCGCTGTCGAGTTCGAGTGCTTCCTGAATGTCTTGTAGCGCTTGCGATCTCGAGGTGAGGTCACCGGCGCGGCGGAGTTTGTGCTGGGCCAGCGCCTCGGCGGCATTGCGCTGGACCGTTTCGGCGAGCGCCTTCTTGTCGCCGCGCTGCGGGATGCGCAGCGAGACCGCGGAGCCGCGCATCTCGCTGAGCCACTCGCCGATCTCCTCGGCGTCGGCGGGGAGTTCGGGGACCAGCACTTCCCGGGGGACGACGATGGCCGCGTCACCGTTCTGGTCGGCCATGGCGGCCTGCTCGCCGTAGAACTGGGTGAGGAACTGTTCGACCAGGGCGGCGAGTTCGGTGCCGGATTCGGCGACATCGAGCGCGTCACCGGACTTGTCGACGACCCAGCCGCGCTGACCACGCACGCGGCCGTCACGGACGTGGAAGATCTGGACGGCGGCTTCGAGTTCGTCGGTGGCGAAGGCGATCACGTCGGCGTCGGTGCCGGTGCCCAGGACCACGGCCTGCTTTTCGAGTGCGCGGCGCAGGGCCTGCACGTCGTCGCGCAGGCGCGCGGCGTTCTCGAAGTCGAGGTCTTCGGCGGCCTCGTGCATGCGGCGTTCGAGGGCGCGCACCATCTTGTCGGTCTTGCCGGAGAGGAAGTCGCAGAAGCCCTCGACGATCTGGCGGTGCTCGTCGGCGCTGACCCGGCCCACGCACGGTGCGGAGCATTTGTCGATGTAGCCGAGCAGGCAGGGGCGCCCGATCTGGTTGTGCCGCTTGAAGACTCCGTTGGAGCAGGTGCGCGCGGGGAACACCCGCAGCAGCAGGTCGAGGGTCTCGCGGATCGCCCAGGCGTGGGCGTAGGGACCGAAGTAGCGCACGCCCTTCTTGCGGGCGCCGCGATAGACGAACAGCCGCGGGTATTCCTCGTTGAGGGTCACCGCGAGCACCGGGTAGGTCTTGTCGTCGCGGTAGCGCACATTGAACCGCGGATCGAATTCCTTGATCCAGTTGTACTCGAGCTGCAGCGCCTCCACCTCGGTGGACACCACCGTCCACTCGACCGAGGACGCGGTGGTCACCATCTGCTTGGTGCGCGGATGCAGGGAGTACACGTCGGCGAAGTAGGAATTCAGCCGACTCCGCAGGCTCTTGGCCTTACCGACATAGATGACCCGCCCGTGCACGTCCCGAAACTTGTACACACCGGGTTCGACGGGAATCGTGCCCGGCGCCGGCCGGTAGGTTGCGGGATCTGCCACCCATCCAGCCTAGCGAGGGGCTCCGACAGGTTCGCATCGCTGAGTGCACGGGCGGTGTTCTTTCGTCGAATGGTTCCAGCGACCACACCGCGCAGCGACAGGCTGGGTACACCGACAGCGCCCCTGTGTAGCGTGGGACCTCGGATTCTGTGCCTGAAAGGACGTCCGATGAGCAACGCCGCGCTGCCGCAAACCCATGACGACCTGTACAACGACGAGGCGACCCCACACGGGGTCATGCCCGGCACCGTGCGCGGTGCGCGCCTGATCGCGGCGGTCGCCGCCGCTGTCGGCGTGGTGCTGATCGCGATCACGGTGGCGCTGGGCGGCTCACTCGGTGCCCTGCTCGCCGGGTACCTGCCGTCCTTCGCGCTGGTTCCGCTGGCGCTATCATTCCGGGCCGCCGGTGACCTGGTACGTAAGGCAACAATCGGGGTCGCGGTATTGGCACTTCTGGTGTCCTCGACAGGTATCCTCACCGGTCTGCCGCCAGGGGCAGTCGGTATCGTCGCCAACGGAGCCGTCGCCGGGCTACTGCTGCGGCCCTCGGCCCACGCCTGGTTCACGCGCACGCGCTGACGATCGGCAGCCGACCCCGCACAACGACGAGCCGACCCGGTGATCTTGAATGTCCTTCGGGGGGAACGGAATCGCCGTGATGTCACTCCCCGATGATCCATCCGGAGAGGACAGCCGTGACCGGCCCCGAACACCACCCCGCCCTGCCGAATTCCGCACCGATCGATCCGCAGGCACCCCCGTATTCGACCGGTCAGGAACCGAGTGCCGGGATTTCGCCGCACCCGTGGACCGGCACACCTCACGGCTACCGCGATCCTGTCACGCAACACTCCTTCGCCATGAGGACCCGTGATGGCAGCTATGTCACCTACCCCGGCGATGCTGGGTATCCCGACGCGCCGGCGAGGCAGCACGACGGCGTTGCCGTCCACGCCTGGCCTCCCGTCGGCCCGCTCGACACCGGCGGTCCACGGTCGCCGCAGCGGATGCCCGGCAATGTCCGTGCCGCGCAGGTGATCTGCTGGGTCGGCGGCGGGCTCGGTATCGCGCTGGTCACCGCGCTCATCGTCGCCGATCTCCCGGATATGGCCGGCGCCGCGATCGCGGGCTTCCTGCCTTTTCTGTTCCTGGCGATTCTCGCGTTCGGGTTCACCAGCGGGGCCAATGGCATTCGCGGATGCGCCATCGCGGCCGCGTGCCTGCAGGCGCTGTGCGGGCTCGGATCGGTGGCACAGCCTGCCCCACCCGGACCGTTCGGCATGGTGGCAGGTGCCGCGATCGCCATCCTGCTGGCGCGAGAGTCCGCGCACGAGTGGTTCACCCGTCCGCACTGATCGAGTGCGTCGATCGCCCGTCCGGAGCCACCAGCGGGCTCAGCCCGACATGACGATTCCGTGGGCGGCCAGTGCGTCGATCAGGGCGCGCGGCCGGTCCGCCGTCGGCAATGCCTCGACGAGGGCGAAGTGGGCGCCGAGGGTGGTTGCGCCGCCGTCGGCTTCGGTGCTGTCGCCGATCATGAGGACTCGCTCGGGGGCTACGCCGAGTCGGTCGGTGGCGTCGCGGAAGATGTGCGGGTTCGGTTTGATGGCGCCTACTTCGTAGGACAGGGTCATCGAGCCGATCAGGTCGGTCCAGCCGTGTTTGTCGAAGGCCGGGCGGATGTCGAAGGCGATATTGCTGACGATGCCGATCGGGATGCCTTGGGCGGCAAGGGATTCCAGGACAGTGCCGGTGTCGCGGTACGGGGTCCAGGTGAGTGGGTCGATGAGGCGTTCGTAGAGACGCGCGGCCTGGGTGTCGGGGACGCCGGAGCCGCGCAGCACTTCGAGGTAGGCGTGGCGGTGTAGGGCGGGGTCGAGATCGCGGTTGTCCCAGGCGTGCTGACCGGCCGCGTCGAAGGTCATGAACTGCTCGACCGGGGCCGTCATCCGCCGCAGCACTTCGGCTTTCGCCGCCACGTCGAAGGGGGTGCCGTCGTCGCCGACGAGTTCGTCGGCCCAGGTCCGGTCGTCCTCCAGCCGGAAGACCGTGCCGGAGAAGTCGAAGAGCACCGCGTCGATATCCATGTGAGCCAGGGTAGCGAGGCTGCCGAGCGGCGACTGGCGGAAATCGGTCGGGGAACCGAAGATTCGCGTGCCCGTCATCGCGATGCCCGGCACCGTCGACGCGTCCTCGCGGTGGGTGCCGCGGCGGAAAAAGCTCGAAGGGTGTCGTACCCGCGAGTTACGCTGCCTACATGACGCCAAGGCGACGGACGTGGATCGGGGCCACGACGGCCGCAGTGCTCGCGGTGGGGGTACTGGCCGGATGTTCGACAGATGACACGAGGGCCGCGGAGTGCACCAGCACGCCCAACGGCACCCCGGTGTCCGCGGCGCCCGCGACCGGCGGGGGTGCGCCGACCTCGCAGAACCTCAGCACCAATCCCGAGATCGCGTCAGGGTACCGCTCGGACATGACCGCGGTGCGCACCAGCACCTACGCGGTGTCGACGGCCAACCCGATCGCCACCGAGGCCGCGTGCCGGGTGCTGCGGGCGGGCGGCACCGCCACCGACGCACTGGTCACCGCGCAGGCGGTGCTCGGGCTGGTGGAACCGCAGGCTTCCGGCATCGGCGGCGGTGCGTTCCTGGTGCACTACGACGCGAAGTCACGCACCGTCGACACCTACGACGGCCGCGAGACCGCGCCCGCCGCCGCGACCGAGAACTATCTGCGCTGGGTCAGCGACACCGACCGCACCGAGCCCGCGCCGAACACCAGGGCCAGCGGTCGTTCGATCGGCGTGCCCGGGGTGCTGAAGATGCTCGAACTCGCGCATCAGGAGCACGGGATGAGCGCCTGGAAGGAATTGTTCGATCCCGCGATCAGCCTGTCCGACAGCGGTTTCGAGATCAGCCCCCGGCTGGCCGGGCAGATCGCCGAATCCGCGAAGGACCTCGCCGCTGACGAGGCCGCACGCGGCTACTTCCTCGAACCCGACGGTTCGCCCAAAAAGGCGGGCACGGTTCTCACCAATCCCGCACTGGCGAAAACACTGTCGGCGGTCGCGACCGACGGCGCGAAAGCCCTCTACAGCGGCGCCATCGCCCAGGACATCGTCGAGGCGGCGGCCAGCACCGCGGGCGGACGCACCCCGAGCCTGCTGACCACCACCGACCTGGCGAATTACGAAGCCAAGAAACGCTCCGCGCTGTGTACCGGGTATCGCAAGTTCGAACTGTGCGGCATGCCGGCGCCGTCCTCGGGCGGTAGCACCGTCGCCGCGACGCTGGGCATCCTCGCCAATTTCGACCTCGCCGCGCTGCGCCCCCAGGAGCTCGACGCCAACGGCGGGCGCCCCGACGCGCGAGCCGTGCACCTGATCGCCGAGGCGGAGCGGCTGGCCTACGCCGACCGCAACAAGTACGTCGCCGATCCGGATTTCGTTCCGCTGCCCGGTAATTCGGCTCTGTCGCTGGTGCACCCGCAGTACCTGAAGGAGCGGTCGACCCTGATCGACCCGCAGCGCAGCATGGGCACCGCGAAGCCGGGCAACCTCGGTCCCGTACCACTCGGCAACGGCCCGCAGCCGCCCGAGCACGGCACCAGCCATATCTCCGTCGTCGACAAGTACGGCAACGCGGCCGCGATGACCACCACGGTCGAATCGGCGTTCGGGTCGTTCCATCTCGTCGACGGGTTCGTGCTCAACAATCAGCTCACCGACTTCGCCGCCGACCCCGTCGACCCGGACGGCACCCCCGTGGCCAACCGCCTCCAGCCCAACAAGCGCCCACGCAGTTCGATGGCACCCACCCTGGTCTTCGACCGCGACGACAAGGGTGATCGTGGCGAACTGAAGCTCGTCACGGGTTCACCCGGCGGTTCGGTGATCATCCAGTTCGTGGTGAAAACACTTGTGAATGTGCTCGATTGGGGCCTCGACCCGCAACAGGCGGTGTCCGGAGTGTCGTTCGGCGCGGGGAACACGCCCGTCACCGGCGTCGGCGGTGAGCATCCCGATATCAATGCCACCGACAACGGCGACCATGACCCGCTGGTCCAGAAGCTCCGGGAGATGGGCCACCAAGTCTCGGTCGCGCCGCAGTCCAGCGGACTCAGCGCGCTGCAGCACAACGGCAAGGACGGCTGGATCGGTGGTGCGGATCCGCGCCGAGAAGGAGCGGTCCTCGGCGACACCCGCTGAGCGTTCGCTATTTCGTCGCACGCACGGCGTACGGCCGATCGGGCGACGAATAGCGAACAGGCCGCCTCTGCGCGTACGCCTGCTGGCCGGTGGAGGTCTGGCCTTGCCCGGTGCACGCGAGCCAGACCATGGCCGGATGGGACGAACAGCGCGCTGTTCAGTCCTGCGGGGCGTAGCGGGCGCCGAGTTCGCGGACGCGCTCGATGGCATCGGCCGCGTGGGCCTTGTCGTTGGAGCGGATCGCCAACATCGGGACGTAATCGTCGTCGGCGAGTTCGAGGCGGGCCCACGATTTGCGGTCAGGAAAGGTCGCCCCGCGGATGTAGGCCCACGGGTACACCTGCTCGCCCAGGATGTTGCGCACCGCGACGCCCTCGCTACCCGCGCGCACGCGCGGACGGGTCAGCATCAGGACCGCGCCCGCACCGACCACCCCGATCAGAATCATCGCGACCTGATCGGCGACCCGGAAGTTCACCCCGGTCGACCCGGTCCGCAGCAGCAGCCCGCCCGCGGTGAACGCGATCACGATGACAACGGCGACCACGATGGCGGTGCGGGTGGCGCGGCGCGGCCGCACCTCGAACTCCCAGCCCGCGTCGTGCTCGGGCGAACTACCGCGCCGCCATGTTCGCACCACCGGCACGGTTACGCCGATCGCAGCGCGCGCAAGGTGAGCGCGGCGTCGAGAGCGGCGGCACAGGCCTGCTCACCCTTGTCCTCCGCCGAACCGGGCAGTCCGGCCCGATCGCGCGCCTGCTCTTCGTCGTTCGTGGTGAGCACACCGTTGGTGACGGGGGTCGCCGCATCGAGCGAAACCCGGGTCAGACCAGCGGTCACCGCATCGCACACGTACTCGAAATGCGGTGTGCCACCACGGATCACGACACCGAGAGCGACAACGGCATCGTGCGTGCGAGCGAGCTCCTGCGCGACGACCGGCAACTCCATCGCACCGGCACAACGCACCACGGTCACATGCTCGACACCGGCTTCCTTGGCCACCCGCTCGGCATTCGCCACGAGCGTGTCGCAGATCTCGGTGTGCCAGCGCGAGGCGACGATGCCGAGTTTGACGTCTGCGGCCTGCGCCAAGGCGAAGGTCGGAACACCCGTGCCGCTCATCGTTACTGCCTTTCGAAAGTAGTGATCACTGCGCGGTTTCGGATCACTGCGCGGTTTCGCCCAGGTCGAGATCGTCGAGGCCGACCAGGTCATGGCCCATCCGGTCCCGCTTGGTGCGCAGGTAGTGCAGGTTCTCGGCATTGGCGCGCAACGGCATCGGAACCCGCTCGGTGATCGCGAGGCCGTAACCGTCGAGGCCGACCCGCTTGGCCGGGTTGTTCGTGAGCAGCCGCATCGAGCGGATGCCGAGGTCGACCAGGATCTGCGCGCCGGTGCCGTAGTCGCGGGCGTCGGCGGGCAGGCCGAGGTCGAGATTCGCGTCGACGGTGTCGCGGCCGGAGTCCTGCAGCTGATAGGCCTGCAGCTTGTGCATCAGGCCGATGCCGCGACCCTCGTGCCCACGCATGTAGAGCACGACGCCGCGACCCTCGAGGTCGACCATCTCCAGCGCGGCGTCCAGTTGCGGGCCACAATCGCAGCGCAGCGAACCGAAGACGTCACCGGTCAGGCATTCGGAGTGCACGCGCACCAGCACGTCCTCGCCGTCGCCGATGTCGCCGCGCACCAGCGCGACATGCTCGGGCTCGTCGAAGATGCTCTGGTAACCCACGGCCTTGAAGTCGCCGTGCGCGGTCGGGATCCGGGCCTCGGCCACGCGCACGACATGCTTCTCGTGCTTGCGCCGCCAGGCGATCATGTCGGCGATCGAGATCATCGCCAGGTTGTGCTCGTCGGCGAACACGCGCAGCTCGTCGGTGCGGGCCATGTGCCCATCGTCCTTCTGACTGACGATCTCGCAGATCACGCCCGCCGGACGCAACCCGGCCATCCGGGCCAGATCGACCGCGGCCTCGGTGTGACCGGGCCTGCGCAGCACGCCGCCGTCCTTGGCGCGCAGCGGCACCACGTGGCCGGGGCGGGTGAACTCGTCGGCCTTGGCCTCGGCACTGGCCAGTAGGCGCATGGTGACGGCCCGGTCGGCGCCGGAGATGCCGGTGGTGATGCCCTCGCGCGCGTCCACCGACACGGTGTAGGCGGTGCCGTGCTTGTCCTGGTTCATCGCGTACGCGGGCGGCAGACCGAGGCGGTCGCAGTCGTCGGCGGTCAACGGCACGCAGATGTAGCCGGAGGTGTAGCGGATCATGAACGCGACCAGCTCCGGGGTGGCCTTCTCGGCCGCGAAGATGAGGTCGCCTTCGTTCTCCCGGTCCTCGTCGTCGATGACGACAACAGCCTTGCCGGCCGCGATATCGGCGACCGCGCGCTCGATGCTGTCCAACCTGGTCACGTCTGCTTGCTCCGTAATTTTGGCGGCCGGGGCCGCGTGTTTCTCGGCCCTGGGGGCCTCGATCTTCCCTCCCGGCGGGCACTCCTTCGTCGCACCCTCTGGTCAGTCCAGATCGAGGCGGCCGAGAAACTGCCTATGGGATGGCAATGACTTCCTACATTACGGCGTGGTCCTCGGTCGTTCCGTGAGGCCCGGCACCGTTTGTCCGCAACCTCGCTGGGCGAGGCGTTCTACGTACTTCGCGATGACGTCTACCTCGAGGTTGACCGTGGCGCCGACAGGGGCGGTGCCGAGGACGGTCAGGGCGAGGGTGGTGGGGATCAGGGAGACCTCGAACCAGTCGCGGGATCCGTCGGCGTTCGGTTCATCGTCGATGCCGAGCGCTGACACGGTGAGGGAGACGCCGTCGACGGTGATCGAGCCCTTCTCCACGACATAGCGGGCGATGGCGTCGGGCAGGGAGATGCGGACGATCTCCCAGTTCTCCGACGGGGTGCGGCGCAGCACGGTGCCGGTGCCGTCGACGTGGCCTTGCACGAGGTGGCCGCCGAGGCGGCTGTTGAGGGCGGCCGCGCGTTCGAGGTTGACCGGGGATCCGGGGGCCAGGCCGCCGATGCTCGAGCGCTTCAGCGTTTCGTCCATGACGTCGACGGTGAAGCTGTCGCCGTCGACCACATCCACGACGGTGAGGCACACGCCGTTGACCGCGATCGAATCGCCGTGTCCGGCATCGGAAGTCACCAGCTTGCCGCGGATCGTCAACCGGGCGGCGTCGGTCAGCGCCTCGGTGGCCACGACCTCGCCGAGCTCCTCGACGATCCCTGTGAACATGCCTGACTCCCTTGTCGCGTCATCCGTACTCGTTCGGCCCAACAGCGGGTGCGTGGCCGCTATTCCCGCACAGCCGCGCGGCTTCGTCGCACAGCCGCGCGGCTTCGTCGCACAGCCGCGCGGCTTCGTCGCACAGCCGCGCGGCTTCGTCGCACAGCCGCCCGGCTTCTTCGCACAGCCTAGTGGCGTGGTCGGTGAGCCCGGGGCGGGGGCCGAACCCGACCGCGCGCAGCACTCGGTCACCGAAAGCGATCAGCAAGGCATCGATTCAGCGGCAAAGGGGTATCGACATGACTCAACACCGCCGTTAATCATTCCGGCGGTTGTCGTTCAATCCAATTTCCGGCGAACCGGTCCACGCATTCATCCGGCCGTCTTAACCTGGTATTACCCGCCATGACGAACTGGAAACACGGTGAGTGGAATGCTTGCGCCCACCGCACCATTGACGCAATATTGTTACGTCAACGATTCCTGCTGTTCAACCAGATGTCGGGGCCTGGAACTGCGGGTATCGGGAGTTCGCCCCAGGGATAGTCCACCACTCCAGGAAGACAACACTGTGGGTTACAAACGGTTCGCAATACGTGGGGGTGCCGCATGAGCACATTGATCGATTCGACGCTGGAAATGCGCTGCGTGCGTTATCGGCGCGAGTTGCACCTACCGGCCAAGATCGATTTCGGGTCCCGGCGCATTCTGCTCCAGATCGGCGCGCACTACGGCGCGGTCACCATGCCAGGCGATCTGGGTGAGCGAGTACAGGCCCGGTTGCGCGAGGCGGGGATCGCAGGCCCGGTCGTCGATCACCCGCGCGCGCGGCGCTGGACGTTCCTCACCGGCCCGTGCCGACCCGATTCCGTCACCGCGACCGCGTCGGCGGAGCTGTTCCGCCTCTACGCGACCGTCGCCTGCACGGGCAGCCAGATCGTGCTGCCCTCCCCCGACGACGAGCGCACCGGTTACCGCACCTGGGTGCAGGCACCCGAAGCCGGCGACCAGCGGCCGCCGGTCCACGCCGTCATCGACGCGGCGCGGGCGCTGGGCACCCGCAAGCTCCGCTCGTTGTGATTCAGGGCAGCCAGGCCGAGGTGGCCAGGTTGCGCAACTTCTGCACAGCGGCACCGGGGTCGGCGGTGTTGTAGACGGCCGACCCGGCCACGAAGCAATCGATCCCGGCCGCCGCGGCCTGCTCGATGGTGTCGTCATTGATGCCGCCGTCGATCTCGACGACCAGGTGAAGTTCGCCCGAGTCGACCAGGTTGCGCACGATCCGCGCCTTCTCCAGCACGCCGGGAATGAACGACTGCCCGCCGAAACCGGGTTCCACGCTCATCACCAACAGGGTGTCGAATTCGCGCAGGATCTCCAGGTACGGCTCGATCGGGGTGTTCGGCTTCACCGACAGCCCGGCCCGGCCGCCCGCGGCGCGGATGTCGCGCGCCACCGCGATCGGATCGTCGGTCGCCTCGGCGTGGATGGTGACGTTGTAGGCGCCTGCCTCGGCGTAGCTCGGGGCCCAGCGGCCCGGATCGTCGATCATCAGGTGGCAGTCGAACGGGATGTCGGTGGCCTTCAGCAGGCTCTGCACGATCGGCAGACCCAGTGTGAGGTTCGGCACGAAGTGGCCGTCCATGACGTCGACGTGTAGCCAGTCGCAACCCTCGACAGCGGCGGCCTCGGCGGCCAGATTCGCGAAGTCCGCGGACAGGATTGACGGGGCGATCATCGGCTGGGACGGACGGGAGAACGTCGGAGTGGACACAGCGCGCAAGTGTAGCGACGGCAATGGTGATTGCCCTGCCGGGTTATGGGTAGCCTTCTCAGGGTGACCAATTTTTCGGCGGAACAAGGGCCCTTCGGCGCCCCGGTGGAGATTCGTGTGGCAGCCCAGCTGACGCAGCTGCCAATCGTGCGCGGACTGGCCGAAACACTGGTGCTACTCAGTGATTTCACCCTCGACGAGGTGGCCGATGTGCGCCTGGCCGTGGACGAAGTGTGCTCGACGATCATCGCGATCGCAGGCCCGGATACGCTGCTCACCTGCGAATTCCTTGTCGGTGACAACGAATTGCAGGTGCGCGTGGACGGCGTCGCGGGCACACAGGGCATGCCGGATCAGCGCAGCTTCGGGTGGCATGTGCTGCGCACACTCTGTGACGAGGTCATTGCCGACCAGCGCGACTTCGACGCGACCGTGTCCGGGTATCCGACGACGGTCCGATTCCGTCGGGTCCGGGGGAAGGCGTAGTGCACGGCGAGGAAAAGCAGCCCGACCAGCACGATCTCAGCGAACCCGACATCACCGACTCCCCTGCCGTGGGTTCGGACCAGCCTGCTGAGCCGGACAAGGCCGAGGCAGCCCTCGAGCAGGAAGACATCGCCGAGGAGGAGACCGAGACTCCGGAACCGGTGTCCGGGTACGACGATGTCAGCGCGCTGTTCGAGCGGTTGGCGGCGACCGAGCCCGGCAGCGTGGCGCATGCGGTGGCGCGCGACGCACTGATCAACCGCTGCATCCCCCTGGCTGACCACATCGCGCGCAAGTTCAGTGGGCGCGGTGAACCGTTCGACGATCTGTCGCAGGTGGCGCGCGTCGGCCTGGTGCACGCGGTGGACCGGTTCGATCTGAGTCGCGGCTCGAACTTCCTGTCGTTCGCGGTGCCGACGATCATGGGTGAGGTCCGGCGGTACTTCCGGGACAACACCTGGGCGATGCGGGTTCCGCGGCGCGTCAAGGAAACTCACCTGCGCATCGGCGCGGCAGTGGATCAGCTGTCGCAGCGGTTGGGGCGCTCGCCCACTGCCAAGGAGATCGCCGCCGAACTCGACGTCGACCCCGATGAGGTCACCCAGGCGGTGATCGCGGGCAACGCCTATCAGCCTACGTCGATCGACGCGGCCTCGATCGGGCGTGACAGCGACGCCTCGCTGCTCGACACCCTCGGCGAGGAGGAATCGCAGTTCGACCGGGTCGAGGAGTACATCGCGGTGCGCCCGCTGCTGGCGGGCCTGCCCGAGCGCGAGCGCCGCATTCTGACCATGCGGTTCTTCGAGTCGATGACGCAGACGCAGATCGCCTCGCAGCTGGGGATCTCACAGATGCACGTGTCCCGGATTCTCGCGAAAACCCTTGCGCGCCTGCGTGAATTGTCCGAACGGGACTGACGCGTACCAGGACAACGACGTCCTACGCGCTCTCCCTTGCGCGCCGCAGTTTCGCGGGAGCGCGCAACCACCAGGCACTGTCGATCAGTTCGGCGAGCTGTTGCCGGTCGACCACATCGAGGTCGATGAGAATGTACGGGTGCCCGTCGTAGTGCGGGGTCGTGTAGAAGGACGGGTCGCCGGAAGCCAGCAGCGCCTCCTTTTCCGCGGGCTCGCAGAGCAGCACAAGGCCGCCTTCGGCTTCGTCACGTAGTCGGGCGAAGCTTTTGCCGCCGACGTTCAAGCCCGGACTGCGCCACCAGGTGCCTTCCTCCACACTCGGCAGCTCCGTCGCCATCGCCACCACCTGTTCCCACGTCATCGCCATCTGCCAATTCTCCTCCGCGGCGAGGGCTGTGCGCTTGGACAAATGGAACGGCGCCGTCCCCCTGTGTGGGAAACGGCGCCGTCGTCGTGTCGCGGTTACTTCTTGCGCAAGGTCGCCAGGAACATGGCGTCGGTGCCGTGGCGGTGCGGCCACAGCTGCGCGGACGGGCCGTCGCCGAGATCGGTGACGCCGGGCAGGAATTCGCGACTGTCGAGTTCCTCGGCTCCGGTGCGACGGACGAAATCGGCGACCACGGACACGGTTTCGGCCAGATGCGGTGAGCAGGTGGAGTACACGACGACACCGCCCGGACGCACCAGATCCCATGCGGCGGTGAGGAGTTCACGCTGCAGGGTGACCAGCTCCGCCACATCGGCGGGGGTGCGCCGCCAGCGGGCTTCGGGGCGGCGGCGCAGGGCACCGAGACCGGTGCACGGCGCGTCGACGAGCACGCGGTCGTAGCCGGGGGTCAGGCCGCTGTCGCGACCGTCGGCGACGTGCACGGTGACGGGCAGGTTGCGGGTGGATTTGCGGACGAGTTCGGCGCGATGCTCGGCCGGTTCGACCGCGTCGACGGTGAACAGGTCGATCGCGGCCAGTGCGCCGAGCAGCGCCGCCTTACCGCCGGGACCCGCACAGAGGTCGAGCCAGCGGCCGTTGTCCGGGCCGTCGAGGGGTGCGCGGGTGAGGGCGAGCGCGACCAGCTGGCTGCCCTCGTCCTGCACCGAGGCGATGCCGTCGCGGACCGGTTCCAGCAGACCGGGATCGCCACCGTCGAGGTACACCGCGTACGGCGACCAGCGGCCCTCTTCGCCACCGGTGACCAGGGCCAGTTCTTCGGAGGTGATCTCGCCGGGGCGGGCGACCAGGTGCACGACCGGGCGCTCGTCGTCGGCCTTCAGGAGTTCGTCGAGCTCGCCTGCCTCGGCGCCGAGTGCGTCGGCGAAGGACTGGGCGATCCACTTCGGATGCGCGTGTTCGAAGGCGAGCTTGCCGACCGGGTCGGCGGGTGCCAGCTCGGCGATCCATTCCTCGTGGGTCTTCTCCCCCGCCCGGCGCAGCACGGCATTGACGAAACCGGCACGGCCCTGGCCGAATTCGGCGCTGGCCAGATCCACGGAGGTGTCGACGGCGGCATGCGCGCTGGTGCGGGTCCGCAGCAACTGGTAGACGCCGAGGCGCAGGATGTCGAGGATGGGGCCGTCGATTTCGTCGACCGGGCGGCCCGCGCACGCCGAGATCACCGCGTCGAGTTGGCCCTGCGAACGGCTCGCGCCGTAGGTGAGCTCGGTCGCGAAGGCGGCGTCGCGCCCACTGATCTTGCGCTCGCGCAACAGTTTCGGCAGCGCGAGGTTGGCATAGGCATCGCGCTCGCGCACGGCACGCAGCACGTCGAGGGCTACCTCGCGTGCCGGGTCCACGGGTTCGCCGCGGCGCTTGCGCGGGCTGGGCACGCTGGGATCGGGACGTTCGGGACGGCGCTGAACGGGCGCCTTACCCGCACCGGCATCCCGGCCGGACGCACCACGACCCCGCGAATCCCCTTCGCGCGCACCACGATCGGGACGCGATGCACCACGATCGGATCGTCCCTCACCGGAACGTCCAGTACCTGAGCGACCTGCGCCACCACGCTGCTCGGCCGCGCCACCACGCTGCTCGGCCGCGCCACCACGCTGCTCGGCCGCGCCACCACGCTGCTGGGCCACCTCGCCTCGCTGCGCGGGCGCCTTCGCACCGCCGAAACCTGGACGGTCGTCTTCGCGACGAGGGGCACCGGATCGCTGCGCATCGCCACGCTGATTGCCCACGTCACGACTCTGGGCGCGGTCACCCGCACCACGGCCGAAGCCGGGGCGGTCATCCGCGCGGCGTGGTCCGCCGGATCGGTTGCCGCCGTCGCGGTCGTCGCGGCGGGGGCGATCGGCGCCACCCCGGTCGTCACGGCCGGTCCAGCGGTCGCCGTCGGCGCGGGGGGTGGTGGTGCCCTTCGCAGCGCGGGCGGCCCAGCCGCCGTCGACGTTCTTGCCGGTGATCTTGCGGTCCTCGCGGGGGCTGCCCGGTTTGCCGGTGGGCTTGCGGTCCTCACGGGGGCCGACACCCTTCGCGGCGTCGGCTTCGCGACGCCTGCGGCGGTCAGAGGCACTCATGCCTGCACCTCTCGGTCACTGGGCTCCGAAACCATGGCAGCTGCGTCAATCGGGCGCTCGCTCATCCGATCACCGTGCCGGGGGCGAGGCGGGCGCCGCGGGCCCAGTCGAGGGCGTTCATCATTTTCTTGCCGGGGGGTTGGACCTGCCCCAGGCGGACCGCTGTGGTCGATGTTCCGACGAAGACGCCGGATTTGCGCACCTCGATCTCGCGTTCGGGCAAGGTTTCCTCCACCATTTCCACCGGGCCGAGTTTGAGGCGCAGCCCGTTCACCTCGGTCCATGCGCCGGGCGCCGGGGTGACGGCGCGGATGTGGCGGTGGATGGCGAGTGCGGGTTCGTCGAACCCGATCCGTCCCGCCTCCACGGTCACCTTCGGTGCGTAGGTCACGCCGTCGTTGGGTTGCGGAATCGCTTGCAGCGACCCGTCTTCCACACCGTCCAGGGTCTTCTCGAGCAGCACCGCTCCGGCTTCGGCGAGCCGAGCCAGCAGTTCGCCCGCGGTATCGGTGAGCCCGATCTTCTCGGTCATCACTCCGTACACCGGGCCGGTGTCAAGGCCCGCTTCGATCAGGAAGGTCGAGGCGCCGGTCATGTCGTCACCCGCGTCGATGGCCGCCTGCACGGGAGCCGCCCCGCGCCAGGCGGGCAGCAGCGAGAAGTGCAGGTTGATCCAGCCGTGCGCGGGGATATCCAGGACCTGCTGCGGCAGCAGCGCACCGTAGGCGACGACCGGACAGCAGTCCGGCGCGAGTTCGGTGAGCGCGGCGACGAATTCGGGGTCAGCGGGCTTGCGCGGTGTGAACACCGGAATGCCGTGTTCGTCGGCGAGCTGCCCCACAGGCGAACGCAGGAGCTTGCGGCCACGGCCCGCGACCGCGTCGGGCCGGGTGACCACCGCGACGACCTCGTGGCCTTCGCTCTCGATCAGTCGGCGCAGCGACGGCACCGCGGGTTCGGGGGTGCCCGCGAAAACTACCCGCATCAGCGACCACCGCCCACACCGCTGGATTCGCGCACGGTGATCCCGGCGCGGAACCAGTCGGATTCGCGGATGGTGCGCATCGCGTCCTTGCGGTCGGCCGGTTCGAGGCGATTGATGAACAGCACGCCGTCGAGGTGATCGTGTTCGTGCTGCACGCAGCGCGCGAGCAGACCGTCGGCCTCGAATTCGACCGGCGCACCGGTGACGTCGACCCCGGTGACCCGCACGCGCGAGGCACGGCGGACGTCGTAGCGCACGCCGGGAATCGACAGGCAGCCCTCCGGACCGACCTGTTCGTCGGCACCGATGGCCGACCATTCCGGGTTCACCACGTGCCCCGCCGCGTCGCCGGTGTCGTAGACGAACACCCGCAGCCCGACCCCGATCTGCGGTGCGGCCATCCCGACCCCACCGTCGTCGTGCATGGTCTCGGTGAGATCGGCGACCAAGGTGGCGAGGTCGGGTCCGAACTCAATGACCGCGTCGGCACGCGAGCGCAGGATCGGGTCGCCGAACAGGCGAACGGGCTGAATGGTCACGGCGGCTCCCGGGAGGACGAATTGCGGTCGTCCCAGTCTAGAGACCTCGCGAGGCGCTTCCGTCCAGCCCGGCCGTCATGAGTTGCCCGCGATGATCACCTCGGGGATGCCGGTGCCGAGCGGAACCGGCTTGCAGACCGGGGCGGGTGCCCGGACGGGATCGAGAACGCGCAGCAGCAACTGCTGCACGAACGGGTCGTAGACCAGGTGGAAGTGGCCGGTCATGTCCTGCGCGCACTCGTCCTGCAGCACGATGTTCTCCGCTCCCGCACCGCGTAACGCGATGTTGGAGAACGGCTGGATCATCTCGTCGACCCGGCTACCGACGGTGACGTAACGGACACCGGGCACGGTGTCACCGCCCGCGTTGAGTTCCACCATCAGCGGTTCGCCCTGCGCCTGCTGGACCGCCGCCGTCGAGGTGACTCGCGCGAAGACGCCCATCATGCCCGGCACGGCCTGCCCCACCGGCACCAGTCCGTACATGACCCCGCCGTAGCTGGGCGAGGCCAGGCCGACCCAGGTGCCGACCTTCGGCGCGCCGCCGAGCTTGTTCACGTAGAACCGGCTGACATTGGCACCCTGCGAGAAGCCGACCAGATCGACCTTGCTCGCCTTGGTCGCGACGAGTACATCGTCGACGAACGCGGCGAGCTGCGCGAAACTGATCCGCATGTCCTCGGTGCCGTAGGTGTCGGCGCCCGGCGCCCCGCCGTAGTTCAGTGCGAAGACGCAGTAGCCCGCCGAGACCAGTTGCGGTCCGATGCCCGCCCAGTCGGAGTACGCGCTCGAGTCGGTGCCGTGCACGAGCACGACCGGCCGCGGATGCTCGGCGCTCGGGGTACAGCCGAAGTTGTTGAGGCCCAACGGAACCGAGTCCGGATGGGCCTTGATGTAATGGGCAGCGTCCAGATGATCGGACTGCGCCGGACCGGCTTGTAGCGGAATGACAGCGGGCCGATAGCCCGCAGGTTCAGCGGCGGTGATCGGCGCGACGGACACACCGATCACCGCCGTGCAGGCGAGTACGGTGACCGACACCGCTGCCCGCAATCGTGATGTTCCCCAACCCCACAACGCATCCAGTTGTTCCATATCCCAATGATTTACTCCATCGGTACGACAACCGCACGTCGGGCCGGGCTAACACGGCGCCCTCACTTCTCGGGGGTTGCGTCGTCCTCGGTGTTGACATCGTCCTCGGCGAGGATTCGATACAGCGCCCGACGAGTCTCGGCGAGCACCTCGGCCGCCTTCGCCGCCTGCTGCGCGGTGCCGACCTGGGCCACCTGACCGACCGCGCCCATCACCTGTCCGACCAAGCCGCGCAGGTCGAGCGCCTGGGCGCCGACATCCTGGCGAACCTCGGCCCACGGGTCGCCGAGATCCTCGCGATGGGTCTCGACATAGGCCTTGCCCTCGTCGGTGAGCTGCGCGGTTTTGCGACCGGCCACCTTCTCGATGAGCACCAGACCCTCGTCCTCTAGCTGGGCCAATGCCGGGTAGATGGACCCCGGGCTCGGGCGCCAGACATCGTCGCTGCGGTCGCGGATCCGCTGGATCAGTTCGTAGCCGTGCATGGGGCGTTCGACGAGCAGCAACAGCACCGCGGCCCGCACGTCACCGCGCCTGCCCCGCCCGCCGCGGCCGCGTCCACGACCGAAGCCGGGGCCGAATCCCGGTCCGAAACCCGGGCCGAAGCCGGGTCCGAACTCGGGGCCGTGCCCGTGGCGGCCGCCGTGGCGGAACTGCTGGCGGTCGGGACCGAATTCCCGCGGGCCCGGTCCGCGACCGCGCCGGAAGTGTCCGAATTCTCGTTGATCTTGGTTGTGCATGACAGCCTCCTCGGGCCCTCTCGTTGTTCTTGGCACTATCGACGATATATCGGCAATGCATCGAGTGCAAGGAGTAATCTGAATTCGTGACGGACCCACCCCTTCGGCTCGCCGAACTGGTCGCCTCGCTGTCACTGGCCACCGACCTCGGACTCGGCCAGCCGCAGGAACACGTCCTGCGCCAGACCGTTCTGGCCGTGCGACTCGCGCAGGCCGCGGGGCTGTCCGAGGCCGATCGCGCCGCCGCCTACTACGTCTCGCTGCTGGCATGGGTGGGCTGTGTCGCCGACTCCCCCGAAATGGCGCGCTGGTTCGGTGACGATCTGCGGATCCGGGCCGACAGCTACGACATCGACAAGACCGGGCTGCCGATGATGGGGTTTCTGCTCGGACACCTCGCCGAAGGTGCCTCCCCGCTGCGCCGGATCGCGACGACCGGCCGTTTCCTCGCGGGTGGGGTGCGCGACACGATGGACTCGTTCCTCACCCACTGCCGCACCGCGGCCGATATCGCCGAACGCCTCGATATGCCCGATGCCGTTCAAGCGGCGCTGCCGCAAGCCTTCGAACGCTGGGACGGCCACGGCGTACCCGGCGGATTGCGGGGCGAGGCGATCACTCCGGTGATGCGGGTCGTGCACATCGCCGATGACGCCGAAGTCCATGCGCGCGTGGGAGGTATCGACGCGGCGGTCCGAATGTTGTTGTCGCGCAGCGGAACAGAATTCGACCCCGACTTGGTCGAACTGTGCACGCGAGACGGCGGGGCGTTGCTCGACGGGCTGGACCAGGTCGATGCCTGGCAGCAGGTGATCGACGGCTGCGCGGCGTTGGACAGACCGATCCCGGACTCCGAACTCACCGATGTGCTCACCGTCTTCGCGGACTACTCGGATGCGAAAGCGACCTGGTTCCTCGGCCATTCGCGTGCTGTCGCCGACCTGGCCGAAGCCGCGGCCCGCGAGTACGGCCTGCCCGCCGACCAGGCAGTCACCGTGCGACGGGCGGCCTTGGTGTGTCGCCTGGGCACCATCGGCGTCTCGACGGGAATCTGGAACAAACCGGGACCGCTGACCGCGTCCGAACGCGAACGGGTGCGGATGGTGCCGTATCTGACCGAGCGGGTGCTGGCGCGCAGTCCGCACCTGGCGGCGCTGGCGGGCCCGGCGTCGATGGTCTACGAACGGATGGACGGATCCGGGTATCCGCGTGGGCTCACCGGGTCGATGCTGCCGCCCGCCGCGCGAATTCTGGCCGCCGCCCAGATGTTTCGCGCGCTCGGCGAGGACCGACCACACCGACCGGCCGTCGATCCCGACGAGCGCGCGCGTGTGCTTCGGGCCGAAGTGACAGCGGGGCGACTCGACGGCGACGCGGTGGCCGCCGTCCTGGCCGCGGCCCAGGGCCGACGACCGCGCAAACGCGCGCAGATCGCCGGACTCACCGCCCGCGAACTCGACGTCCTCGCGCTGCTGGTGCGCGGCCGTTCGACCCGCGAGATCGCCCACTCCCTCGGCATCAGCCCACGCACAGCGGGCAGCCATGTCGAGCACATCTACACCAAGATCGGGGTGCACAGCCGCGGGTCGGCCGCGGTGTTCGCGATGCGCCACGGCCTGCTGCCCGAGGAAGATCAGCCGGCAAAGATCGGGTGATCACCCGATGTTCGATATCGGCGCAGGTCGCAGACTTTTCCCATGACTACTTCGACCCCCACCCCGCAGGTGACCGCATCGGTCGCCGACCTGTTTCTCGCCGCGCTGATCCAGCGCGACTTCACCACCATGGCGTCCTATCTGGCCCCCGAGGTCACGCTGCGTGGCCTCATCCCACCCGGCCCGTTCACCGAGGTCGGCGCCGATCCGGCGATCGAGCGCTTCCGCGGCTGGTTCGGCGGACCCGACGACTTCGCCGTCGTCGATTCCGGCCGCGATCGCGTCGGCGACAAGCTCGCGATGCACTGGCGGGTCCGGATGCGCCCGACCAACGGGGCCCCTCGCCTCGCCGAACAGCGCGCCTTCCTGACCACCGCCAACGGCACGATCACCAGCATCGACCTGGTGTGTACCGGCTGGCAGCCCGCCGAGTGAGTCGGCGCCCGACAAGACCGGTGCGGTTTCGCCGGGCGCTTCGAACCCTCCGACCTGCCGCTACTTCCGCGCCAGCTCGTCGATCCATCGCTCCAATCGCGCACCCTCGGTGACCATCAGTTCCGGGTCACGGAAGGTGTTGGCGAGCAAGGAGATTCCCTGGTAGGCGGCGACGAAGGCGATCGCGAGTTCGCCTGCGTCGTCGCGACCCAGCTGCGCGAACTGCTCCCTGGCCCATTCCACCAGCAGCCCGATCACCCGGGCGGGCTCGCCGCCGAACGCATCCTCGCGCTTGTCGAGTTCGGCCGCGAGCGAGCCGGTCGGGCAGCCGAATCGGGCCGCCATCTCCCGCTGTTCGACCCAGCTGCGGACCATCGCCTTCAATTTGTCGGCCGGTCCCGGCAGCTCCGCCAGCTCGGCGACCGCACCCGCCAGCACTTCGGCGTGGAGCTCGATGACCGCGGCGATGAACTGATCCTTGGTCTTGAAGTAGTAGTAGACGTTGCCGACCGGCACGTCGGCCTCGCGCGCGATATCCGCGATCGTCGTCTTCTCGATCCCCTGCTGGTAGAACACGCGCATCGCCGACTGCACCAGGCGTTCGCGCTTCCCGAGCTTGGGGCTGACCTGCGCCTCCGATTCAGTCATGCAACTAACTATAGGCAGTCGGCGCTCGCACTCCGGCGGCTGCACGCCGATCACCCGATATCGACCGGGTCGACCTGCACCCGCAACGGCGCATCCGACCGATGTGTACTCCGCACCGCCTGCGCCGCCGCCAGCGCACGAGCCAGCGGACCACCCTCGGACCGACCCACCCGCAACAGCATCCGCTCGACTTCGGCGGGCGCGTCACCGCCCGAGAACGGCTTACGGGCGGTGGGTGGCAACGGCACCGGCCCCAAGATCTCGGTGCCTTCGGGAAGTGTTGCGGCATCGAGCAATTCGGCGATGGAACCGGAAGTCCCGTCCACCGCCGCCAACCGAACCGCGGGCGGAAAGCCCACCTCGGCTCTGGCTTCGAGTTCGGCGGCAGCGTGGTTGACCGGATCCCAGCGAACCAATGCCTGCACCGTGGGCAACGAGGGCTCGGCCATCACGATGACCTGGCCGCGCGGGCGAACCAGGGCGGCGGCACCCATCCAGCGACGCAGGGTGTCCTCGCTCGCGCGCAGGTCGGCGCGACCGAGCAGCGCCCAGCCGTCGAGCAACAGCGCCACCCCGTATCCGCCGGGGACGACAGGTTCGGCACCGACCGTCGCCACGACGACCTGGGCGCCGGGTTCGACGGTGTCGAGCATGTCCCCACCCCCCGACGTGCGAATGGGAACCCCGGAAAACGCGCGCCCGAGTTCCTCGGCGGTCCGACCCGCCCCGATCACTGTCGCCCGCAGCGCCCGGGCGCCACACGCTTGACAGCGAAACGCCGCCTCGGTGATCCCACACCACTTGCACTGCGGGCTGGCCGCTTCACCGTGGGTGGAATGCGGCAACGCCAACGGGCCGTTGCAGTGTCGACAGCGTGCGGGCGTGCGGCATTTCGCACAGGCCAGCGACGGAACATAGCCGCGTCGCGGCACCTGAACCAGCACCGCCACGTTCTCCTTGATCGCCGAACGCGCGGCCGCGAACGCCACCCCAGGCATGCGCACCGACCGCGCCAGCGCATCACGCTCCAACGCGAAATCGCTGTCGCCCGGCGCGCTGATCCGGGGCGCCACCTCACGCAACACCTCACGGGGGGCGAGAAGATCACGCGCCCAACCGGATTCGACCACCGCCTGGATCTCCGCGGTCCGCGCGAAACCGGCGGCGACGAACGCGGCACCTGTCTCGTGGGCGCGCAACATCGCCACTTCACGGGCGTGCGGATAGGGCGAGCGCGGCTCGGCGTAGGTGTCGTCACCGTCGTCCCAGATCGCGATCAACCCGAGATCCCGCGCCGGCGCGAACACCGCCGCCCGTGTCCCCACCACGATCCGCGCCTGCCCACGCAACACCGCCAACCACCGCCGATACCGCGCCGCGGGCCCCAACCCCGCCGACAGTCCGACCGCCGAATCACCAACCAGCGCAACACATTCAGCGAGCAGCCGATCGAGATCCCGCTGATCCGGCACCATCAACACCGCACTGCGCCCACTCGCCGCCACCGTCGCCGCCAACTCCGCCAGCCGAGCTGCCCAGTCCTCCCCCGGCAACGCCTGCCACGCCGCGCGCGCCCCTTTACCCTGCGCCAACGCCTCGACGAATGCCGTTCCGTGCACGTATCTACCCCATGCCGAGGCATCGACGATTCTCGCTGATTCCGCTGCGGCACTGGATGATTCGTGAATTTCGGGCGGCATCTCATCGCCGAGAGTCTTGTCGCCGTCCGGCGCGGATACTTTCGGCTTCTTCGCGGTGTCGGACTTCTTGACACCTCCCGTTTCGGTGCGAGCGTGGCGCGGCGGAATCGCCAGGCGCAGCACGTCGGCGCGTGTTCCGGCATAACGGGCGGCGACCGCGGTCGCCAGGCGCAGGATGTCCGGGGTGAGGACGCGTTCGGGTGAGACGATCCGTTCGAGGGGCATCATCTTGCCGTTGTGGTCGCTGCGGGGCAGACGTTCGAGGAGGTAGCCGTCGACGAGGCGCCCGGCGAAACGGACGCGCACGCGCACGCCCGGTTGGGCGATCTCGTCCAGTTCGGCGGGGACGAGGTAGTCGAAGTCGCGGTCGAGGTGGGCAGGCGAAAGCAGCGGGAGCACCCTCGCGATGGGGTGTCCCGCTGCTGTCGATGAATCGTCCGCTGGCACGCGGTCCGTGGGTATTACAGGCCGACGGCCGCGCGCAGCTTGTCGGCGCGGTCCGTGTGCTCCCAGGGCAGATCGACGTCGGTGCGGCCGAAGTGACCGTAGGCCGCGGTCGGTGCGTAGATCGGGCGCAGCAGGTCGAGATCGCGGATGATCGCGCCCGGACGCAGGTCGAAGACCTCGGAGATGGCGGTGGAGATCTTGGTCGGGTCGATCTTCTCGGTGCCGAAGGTCTCGACGAACAGGCCGACCGGGGCCGACTTGCCGATCGCGTACGCGACCTGCACCTCGACGCGGTCAGCCAGGCCCGCGGCCACGACGTTCTTGGCGACCCAGCGCATGGCGTAGGCGGCCGAGCGGTCGACCTTCGACGGGTCCTTGCCGGAGAACGCGCCGCCACCGTGGCGGGCCATGCCGCCGTAGGTGTCGACGATGATCTTGCGGCCGGTCAGGCCCGCGTCACCCATCGGGCCACCGAGCACGAACTTGCCGGTGGGGTTCACCAGCAGCCGGAAGTCGGCGGTGTCCAGGCTCGGCATGTTCAGATCGGCGAGCACGGCCTCGACGACCTTTTCGCGGATATCGGGCGCCAGGAGGTTGTCCAGGTCGATATCGGCGGCGTGCTGGGTGGAGATGACGACCGTGTCGAGGCGGACCGGACGGTCACCGTCGTATTCGATGGTGACCTGGGTCTTGCCGTCGGGACGCAGGTAGGGCAGCACACCCGACTTGCGGACCTCGGTGAGCTTGCGCGACAGGCGATGCGCCAACGCGATCGGCAGCGGCATCAGCTCGGGCGTGTCGGTGCAGGCGTAGCCGAACATCAGGCCCTGGTCGCCCGCACCCTGACGCTCGATCTCGTCGTCGGAACCGCCGACGCGCGCCTCGTGCGAGGTGTCGACACCCTGGGCGATATCGGGCGACTGGGCGCCGATCGCGATGTTGACACCGCAGGAATTACCGTCGAATCCCTTTGCGGAGGAGTCGTATCCGATCTCGAGGACCTTCTCGCGCACGATCCGCGGGATGTCGGCGTAGGCGGAGGTGGTGACCTCGCCCGCGACATGGACCTGCCCGGTGGTGACCATGGTTTCCACCGCGACCCGGCTGCTCGGGTCCTCCGCGAGCAGTGCGTCGAGGATGGAATCGCTGATCGCGTCACAGATCTTGTCCGGATGCCCCTCGGTCACGGACTCACTGGTGAATAGCCGACTACCTGTCGTACGCACAGTTATTCCCTCTCCCTCAACGGGTTACTCGTTCGGCTTGTGACGGTAACTTCTCGGTGTTACCGCGCAACCCTTCTCATCAAGACTATTCCAAACCACCGACATGGTGGCGAGTAAACACCAAGCCACACCGCGAACACCCGCACCGGCGGTACACTGCGCGACCACCGTTGCCGTGCAACAGTTTTCGCGCCACACAGACGCGGAGCACCCGCTCAGCCCCAGCTGTCAGGACCTCAGCGCAGCAGCGGGACCAGCGCGTCGAGCACCCGGCTGGCCAGCAGCGCCTTCGATCCGTGATCGAGCGCGGCCTCGGTACCGTCGGCGCCGAGCAACCAGCCGTCGTTGGTGTCGACCTCGAACGCCTTGCCCTCGCCGACCGCGTTCACCACGAGCAGATCGCAGCCCTTGCGGGCCAGTTTCGCGCGCGCGTGGGTGAGCACGTCGCCGTTGTCGTCACCGGTCTCGGCGGCGAAACCGACGATCGCGGTACCGGCCAGGCGTCCCTCGGTGCGGGCGTCGACCAGACCGGCGAGGATGTCCTCGTTCTTGGTCAGGGGGATCACGTCGGGCTCGTCAGCGCCCTTCTTGATCTTCGCTGCCGCCACATGGGTCGGACGGAAATCGGCGACCGCGGCCGCCATGATCACCGCGTCGGCGCCGAGCGCGTGCTTGTCGACCGCGGTCTTGAGCTGGTCGGCGGTGGTGATGTGGACCAGCTCGACCGCGGCGGGCGGCGCGAGCTCGATGGTGTTGCCCGCGATCAGCGTCACCTGGGCACCGCGCTGGGCGGCGACCCTGGCCAGGGCATAGCCCTGCTTACCGGAGCTGCGGTTGCCGAGGAAGCGCACGGGGTCGAGGGGTTCCCTCGTGCCACCGGCGGTGATCACCACGCGGCGACCGGTCAGGTCGCGGGGCAGCGCGTCGGCACGTTCGAGCAGCAGCGAGGCCAGACCGAAGATCTCCTCCGGCTCCGGCAGCCGTCCGGGACCCGTATCGGTGCCGGTGAGCCGGCCCGACGCGGGTTCCATGACATTGGCGCCGTGCGCGCGCAACGTCGCGACATTGGCCACCGTGGCCGGATGCTCCCACATCTCGGTGTGCATCGCGGGCGCGAACAGCACCGGACATCGGGCCGTCAGCAAGGTGGCGGTGAGCAGATCGTCGGCGCGCCCCTGGGCGGCGCGCGCCATCAGATCCGCGGTGGCGGGGGCGATGACGACGAGATCGGCCTCCTGGCCGATCCGGACATGCGGCACCTCGGGCACGTCGGCGAACACCGTGGTGTGCACCGGCTGCCCGGACAGCGCCTCGAAGGTCGCTTTGCCGACGAACTGGAGAGCGGACTCGGTGGGCACGACCCGCACCTGATGTCCGGTCTCGGTGAAACGGCGAACGAGGGCACACGCCTTATAAGCGGCGATGCCCCCGCCGACCCCGACGACGATCCGCATGGTCTTACGCCTCCGGAGTAGAGATTGTCACTCGCCCTCGGTGTGTTCGAGCAGGTCGGAGTGGATTTCGCGCATGGCGACCGACAGCGGCTTCTCCTGCAGACCCGGCTCCACGAGGGGGCCGACGTACTCGAGGATGCCGTCACCGAGCTGGTTGTAGTAATCGTTGATCTGACGCGCGCGCTTGGCCGCGTAGATCACCAGGGCGTACTTGGACGACGTGCGCTCGAGCAGCTCGTCGATCGGGGGGTTGGTGAGGCCGATCGGGGTGTCGTACGCGGGTACTGCGGTGATGTCTGTACTCACTAGGAGTGGCTCCTGCGGGTTAGTGGGTCAAGAACTCGAATTTGTGCTAACGAACAACGATACCAACTGCTCACAAGCAGTGGTTACCTCGCTGTTCACGATGACCGTGTCGAACTCGTCACGGGCCGCCAATTCGACCCGGGCGGTCTGGAGCCTGCGCTCGATCACCTCGGGTGTCTCGGTGCCGCGCGAACGCAACCGCGAGACCAGTTCTTCCCAGCTCGGCGGCGCGAGAAACACCAGCAGTGCCTCCGGCATCGCCTGCCGGACCGACCGTGCACCGGCCAGGTCGACTTCGATCAGTACTGAAAGTCCGCTCGCCAGCGCTTGGCGCACCGGGGCGGCGGGGGTGCCCGATCGCTGCAACCCCCCATGGATGTCTGCCCATTCGAGCAGTTCGTCCGCCGCGATCATGGCGTCGAACTCCGCTCGGGAAACAAACCGGTAATCGCGACCGTCGACCTCGCCGGGACGGGGGTCCCTTGTCGTGGCCGACACACTGAAAACCAGCTCGGGCAGGCGTTCCCGCACGCACCGCACGACCGTGGATTTACCCACGGCCGAGGGGCCGACCAGTACTACCAGCCGGCCCTTCCGCGTGTTTTTGTCCACCAGACTTTAGGCGTCGAAGTCGAAGCGGGTGAGCAGCGCGGCGCGCTGCCGGGCACCGAGACCACGGAGACGACGCGTAGGCGCGATCTCCAGCTCGGTCATGATCTCCGCCGCCTTGACCTTGCCCACCTTCGGCAGAGCCTCGAGCAGCGCAGAAACCTTCATCTTGCCGAGAATCTCATCGGACTCGGCATCGGTGAGAACCTGCTTCAAGTTCGTTCCACCGCGCTTCAGACGCTCCTTGAGCTCTGCCCGAGCGCGGCGAGCGGCAGCCGCCTTCTCCAGAGCAGCGGCGCGCTGCTCATCAGTCAGCTGGGGAAGGGCCACGGGTTCCTCCGTCTCATCGTTCATTGCCAGATCTACCGCCGGTTACCCGGACGGTCTGTGCGACCGTACCCACGGTGCGCGCCGATTGCGAACCCGACCCCCAGGTCAGGGCGGGATTACGGATGCCGTATGGCGCGCGCGGACTCGATGCGGTGACCGCTGATTCTTCCGTCACGATCGTACCGCCGAATCAGGAAAATGTATCCCCACCTGCGGTTATACCGATATGGGCGATGATAGCCACCAGGTAGCGTGAGCGTCGAGTTGCCCCCTGGCAAACCCGGTGGGGCGCGACCAGCGGATTTCCTGAAAAAGCCCGCGTGTCGCCCGATTTCGCACAGCGTGTCGTCATGCGCGGGCCCGAAACTCGTCGAGAACCGCCCCCGAAGCGGTCGCCACCACGTCGTCGATCCAGTCCGGAATCGGGGCCGCGCGGGCGATGTAATCGCGCACGAGTCCGTACGGAATCGCCTTCACGGCGGCGCCCGCGACGGCCAGCGAGCGGTCGTCGGCGTCGCCGAATTCGGTCACGACGGCGGTCAGCAGCGCGGCGTTCATGTCGTCGTTGACACCGGCGATCTCGGCCCGCAGATCGTCCGGGCCGACCTCGAGGAGTTCGTCGCGATGGAACATCTTCATCGCCCGCGCCTCGGTCGGGTGCGCGCGGCAGTAGCGCGGCAGGAACGTGGCGGCGGCCAGCAGTGGCGCGGGCCCGGTCAGCGCTGCGATGAAGCCCTCGTGGAAGCGGCGGATCGATCGCAACCACAGGCGGGCGAGGAGTTCGTCACGTGAGGCGAAACGCACATAGATCGACCCGGAGTGCACGCCGGCCGCGGCGCCGATCGCGGTGACGGCCGGTCGGGTGATCGCGGGGTCGACCAGCAGGTCACGGGCCGCGTCGAGTACCTGCTCGTCGGCGAAAAGGCGAGGTCTTGCCACCGGGTCAGCCTAGTGGCACAGTTTATGAATATGGATTCAAAAACGAGATTCCCGCTCGCCGGGGCACTGATGATCTTCATCGGGACGGTGCACACCGCGCTCGGTGTGGCGCTGTTCACCGCCGACGATCACGACATGGAACTCACGTTCTGGTTCACCGAGTTCGGGGTGCTCGCTGTCGGTTTCGGTGTCGCGATGATCGCGCTGGAACGCGCGCTCGGGTACCTGCCGGGTTCGGTGCTGCTCGCGCTGGGCGTGGTCACGGTGTCCGGGCTGGCGTTCATGCCGCTGTCGGGGTTCCTGACGGTGCTGCTGCCCCTCGGCATCGGCACGTACGGCTGGTGGCGGGCCCGCGACGAACGCATCGCGGCCTGAGGGGCGGCCACGCTGGGCGCGTCACGCCTGTGTCGCGCCTGCTCGCAGGTGTTGCAGGATGGCGAGGACGCGCCGGTTGTGCGCCTCGCCGACCGGGAGGTCGAGCTTGGTGAAGATCGCGTTGATGTGCTTTTCGACGGCGCTGCGGGTGACGTAGAGCTGGGCGCAGATCGCCGCGTTACTCAGGCCCTGCGCCATGAGTTCCAGGACCTCGCGTTCGCGCTCGGTGAGTCGGTGCAGTGGTGAGTCGGCGCGATTGTGCAGCAGGAGCTGGCGGACCACTTCCGGGTCGAACGCGGTGCCGCCCGCGCCCACTCGGTCGACGGCGTCGAGGAACGAGCCGATCGCGGCGACCCGGTCCTTGAGCAGGTAGCCGATGCCGCCGGTGCCCGTGAGGAATTCCGCCGCGTGCCTGCGCTCGACGTACTGCGACAGCACCAGGATCGCGATGCCCGGCTGGTCGCGGCGGATTTCCAGGGCCGCTCGGATGCCCTCGTCGACGTGGTCCGGCGGCATTCGCACGTCGGCGATGACCAGGTCGGGTGGACGGACACGCACGGCGGCGAGCAGTTCGGTCCCGGTGCCCACGGAATCCACGATCTCGTGCCCCTCGGCGGTGAGCAGCTGCGCCAAGCTCTCGCGCAGCAGCGTCGAATCCTCGGCCAGGGTTATCCGCACGGAACCTCCACGGTGATGATCGTCGGGCCGCCCGGCGGGCTGCCCACTGTCATGGTGCCGTCCAGGGCGGTGACGCGGGTGGCGATGCCGGTCAGGCCGTGTCCGGCGGGGTCGGCACCGCCTTGTCCGTCGTCGTGGACTCGCAGGCGCAGCATCCGGCCGTCGCGCTCGACTTCGACCTCGATGGCGGTGGCCCCGGAGTGCTTGATGGCGTTGGTGATCGCCTCGCTGGCGGTGAAATAGCAGGCCGATTCGGCCGGGCGGGGTGCGCGTTCGTCGAGGTCGACGGTGAGGCGAGTCGGAATCGGAGTCCGGTCGGCGAGGGCTTCGAGGGCGGCGTGCAGGCCGTCACGGGCGAGCATGGCCGGGTAGATCCGCCAGGAGACCTCGCGCAATTCGTCGAGGATATGGCCGGTTTCGGTGATCGCGCGGCGCTGCAGTTCACCCCGCCCTTGCTCGTCGGTCGCCCGGTCCATCCGGCCGAGCAGGATCGACAGGGCAACCACCCGCTGCTGCACGCCGTCGTGCAGATCGCGTTCGATCCGGCGTCGTTCGTCGTCGATCACCTCGACCACCTCGGCGCGGGTGGTGGTGAGCTGGGCGACCCGCTGGGCGAGTTCGTCCTGCCCCGGGCGAGTGCTGCGCCGCAGGCACCAGGCCTCGGCGCGCACCACCCCGAGCAAACCCTGTACGGCGAGGAAGCACAGCACCGCACCGGGAAGTGCCAGCACCGCGACCGTCGCCCAGGTGACCTGACCCGGTTCGGTCGCGTCGATGATCGGCACCGCGTCCCCTGTAGACGCGCCGTAGACAACCGCCACCGCGACGATCACACCCAGCGCCGACAGTGCCAGCACCAGCGCACCGAGCACGCCGACGAGCGCTCGGACCGCTAGATATCCGGCGGCTCGCGCTCCACTCGGCGCACCGGTCGACCGCACGCCGAGCAGTTGGGTGAGGCGCTTGTGCTCCCCCTCCGCGATCCGATCGGTCAGCCCCGGGGCGATCGGCGTGGCAAGCACACCGAACAGGTCGAGCGGCACGGTGACAACTCCGAACAGATATCCCACGACCGCGGTGGCTACGCGAGATGATCGCGCCCGGGAGGTGCTCATCGCCCAATTCTCGCGTGCCACGGGCACTCCGACCACCCGAGCCTCGCTGACGTCGATTTCGCACCGACCCGCGACCAACTCGGCGGCACCAACGCCGACTTCGACCGCCCGCCGACCACCGTGCCAGGACCGCCGCCGAGGCAGAGCCGACGCGCGAGCATCGGAAGCCGGGCCGCACGATCATCCTGACCGAGCTGCGCTGCTGGTCTCATCGGCCGCTGGTCGGCTGCGCCTGCCGCACGCGCCGGACGACGAACACGGTCGCGGCCACAAGCACGGCGGCGATCACGGCCTTCTGCAGGATGCCCGCGTAGGTCTCGACGGCGTGCCAGTTCTCGCCGAGGTAGTAGCCGGCGAGGACGAAGATCGCGTTCCACAGGAAGCTGCCTGCTGTGGTCAGGAGGGTGAAGCGGGCCAGTGGCATGCGTTCGACGCCGGCGGGGATGGAGATCAGGCTGCGGAAGATCGGGATCATGCGGCCGAAGAAGATGGCTTTGTCGCCGTGGCGGGCGAACCATTCCTCGGTGCGGTCCAGGTCGGAGAGGCGGACCAGGGGTAAGTGGTCGACAATGCGGCGCAGGCGGTCCCGGCCGAGGGCGGCGCCGAGGCCGTAGAGGGCAAGGGCGCCGACGACCGAGCCGAGCGTGGTCCAGAGCAGGACCTCGGCCAGGCTGAATCGGCCACGACTGGCGGTGAAGCCTGCCAGGGGCAGGATCACCTCGCTGGGCAGTGGCGGGAAGAGGTTTTCCAGTGCGATCGCGATGCCCGCGCCGAGGCCACCGAGTTGTTCCATGAGGTCGACCGCCCAGCCTGCGATGCCGGTGAGTTCGGTCGAAGTGCCTGTTGTATCCATGCTTTCGACGCTAGGAATCAGACGGCTCGCGATCAGTAGCGTCAGCCACCCGGCCGGTGTGGTGCGACCGCAGGCTCGGGGTGGGGTTTTCCGCACCCCTCTTGCGGGGTGCACACCCTCGCTACGGGGTATCCGGCCCCATAGCGTCGAAAGGTATGCGACAGAGACTGTTTCGGGCCACACTGGTCATTCTCGGCACCGTGCTGACGACCATGTCGGTGGCCGCTCTCGTCCTCGTGACGGCACGATGGCAGGTCGTCGGGGACACAGTGGCGGCTGCGGCCCGCTGGCACGACACCGACGTGGTGCTGCGAATCTCCGACGGCGAACAGCAGCGCGAATGGCACCACGAAGGCAGCGCGGACGGACAGGCGACCACGCCGGGCCCGCACAGCAGGTTCCGGATCGGCAGCATCACCAAGACCTTCGTCGCCACCGTCGTGCTGCAACTCGTCGATGAGGGCAGGGTCGACCTGGACGGTTCGATCGCCGCACAGCTGCCCGATCAGATCCCCGGCGGTGACCGGATCACGGTGCGGCAGTTGATGAATCACACCAGCGGGCTCTACGACTACATGAAGGAACCCGGCATGTCGACGAACCGCTGGCGCGGCGACGACCGGTTCCGCAGCCACGCGCCCCGCGACCTGCTCGCCACCGCGGTCCGCCACGACCCCTATTTCGCACCGGGTGCCCGTTTCCGCTACTCGAACACCAACTACGTCGCCCTCGGCCTGCTGATCGAGCACGTGACCGGCCACCGCTACGGCGACGAGATCCGCGACCGCATCCTCACACCGCTACGACTGACCGCCACCACCGTCCCCGGCAACGACCCGCGTATCCCCGCACCCGCCCTCACCGCACACCGCGACATCGACGGCGCGGGCCGAACCGACGTGACCGAGATGAACCCGTCCCTGGACTGGGCCGCAGGCGAAATGCTCTCCACAACAGCCGATCTCGATGCGTTCTTCGCTGCCCTGCTGGGCGGGCGGCTGATGAGTCCGGCCGCGCTGGACCAGATGCGCGAAACAGTTCCGATGGGCATGGGCTTCCACTACGGTCTCGGCCTCCAACGCTTCGAGCCGCCGTGCGGGGACGATCTGTGGGGGCACGGCGGTGAACTGCTCGGCTACGTCACCTATGCGTTCCGGTCGACGGGCGGCAGATCGATGACCATGGTCGTCGGCTCGGCGGGTTCCTCGGACGCGTTCTCGATGTTCGCCACGGTCACAGCGACGTACTGCCTCGCCTGAAGCTCACGATCGGCGACCGCGGCGAAAAACCCGTTTCGCATCCTGCGGGCCGCCGGAATAATCGGCGCGATGGAGTTCAGCGATTTCGATGCACGCGGATACCGCACCGTGGATGTGCGCACCGGCTATGGCGAATGGGTCGCCCATTATGAGCAGACCGTCGAGGACGCGATGGATCTCGCACTGCTGGACCGGCTCGAAGAGCCGTCGTGGGGTGCGGTAAAACGGGCGGTCGACCTCGGCTGTGGCACGGGCAGGACCGGACAGTGGTTGCGGGACAAAGGGGTCGGTTCCATCGACGGGGTCGATCTGACGCCGGAGATGCTGGCCGTAGCGCGGCGCCGTGGCGCGCACGACCGGCTCATCGAGGCCGATGCCGCAGCCACCGGTCTCAGCGATTCGGCCTACGACCTCGTCATTTCCTCGCTGGTCGACGAGCATCTCGCCGATCTGCGACCGCTGTACCGGGAGGCATGGCGGCTGGCGACCCCGAAAGCGACCTTCGCCCTGGTCACCTTCCACCCGCACTTCATCATGGCTTCGGGCATGCCGACGCACTACACCGCCGACTCCGGCGAATCGGTGGCCATCACGACCAATGTCCATCTCATCAGCGACCACGTCACGGCGGCGGTGAACTCCGGCTGGCGGTTGGCCGAGTTGCACGAGCGCGTCATCGACGACGAATGGGTTGCGCTGAAACCGAAGTGGGAGCGCTTCCGCCATCACCCGATCTCGGCCGCCTATGTGTGGCGCAAGGACTGAACAGCGACGGAGCCGGAGTGGTAGTCCACTCCGGCTCCGTCACACCAGGTTTCAGGCCTGGAGGAAAGCGAATGCTTCCTGCAGCTCAGCTGTTTTGCCGCACAGCGCCGTCACCGACGGACCCGCGTTGAGGATCTCGCGGGACACGGCGGGCACGACCCCTGACAGGTTCGCCTCGGGGACCAGGGCGCGGATGGAGTCCGCTCCCCCGCCCTGAGCGCCCACGCCCGGCATCAGGATCGGGCCGTTGAGGGCCGACAGATCAGGTGCCTCGGTGAGTGTCGCACCGACGACCACGCCGACTGAGCCGAAACCGGGTCCGGCGTTGCGGGCGGCGGCTTCGTCGACCATCGTCTGGGCGATCGTGCGCCCGTCCGGGGCGGCGATCCGTTGCAGTTGCGCCCCTTCGGGATTCGAGGTCGCCGCGAGAACGAAAACGCCACGGTGATTGTCCTTCGCCAGACTCAGCGCCGGATCGAGGGATCCGAAACCGAGGTACGGCGAGACCGTCACAGCGTCCGACCCCAGGGGTCCGTCGCCGAGCCAGGCGTGGGCGTAGGCATCCATGGTGGAGCCGATGTCGCCGCGCTTGGCATCGGCCAGCACCAAAGTGCCCGAGGCACGCAGCACCGAGATGGTGCGTTCGAGCACCGCGATGCCGCCCGACCCGTAGGTCTCGAAAAACGCGACCTGCGGCTTCACCAACGCGACACGACCGTCGAAGGCTTCGACACAGATCTCGGCGAAGGCCTCGAGCCCGTCGACGTCTTCGGTCAGGCCCCACGCCCGTAAGAGCGCCGGATGGGGATCGATGCCGACGCACACCGGGCCGAATTCGCGCATGGCGTGCTGCAGTCGGCTACCGAACGTCGTCATCGATCCTGCTCCTGGTTGTCGTCATGGTGTTCAGCCACGCAGCTTCGAGTGCAATTCCTGCAGCGAGCGCACCCCGATGCCACCGTTGATACTGGCCTCGATGCCCTGCACCGCCGCCGCCGCACCTTGCACGGTGGTGATGCACGGGATGTTCGCGCCCACCGCGGCGGTGCGGATCTCGTAGCCGTCCACGCGGGGGCCCGAGTTGCCGTAGGGGGTGTTGAACACGATGTCGATCTCGCCGTCGCGGATCTGCTCCACGATGGAGGCTTCCGGCATGCCGGTGGCCGGATCGGTGGCGTCCGGGTCGGAGTGCTTGCGCACCTGTTCGCACGGAATGCCGTTGCGGCGCAGGGTTTCCGCGGTGCCCTCGGTGGCGAGGATGCGAAAACCAAGATCATGCAGGCGCTTGATCGGGAACACCATGGCGCGCTTGTCGCGGTTGGCGATCGAGACGAACACGGTGCCTTCGGTGGGCAGCGAGCCGTAGGCGGCGGCCTGGCTCTTGGCGAAGGCGGTGCCGAAGTCGGCGTCGATGCCCATGACCTCGCCGGTGGACTTCATCTCCGGGGAGAGCAGTGAGTCCACGCCGGAGCCGTCGGCGCGACGGAACCGGTGGAAGGGCAGCACGGCTTCCTTGACCGCGACCGGCGCGTCGAGGGGCACGTGGCCGCCGTCGCCCTCGGGCGGCAGCATGCCTTCCTTGCGCAGGTCGGCGATGGTGGCGCCGAGCATCACGCGCGCGCAGGCCTTTGCGAGGGGTACAGCGGTGGCCTTGGAGACGAACGGAACCGTCCGGCTCGCACGGGGATTGGCTTCCAGGACGTAGAGCACGTCGTCCTTGAGGGCGTACTGCACATTGAGCAGACCCTTGACGCCGATGCCCTTGGCGAGCGCGATGGTGGAGCGGCGCACGGCTTCGATGTCGCTGCGGCCCAAGGTGATCGGGGGCAGCGCGCAGGCGGAGTCACCGGAGTGGATGCCTGCTTCCTCGATGTGTTCCATCACGCCGCCGAGGTAGACCTCTTCGCCGTCGCACAGAGCGTCGACGTCGATCTCGATGGCGTCTTCCAGGAAGCGGTCGACCAGCACCGGATGGTCCGGGTTGAGTTCGGTGGCGCGGGAGATGTAGCCCTCGAGGGACTGCTCGTCGTAGACGATCTCCATGCCGCGCCCGCCCAGCACGTAGGACGGGCGGACCAGGACCGGGTAGCCGATCTCGTTGGCGATCTTCTTCGCCTGCGCGACCGTGGTTGCGGTGCCGTACTTGGGCGCGGGCAGTCCGGCGGCGACGAGCACGTCACCGAATTCGCCACGGTCCTCGGCCAGGTCGATCGCGGCCGCGGAGGTTCCGACCACCGGCACGCCTGCATCGGTGAGGCGCTGCGCCAGACCCAGCGGAGTCTGGCCGCCGAGCTGCACGATCACACCGGCGACGGTGCCCGACTCGGCTTCGGCGTTGTACACCTCGAGGACGTCCTCGAAGGTGAGCGGCTCGAAGTAGAGGCGATCGGCGGTGTCGTAGTCGGTCGACACGGTCTCGGGGTTGCAGTTGACCATCACGGTCTCGTACCCGGCAGCCGAAAGGGTCTGTGCCGCATGCACACACGAGTAGTCGAACTCGATGCCCTGACCGATGCGGTTCGGGCCCGAACCCAGGATGATGACCTTCTCGCGCTCGAGCTGCGGCGCGACCTCGGACTCCGCACCGGGGTCCAGCTCGTAGGTGCTGTAGTGGTACGGGGTCTTGGCCTCGAACTCCGCGGCGCAGGTGTCGACGGTCTTGTAGACCGGGCGCACCTGGAGACGGTGACGCAGCGAGCGCACGCCCGCCTCGCCCGCGAGCTCGGGACGCAGCGCCGCCAGCTGACGGTCGGACAGTCCGTAGTGCTTGGCGCGACGCAGCAGATCCTCGTCGAGGACGGGCGCGTCGAGGACTTCCTGACGCAGCTCGACCAGGCCGAGCACCTCGGCGACGAACCACGGGTCCACGCCGGAAGCCAGCGCGACCTCTTCGACGCTCGCGCCGTAGCGCAGCGCACGCTCGACCTGGTAGATGCGGCCCTCGGTCGGCACACGCAGGTCGGCGAGAATGGCTTCGATCGCCTCGCGCACCGACGCCGGATCACTCGGATCCTTCGGGGCCCACTGGCCGTCGTCGGTGGTCCAGAAGCTGGCGGCCTTGGTCTCGAGCGAACGCAGCACCTTGCCGAGGGCCTCGGAGAAGTTGCGGCCCATCGACATCGCCTCGCCCACCGACTTCATGGTGGTGGTCAGCGTGGCATCCGCGCCGGGGAACTTCTCGAAAGCGAACCGCGGAGCCTTGACGACGACGTAGTCGAGGGTCGGCTCGAAGGAAGCCGGGGTCTCGCCGGTGATGTCGTTGACGATCTCGTCGAGGGTGTAGCCGATGGCCAGCTTCGCGGCGATCTTGGCGATCGGAAAGCCCGTGGCCTTCGACGCCAGCGCCGACGAACGCGACACACGCGGGTTCATCTCGATGACGATCAGACGACCGTCCTTCGGATCCACCGCGAACTGGATGTTGCAGCCGCCGGTGTCGACGCCGACCTCGCGCAGAATGGCGATGCCGAGATCGCGCATCTTCTGGTACTCGCGGTCGGTCAGGGTCATCGCGGGGGCGACGGTGACCGAGTCACCGGTGTGCACACCCATCGGGTCGACGTTCTCGATCGAGCAGACGATGACCACATTGTCGTTGCGGTCACGCATGAGCTCGAGTTCGAACTCCTTCCAGCCGAGGATGGACTCCTCGATCAGAACGTTCGCGGTCGGCGACGCGGACAGGCCGCCACCGGCGATGCGGTCGAGGTCTTCCTCGTTGTAGGCCATGCCCGAGCCGAGGCCACCCATGGTGAACGACGGACGTACAACCACGGGGTAACCGAGTTCGGCGACGGTCGCGCGCACCTCGTCCATCGTGTAACAGACTGCGCTGCGGGCACTCTCACCGCCGACCTTGGCGACGATGTCCTTGAACTTCTGCCGGTCTTCACCGCGCTGGATGGCGTCGAAGTCGGCGCCGATCAGCTCGACGTTGTACTTCTGCAGCACACCGTTCTCGTGCAGCGCGACCGCGGTGTTGAGCGCGGTCTGCCCACCGAGGGTGGCCAGGATGGCGTCGGGGCGTTCCTTCTCGATGACCTTCTCGACGAACTCCGGGGTGATCGGCTCGACGTAGGTGGCGTCGGCGAACTCCGGGTCGGTCATGATGGTCGCCGGGTTGGAGTTCACCAGCGACACGCGCAGTCCCTCGGACCGCAGCACCCGGCACGCCTGGGTGCCGGAGTAGTCGAATTCGCACGCCTGGCCGATCACGATCGGGCCAGAGCCGATCACCAGAATGTGCTTCAGATCCTCGCGGCGAGGCATCAGGCTCCTTCCATGAGACCGGCGAAACGGTCGAACAGGTATGCGGCGTCGTGCGGGCCTGCGGCGGCCTCGGGGTGGTACTGCACCGAGAAGGCGCGGCCGTCGATCAGCCGGACCCCTTCGACGGTGCCGTCGTTGGCGCAGATGTGGGAGACCTCGGCCTTGCCGAACGGGGTGTCGAACACCTCGCCGCGCTCGCCCTCGAGGGCGAAGCCGTGGTTCTGGGCGGTGATGGACACGCGACCGGTGCCCTCTTCGATCACCGGGATGTTGATGCCGCGGTGGCCGAACTTCATCTTGTAGGTGCTGCGGCCCAGTGCCCGGCCCAGGATCTGGTTGCCGAAGCAGATGCCGAACAGCGGGATCCCGCGTTCCAGGACACCCTGGGTGAGCGCGATCGCGCCGGTCTGGGTGGCCGGGTCGCCGGGGCCGTTCGACAGGAACACGCCATTGGGGTTGAGCGCGAGGATGCCGTCGATCGAGGTGTTGGCCGGGACCACGTGGGTGCGCACGCCGCGCTCGGCGAACATGCGCGGGGTGTTGGTCTTGATGCCCAGGTCGACCGCGACGACAGTGAACTTGTGGTCGCCCACCGGTTCGATCGTGTACATCGCGTCGGTGCTGACCTCGTCGGCGAGGTCGGCGCCCAGCATCGAGGACTGGCCGTTGACCCGGGCGAGGAGTTCCTCATCGGTGGCCAGCGCGGCACCGGAGAAGATGCCCGCCTTCATCGAACCGCGGCTGCGCAGGTGGCGGACCACCGCGCGGGTGTCGATCCCCGCGATGCCGACGACGCTCTGCTTGTCCAGCTCTTCCTGCAGCGTGGTGGTCGCGCGCCAGTTGGAGCTGACCCGCGAGGGGTCGCGCACGGCGTAACCGGCGACCCAGATCTTGCCGGACTCGTCGTCCTCGTCGTTCCAGCCGGTGTTGCCGATCTGCGGGGCCGTGGCCACCACGATCTGGCGGGCGTAGCTGGGGTCGGTGAGGGTTTCCTGGTACCCGGTCATCGCCGTGCAGAACACGGCCTCACCGAGTGTCTGGCCCTGCGCGCCGAAGGCGGTTCCGCGGAATACGCGGCCGTCCTCGAGCACCAAGGCTGCCTTTGCTGCTGTGCTCATTCATCGTCTCCCGTCGTCACCCTGGTCGCATCCGCAGTCCATGCCGGGTACACCGTCTTGTCGTCGCCGCGGAAACCGGTATCGATCTCGGTTCCGCTCGGCAGTGTCCAGCGAATTACCAGCACACCATTTTCCGTCATCACTTTGCCCGCGTGGCCGCGCTCGGTACGCACCGCGCTCACGGATTCCTGCGGAATCCAGATCACCGTGGCGCCGTCGCGTTCGAGCAGAATTCCGCGTTCGAACCGCGTCAGTTCGGCGGTCGCCCGGAATCCCAGGTCACCGACCGCGATCCGGTCCTGCCAGCTGGGCGCGATGGTGCTGCCCAGGTACATGCCGGTGGTCGGTTCCAGTAGTTGTGCGCCCAGTTCGGCCGGCACCGTCGGCAGTTCGCCGATGCGTGCCTGCTGTCGCGTGGCCTTCTTCTGCCATGCCCGGTACATCAGCCACAGGCACACAATGAAAAATGCCAGCAGCCCGACTACCCACAGCGTTCTTTCCACGTCCTGGCCTCCCTAGATCCCGACCGCCTTGCCCTCGCGGGCAGTTACCCGGCCGCGCAGCACGGTGGCTGTGACCTCGGCCGGGAACGTCATGTCCTCGAACGGTGTGTTGTTCGAGATACTCGCCAGCTCGGCGCCGCGCACCGTCCACTCGGCGTCGGGGTCGATCAGCGTGAGGTTGGCCGGTTCACCGACGGCGATCGGACGGCCGTGGTCGTCGAGGCCGACGATCGCGGCGGGCTTCTCGCTCATCACCTTCGCGACACCGCGCCAGTCGAGCAGGCCCGGCTGCACCATCGTCTGCACGATGATCGACAGGGCGGTCTCGAGGCCGAGCATGCCGGGGCGGGCGGCCGCGAACTCGCAGCACTTGTCCTGCTCGGCATGCGGGGCGTGGTCGGTGGCGACGCAGTCGATGATGCCGTCGGCCAGCGCCTGACGCAGCGCGGCCACGTCGGAGGACTCGCGCAGCGGCGGGTTCACCTTGTTGACCGCGTCGTAGGTTTCCAGGCGCGAGTCGTCGAGGAGCAGGTGGTGCGGGGTGACCTCGGCGGTGATCGAGATGCCCTGGGACTTGGCCCATTTCACCAGTTCGACGGTGCCAGCGGTGGAGGCGTGGCAGATGTGCACGCGGGCGTTCGCATCGCGAGCGAGCAGTGCGTCGCGGGCGACGATCGACTCCTCGGCGGCGCGCGGCCAGCCCTGCAGGCCCAGGCGCGCGGCGTTGGGGCCTTCGTGCGCGATGGCGTTCTTGGTCAGGCGCGGCTCTTCCGCGTGCTGGGCGATGAGCACGCCCAGGGAGTTCGCGTATTCGAGGGCGCGGCGCATGATCAGCGGGTCGTCGACGCAGTGGCCGTCGTCGGAGAACATCCTGACCTGGCCGATACCGGCAGCCATCGTCCCCATCTCGGCGAGCTGCTTGCCCTGCAGGCCGACCGTGACGGCGCCGACCGGGAACACGTCGACGAGGCCGACTTCCTGGCCGCGACGCCACACGTGGTCGGTGATCACGACCGAGTCGGCGACCGGGCTGGTGTTGGCCATCGCGAACACCGCGGTGTAACCACCCAGTGCCGCTGCGGCGGAACCGGTTTCGATGGTCTCGGTGTCTTCGCGGCCGGGTTCACGCAGGTGCGTGTGCAGGTCGACGAAGCCGGGCAGCAGGATCTGGCCGTTGCCCTCGATCACCTCGGCGTCATCGGAAACCGTGATGCCGGTACCGATTTCGGCGATGATCGTGTCGCGCACCAGGACGTCGACGGGGTCGCCTTCGCCGTAGGGCTTGACGTTCTTGATCAGCAGCTCACTCATACCGTTTCCTCCTGACCGACGAGCAGCCGGAACAACACGGCCATCCGCATGTGCACACCGTTCGACACCTGCTGCAGCACAGCCGATTTCGGCGAATCAGCGACCGCCGAGGCGATTTCCATGCCGCGCAGCATCGGACCGGGGTGCAGCACCACGGCGTCGTCGTCGAGCAGTCCGAGCCTGCGCTCGGACAGTCCGTAGTTGATCGAATATTCGCGGGCCGACGGGAAGAACCCGCCGTTCATCCGCTCCGCCTGCACCCGCAGCATCATCACCGCGTCGGCACCGGGCAGCTCGGCATCGAGCGACGTCGAGACCCGGCAGGGCCACGCCTCCACGCCGATCGGCAGCAAGGTGCGCGGGGCTACCAGGACCACCTCGGCGCCGAGGGTGTTGAGCAGGGAGACGTTCGAGCGGGCGACCCGGCTGTGCAGGATGTCGCCGACCAGCACGATCCGCTTGCCCTCGATGTCGCCGAGGCGCTGACGCAGGGTGAGCGCGTCGAGCAGGGCCTGGGTGGGGTGCTGGTGGGTGCCGTCGCCGGCATTGATGATCGACGGGGCGACGCGGTTCTCCTCGCGCGCCCACTGCTCCATCCAGCGCGCGATCTGGTGCGCGGCACCCGAAGCCGGGTGGCGCACGATCAGCGCGTCGGCGCCTGCCGCGTGCAGGGTGAGCGCGGTGTCGCGCAGCGATTCACCTTTGGAGACAGACGAACTCGACGCGCTCACGTTGATCACGTCGGCGCTCATCCACTTGCCCGCGACCTCGAAGGACACGCGGGTGCGGGTGGAGTTCTCGTAGAACACCGTCATCACGGTGCGACCGCGCAGGGTCGGCAGCTTCTTCACCTCGCGGCCCAGCAGGGCCTGTTCGAAGCGCTCGGCTTCGTCGAGGAGTTCGGTGGCGGCGCCGCGATCAAGATCGGCGACCGTCAGCAGATGCTTCACTCTTGGCCCTCCTGATGCAGGTAGACACCGTCACGACCGTCGTGCTCGACCATCAGCACCGAGATGTCCTCGGCGCGCGAAGTCGGCACGTTCTTGCCCACGTAGTCGGCGCGGATCGGCAGCTCGCGGTGACCACGGTCGATGAGGACCGCCAGCTGCACGGCGCGGGGGCGGCCGAGGTCGCGCAGGCCGTCGAGGGCGGAGCGGACTGTGCGGCCGGAGAACAGCACGTCGTCGACGAGCACGACCAGGGAGTTCTCGATCCCGCCGTCGGGCACCGAGGTGCGCTCGAGCGGGCGATGCGGGCGACTGCGCAGGTCATCGCGATACAGGGTGATGTCGAGGGAGCCGAGCGCGGGACGCACGCCCGAGAACTCCTCGATCTTGGCCGCCAGCCGATTGGCCAGGGTGGTGCCGCGCGTCGGGATTCCCATGAGAACCACCCGCGGTGCGTCGGCGTCGCCGGAATCCAGGGCGGTCTTCTCGATGATCTGATGCGCCATCCGCGCTACCGTCCGCTGCACATCCGACGGGGACAACAGCTCGCGTCCGGCATCCACCCACTCCGGGGTGTGCCGCTGCGATGTCTCACTCGCGCCGGATCTGGCCGCCCGTTCGGGCACAGCCATGCCGACCTCCTTCCCCGCCTCACCGGACGGTCCGTTAAAGGATGTCTAACTCGCCCGCCAGCCTATCAGCGCCCCGAGGCGCCTTTGACCAGGTAGGCCCACCTGTGAGCACGACCACGGGCCACTCGCCGACGGGCGCCGGGGTGTCGGTGATCACATGCGCGCCGAAAGTCCAGTGAGCGCATGCATTTCACCGCCACGGCACGGCACGTCGACCGCCTCGACCCGAACCGATCCGTGATCGCATTCACGTCGACGACCATCCGGAATTACGTTGCCGGGCATCGCCGGATTCCGCCATCATCGGACATGGCCATCGACATGAGCCCGTGCCCCGCAGCGACACCGCCTGAGCGGATCGATCTGGGCGATGTCTTGCTGCGCCGGTGGCAGCCGAGCGACCTGGACCGCCAGTTCGCGGCGCTCACCGATTCGCATGCGCATCTGCGTCGGTGGATGCCGTGGGCGCAGGAGCCGCCGACGCTCGACGGGCAACGCCGATTCCTGCGGATCTGTGCCGCACACTGGCCGACGCCCAGCGGTGGCTACCTGTACGGGATCTTCACCGCAGCGGATGAGGTGGTGGGCGGTATCGGGCTGCACGACCGGATCGAACCCGGGGCGATCGAAATCGGTTACTGGGGCCATGTCGCTCATACCGGCCGCGGAATCATCACCCGCGCCGCCCGCGCCCTGACCGACGTGGCACTGACTCTCCCCCACATCGCGCGCGTCGAAATCCGTTGTGACGCAGAGAATGCTCGTAGCGCGGCAGTGCCCCAGCGGCTCGGATACGAACTGGTCAGTACCGCCCCACGGCCGCGGGCGGCGCCGGGTGACTCGGGTATCGGCATGGTCTGGGCAACAATGTCTCGACCGACCGGGTGGCTTGTCGAGGGGTAGGCCGCGGACTAGACTGTGACGCGCACCACATCGCGACGGCGGGTTCGTGCCGCCGCCCAGAGCGGTCGTGACCCGATCGGAGCGCCGGGTCACGATGTTCGATCACGACCCCCCGTTTGCCGGGCCGGGCCTTCAGACACTCCACCCCCGCTCGACCGCGCAAGGAGATGGCCGTCATGACGGTTGCCGTCGAACTCGAATTCACCGGCTCGACTCTCGAACAGTACGACCAGGCCCTCGCGAAAATGGGCTTCGTGCACGGCGGCTCCGGCGGCCCCGGCCTGCTGTTCCACCTGGTCAGAAAAACCGACACCGGATTCCACGTCACCGACGTCTGGGAATCCCCCGAGCAGTTCCAGAGCTTCGCCGAATCGACCCTCGGCCCCGTCGGCATGGAAGTGGGCATGCCCAACCAGCCCACCATCGAAGTCCACGAAATCTACAACTACCTGGCCCAGGACCGCAGTTGAGCGTGCACACCACACCGAAGTCTGCACGCAGCGCAGGATGCCGCTAGCGCTCCTGTTCCAATTCGACGAATTCGCCGGGAACCCGGTACCCGATCGCCCGTCCAGGGCCTTCGAATACCGCTACGAGCGGATGAGCGGCATCGTCGCCGATCAGCCCCTCGTCCACCAAAGTCAAGGCAATCCGCTGAGCCGGTAGCGAAAACCGCCGCAATGACCGCTCCTCGGAAAATCCGGCGCGCTCGTAGATTACAGCGCGTGCCACAAAGCCACCGCTCCCCGCCGCAAGCAAGATGACATCCGCCTGCAATTCATAGCCTCCCGTCCGCAGGTCGCTCAGCAACCGTTCGTATGCGGCGAGGTTCCAGTTACCTACACCATCCGAGCCGATGTCGGGCAACCGTGTACTTGCGGCAACAAGGGACTCCGAGGCCTCCTCGTCACCAAGTCTCGTCTTCGCCATCAGTCGGTAGAAGTCACTTTGAGTCAGCAGCACAAGCCGAGCGCCGGTTCTCTCGATTGCCTCTGCCACCAATTCCGGACGAACGCCCAATGTTCGCTTACTCGGCTTTTTGAGAACAATCCTCCAGTCTTCCTTGACATCATTGGTGACGAGAATGAACGCTTCACAACTAGACAGGCCCGAAACATGGCGGAGCGTCTGCTCCCACAGCAGAAAGTCGCCCGTGCCACGCTCCTGCAACTGATCCGCTTTATCTCGGACATCCATGTACCCAGGAGGAATCGACCGCTTGGACCTCTCCAAACCTTGGCCTATCATATCTTCTTCGTCATCACCGAGAGATTTTCCGATTCGATTGTCAAGAATGACCGACAATCTGGTAAGCACCGGATCCGCACTGGTATCATCCAAGATTTTGGTAATTTCCAGCGGCGCACCACGCGCTTTGCCGATCGCGTCTGAAAGCTCACCCAGTTGCCGTTCGATCATATCTCGTATCGACTGGATATCTTGCGGACGCTCACGGTCGGGGCGAAGAGAATTCACAATAGCGAGAAGCTCGTTGCGAACAGCGCCGATCGGCGATGCAGGCGGGCTTATATCTGCGATTACGGAATGACGATTACGCCAGAACTCACGCATCACCTGATGCGGAACCCACAAGCGGTCCCGCAACGATTCGAGCACGTCGAGAGCCAGACGGCGTGCCGATTCCTCGAAGGAATAGATATCAAGCAACACGTTCGTATCCACCACGACCGGCGCACTGGCCAGTAGAGCTAGCACTTCCGGCTCAGTCGGGTCGCGGTATCCTTCAAAACCTTCGTAGATGCTCACGCCTGCCCCGATAGCCTTTCCCGAAGTCGCACGCATTTGGTGAAGTCCGAACCCATTGTAGCCGAACAACATTGGGGCGTCGCCGCCGTCCGAGGATGGATGAGGACGGGGCCGAGCACACGCGAAGACCAGACCCATCGGCACCGCGTGTCGGCGTGAAAAACTAGGCCGACCAGCGAATCTCGCAACAGATCAGATTTTCACGATCTGCGGGTGCACCGCCCATCCACTCGCCGCAACATGCGGCATCGGCTGGTCAGCTAACGGCGATTCCCGGTCCGCTGTATTCGGTTGCGGCGACGGGCGTTTACCGGGTGCAATCGAGATCATGGAATCTACGGCGTTGAGTGGGCGGGTCGCGGTGGTGACCGGGGTGAGTCGGCGGGGCGGGATCGGGTTCGCGGTGGCGCGGCGGTTGGCGCGACAGGGGGCCACGTTGTTTCTCACGCATTGGGCGCCACATGATGCGGAGCAGCCTTGGGGTGCGCAGGACCCGGGGGATGTCTGCCGCGAACTGGGCGAGATCACGCGCGTTGCCGATATCGCCGTCGATCTCGCCGCGCCGACGGCCGCACAGGCGGTGATCGACGCGGCGGTCGACGCTTTCGGGCAGGTCGACATCTTGGTCGCCAATCATGCGCGCAGCGGCGGCGACGGGGATCTTTTCGAGATGGATGCCGAGATGCTCGACGGGCACTGGGCGATCGACGCGCGATCGGTGCTGTTGTTGACGAAGGCTTTCGCACAGCAATACCGGGCCGAGGCGCATCCCGTGCGCGACCGGGGGCGAGTCATCTGGATGAGTTCGGGTCAGCACCTCGGGCCGATGCGGTCGGAAATCGCTTATGCCGCAGCGAAATCGGTTCTGGCCGGGCTCACGAGCACCGTCGCGGCCGAGTTGATCGAGCGCGGGATCCTGCTCAATACGGTCAATCCGGGTCCGGTGGATACGGGGTATCTGACTGCGGCGACGGCGGATCGGGATCTCGCGGTGATCGAGGAAGTGCGGTCAGCGTTTCCGCGCGGTCGCGTCGGGGCGCCGGATGATCCGGCTCGGCTGATCGCCTGGCTCGTTTCCGATGAGGGGCGATGGCTGGTCGGGCAGGTGATCGACTCCGAGGGCGGGTTCCGGCGGTCACCGTGATCGGCGCTCGCGGTGTGTGCCACCCCATAGCCCCAGCTTCTATACGTAGCCGTATATCTGGCGATATTCTCGGACTTGTACGGTGCCGTATATCTGGTGGGAGTCAGCCATGGAACAGTCGAGTTCGAATCGGATGATCAGGTGGGGAGGCCGGTTGATCGCGCTCATCGGCATCGGGCATCTCACGCTCGGGATGCTGGCCAGCTGGTCCTATTTCGATGACTGGCTGTCGTTGGCACTATGGGGGCGCTGGTGGGAGGACACCGATGCGGCGCATGCGTTCTGGGGTAACCCCGCCGGTTTCGGCTGGCCGCTGTTCGTGGTCGGGGTGACGGTCGTCTGGATGGATCGCAACGGGATCGTTCCGCCGCCGTTCCTGGGCTGGATGGTGTTCGGCTGGGGCGTGTTCTGCTCAATCGTTGTCGAGCCGACTCCGGGACCGTTCGTGGTGGTCGGCGCTGCCCTGCTTCTGCGCGGAATCCGCAGTGCCAGTGCGCCTGTCGACGCGCCGTCGCCGGATCTGGCATCTCGAACGTGATCAGAGTGGCGCGGGCGGTTCCGGCGCGGCCTGACGGGTAGGTATCGCACTGATCGTCAAGGCCAGCATGACCAGTGCGATGCCCGCCAGTTCCAGCGCTGTGGGCCGCTGTGCGAGGGCGATCGCGCCGACGACGGTCGCGGTCGCCGGCAGCAAAGCGAGCAGCAGAGCGAAACGCGCACGGCCCACCGCGGTGAGAACCACCTGGTCCAGCGCGTAGGGCACCGCGCTCGACAGCACGCCGACGCCGAGTCCGAGCAGCCAGGTGCGTGGGTCGGCGAACACTCCGGCGTCGATCGCCAACTGCGGGATGAGCACGAACGGCGCCAGCAACACCGCTGCGGCCGCCATGCCGACCGCGAGGGAATCCTGGCCGTCACCGGTGTCGGCGACGCGCTTGCCGACCAGGATGTAGGCCGCCCACAGCACCGCCGAGGCGAGGGCGAACGCGACACCGACCGGCTCGACATCGAGTTGCACACCGGCCAGCAACACCACCCCGACCGCCACCAAGGCCACGGCGATCAGATCGCGAGCCCGTCGCGAACCGAGCGTCGCCACGGCGACCGGGCCGAGGAATTCGATGGCGACGGCGGTGCCGAGCGGAATCCGCGCGATCGCCTCGTAGAACACGATGTTCATCCCGACCGTGACGATGCCGAAGCCGGCCGCCGTCACGATCCCCCGCCGAGTCCAGCGGGTGCGCCACGGTCGTCGCCACGCCAGCAGTGCCACTCCCGCGGCGGCGGCGCGCAGCCAGGCGACGGTGGACGGTTCGGTGGTGTCGAACAGGAAGACACCGAGCGCCGCGCCCACATATTGCGAGGTCGCGGCGATGATGAACACCATCGGCACCGACCAGCCGGGCAGCGCGTGCTTCGTCGGCCCGCCGGTCGTCGAGATCGCATTCATCCCAGGATTAATCCACAGCCGATCGAGGATTTCAATGCGAACCCGGCCCGGCCCGAACGATCAAGGGCCGGACCGTGATTCGCCTGACGTTCCGTCACGTGGCGACCGGGTTCAGGCCGACCTACTTCGATCGCATCGATTCCGGAATGCCGAACCATTTCGCCAATGCCGTGCGCAGTTCGGATTTCGCGGTGTCGGAAGGTTCGTCGATCGTTGCGGCCCAGGCGAGATGACCGTCCGGGCGGATCAGCAGAACATCGGCCGGACGATCACCGGTCTTCGCCGTGTGGATCGCCACGCGCGGTGCCCACTCTTCGGCGACCTCACGCAGGTCCGTGCGATCGGCCAGATCGAGGAAGATCGGCCGTGCGACGTGCATGAGTTCGGCGACGTCGGTGACGCCATGATCGGTGTGCAGCGGCAGGTCGGGCACGAAAGTGCCGGTGAGAGAATGTGTTCCGGTATTCGGGTAGCGCAGGTCGGTGCCCGCGACGAGAGCTCCCATGCGGCGCAGCGCGGGTTCGTCGGAGAGCAGCTCGGTGAACACCGCGCGCAGCGCCTCGGCGGCGGGGTCCTGGCCTTGGCGAAGGGCCGCCTGGGCGCGGGTCTGCAGTAGCGCGCGACCACCGGCGAAGTGGCGTTCTTCGTGGTAGGTGTCGAGCAGGTCGGCCGGTGCCCAGCCGTGGATGTCGGCGGCGAGTTTCCAGGCGAGGTTCACCGAGTCGGTCATGCCGAGGTTCATCGCGGCACCGGTGGCGGGCAGCAGGTGAGCAGCATCGCCGGAGAGGAAAACCCTACCCACGCGGTAGTTTTCGGCCTGGCGGTCCTGGAACTGATAGCGCGACAGGCGCGTCGGTGCGCCCAGCGGAACCTCCGCGCCGAGCACGCGCCGGACGCTGTCGCCGAGTTCGGTCATGGTCAGCGGTTCGTCGTTGTCGTATTCGGTGTTGTCGTTCTCCGTGGTCTGGAAGAACATCACGCGCGACTCGGGGCTGACCGCGCCGAGCGCGAACACGCCGCAGTCGGTGTGGGTGAATCCCGGCGCGATCCGGCCGAATCCCGGCACCTCGATTCCGCCGTCGTCGAGCACGGTCACCGATTCGTGCACCGCCACCGCGGCCAACCGGTTGACCTCCGGATACGTGCTGCCAGGGAACTCGATGCCCGCGAGTTCGCGAATCCGGCTGCGCCCACCGTCGCAACCGACCAGGTAGCGAGCGCGCACTCGGTACGGCCCGGTGGGTCCGTTCACCTCCACGAGCACCGCGTCGTCGGTCTGCTCCAGCGCGACGACCTCGTGCCCACGGCGGATCTCGGCGCCCAGTTCGACGGCGTCCTCGGCCAGGAGTTGTTCGACCTGCGCCTGCGGAATCGCCATGGCGTGCAACGGGGTTTCGTCGAGGCCGGTGAAGTCCAGATACACCCCGCCGAACGGGAAAATCGGCTTCGGACTGGCGTCACCGCTGGCCGCGCTCATCCGATCGAGCAGCCCCCTGTGCCGCAGCACATCCAGAATCCGCCCACCGAGACCGCTGGCCTTCTGCGCCGTCCCCGGCCGCTCCCGACGTTCCAGCACCAGCGGCCGAACGCCAGCTCGCCCCAACTCCCCCGCGAGCATCAGCCCGGCGGGTCCAGCGCCGACAACGATCACGTCGGTGGTCATCTCTTGCATCGTGTGTTACTCCCGAATATCGCTGGTCCCTGTGTGGCCCAGCGATTCTGCAGTACTACCCGGGCCTTGCCGCAAGCCCCCAGGTCGGTTATAAGTTGGATACGGAAGTCAGTCGTGCCGCTCAGGGAGCGCGCAGAACCGAACGAACCAGTTCCTCGATCCCCGATCGCAAGCGGTCGACCTCCCCTGCCCTGGCCATCTGCTGAGCGAGTTCCCCGCCGACTGTCGACAGCAACAGCGCGCCCACGGTGTCGGCGTCGATGTCGGGGCGGACCTCACGCAAGAGCGCGCCGATGTGCTGCGCCCAGAACGTGTGGAATTCGGCGCTGCGGGGATGTGGCGGCATCGCCTGATAGGCCGCGATCAGTTCCACATCATCGGTGACCAGGCTCGTCATGGCGTCGAAGAAGGCGAGTAGCCGGTCGGTCGCCGGTGCACCCGGCCCCAGCGGCGGCGGACCGCTCGAGACCGCCGCCATCAACTCGACAGCGCCCTCGGCCACGAGCTCGTAGAGCAGGCCCGCGCGACTTCCGAACCGGTGGAAGATGGTGCCCTTCCCGACGCCCGCTGCTGCCGCTACCCGATCCATCGTCACCCCGGCCGCGCCGTGTTCGGCCAGCAACGCGGCGGTGGCATCGAGGATCGCTCGACGGTTGCGTGCGGCATCGGCGCGCTCGGCGGGACGTCGGTCGGTCATCGCACCGCTTTCTCGGCACCAGGCCGATCCGTTGACAAGTTGACCGGCGGTCCATATCGTTCGAGACATCTTGACCAGCAGTCAACTTATGGAGTTCTGATGCAGGCAATCGTAATGACCGAGACCGGCGCACCCGACGTTCTGGTGGCGCGCGAAGTCGACGAACCTCGCCCCGGCGACGGACAGGTCCTCGTCCGAGCGGAGGCGGTGCCGGTCCTATACCCGGAGACCAAGGTCCGGGCAGGCACGTTTCCCTTTCCCGCACCGCTGCCCGCAGTCTTCGGGTTCCAGGCAGCGGGCACGGTGGTCGAGGTCGGAGCGGGCGTCGATGCGGGGTTACTCGGCACACGAGTCGTCGCGTCAACGCCCGGCTTCGGCTCGTACGCTGAACTCGTTGTCGCCGAAGTGGATTCGCTAACGACTATTCCGGACAACCTGAGCACCGAACACGCTGCGGCGGTGCTGATGCCGGGTTCAGTGGCACTGGCTTTGATGCACACGGCAACAGTCGCCGTCGGCGAGACGGTCCTGATCGAGGCCGCCGCGACCGGTGTCGGCAGGTGCCTCACCCAACTGAGCGCCGCCGCGGGCGCGCGCGTGATCGGCACCGCGGGCGGGCCGAAAAAGGCCGAACTGGCACGCGACAACGGCGCGCACCATGTGCTCGACCACACCGCACACGACTGGGCCGCCGAACTGGCCGATATCCTCGCAGGCGACACGGTGGACGTCACGTTCGATTCCCTCGGCGGCGATTCGCTCTCCCCCCTGCTCGATCTCATCACGCCCCTTCGTGGCCGAATCCTCAGCTACGGCTGGCTGGACGGCGCACCGGCGCAACTCAGCGTTAGCGATCTGATCTTGCGCGGACTCACGTTGTCGGGTTGCGCGGGTACCGCTTGGCTCGACGAGGTCGCTCGTCAACGATCCGCCGCGTTGGAAGCTGTGGCGCAAGGCCTGCTGACACCCTTGGTCGACTCGGTTCTCCCCCTCGCCAACGCGGCGGCCGCGCACCGAATGCTCGAGGAGAGGATCGCATTCGGTGCCGTCCTGTTGCGGCCATAACGGATCTGTCGGCTCGTGGACGTGGATCGACACGGAGGCCGTGCCGCCTCGAGGTCTAGATGTCAGGCGGTGCCGAACGGGTTGTCGATGATGTAGCGCCAGTGGCCGTCGGCGTCGCGGCGGGCTACGTCGGTGGCGGTCCCTGTGAGGTGGATCGGGGTGCCGTCGGGGCCGGAGCCTTCTATTTCCCAGTCGACGATGAGCAGGGCGGTATCTCCCGCGACGTAGGTGTGGCGGGGGCTGACCCGGATCGGCAGGCCCAGAGCGAGAAAATCGGCGTTGGCTGCTCGTAGCGCGAGGCCGGCGACCTGGCTGCCCGGTTCGGGCACGAACACGGCGTCGTCGGTGTAGACCTCCGCGAGCGAGTCCGGGTCGCCGGTGTTGAAGCGGTTCGCGAATACCGCGGGGTGTTGCGTCGGGTCGGTGGTGAGGGCGAGGGTGGGTGGGTGGTGAGAACTGATATGGGTCATAGCGACAGCCAACTCGGGCCGCACGTAGGCAACCAAACGGTGACCGACGTGGACTGGGACGACGAGCTCGTGCCCGACGACGGTGGGCGGACTCGTGCGCCGGAACTCGACTGCCCGGTCGAGGTCGCGCTGGCGGCGATCTCCGGCCGCTGGACGACCTTGGTACTGCGCGAACTGATGAGCGGGCCGCTCTCGTTCGGCGAGCTTCGAGACCGGCTGCCCGCCCTGAGCGCCAAAGTGCTCACCGACCGTCTCCGCGAACTCGAGGCCCGCGACTTGCTCGAGCGACGGACACTGCGCGGCTTTCCCGTACGCACCAGCTATGACCTCACCGCATGCGGGCAGGCGCTGCGCCCCCTTCTGATCGAGCTGTATCGCACCGGCAACACCTTGGCTGTCCTGCGGCAAGATCTTGGCAGATGAGGTCGATCCGGTTGTCTCCCACTGCGTATGGCGCTAGGTGGTGATGTGTTCCGGGCGGAAACCCAGTCCGATGAACCTGCCCATGAGGTGGCGTAGGGGTGGGAGGGCACGAAAGCTTTGAAGGCGAACGGTGTGTGGTCGGCGGTGTTGTCGGCCAGGTCGGCGGGTAGAGGCCGCGCAGGATCTTGGTCCGGAATGCCTGGGTCACCTTGACCGGTAGTTCTTGCCTGGCCTGCACTGCGGCGAAATTGTCCTCACTCACCTCGACGCCGCGGCGCAGGACTGGAGCAGCAGGCGTCGCCGAGGCGGAGTTGCCCCGGCACCGAACGTCCACTCGTAGCCGATTACGTTACGTTTCGGAGTTGCCGGATCCGAGGAACGAGACCTGGCCGGCGTCGGCCTGGTCGAGGACACAAGCTGCCGGCGCCCCTTACAGGTAGCGAGGTGCGCGCATGATGTCCGATACGGCGTGGAGCAATGCAACTACAGCGTGAGCCCCGAGCTCAGGTCGGGCGTTGAGATCGGCGTACATCAGGGATTCAGGGCTGGCCGCTATCAGGCGTTTGGTCCGCAAGGCCTCGAACCCGAGCGTGATGCCGATGGTGTCCTCGGTCAGAGGATCACGAATATTGCCTTTGCTCCTAATCGCCCCAGGCTCGGGAACTGCGATCACTCCATCGCTGACCGCCCGCCGAAGCACCGCGTTGATCACCAACTCGAACCAAGGCTGGTCAGGGGCGTTCATGCCCAGGGCAGCACGCCACGGAAGATATGAATCCGCGTGCAGCGGAATCGTTGTCAGCTCCTCGTCCACCCACATTGCAGCCCACTGATGAGCATCCGCACCAACGGTGAATACACGCGGATCATCGAGCATCTTCTGCTCTTCGTGCTTACATCGCCGCGCTTCTTCGGCGTAACGACTCGACGGCCGGAAGGGTTGGAAGCGCACGACGCCAGGATACTCGGCGGGCCAACTGGGCTAGGCGCCATGGAACGCTCGTTCTTGGTGACAGATTTCCTGATCAGGTGACAGACAAGGTGGTCAGCCACAGCGCGCTCGGGCGGTATCTCCCGACTCCCCGGGGGCATGTATCGAACATACATTCGAACACCCGCTAGAATGGCGGTCATGTCGCTGCCCCTGCAAGGTTCACTGTTCGACGGTGATGCGGTTGCCCTGGGTGCGATCGGGGCGATTCGGCGCACCCAACTCGATGCGACGGCCTGGGTGGACGCGCTACCCGGGTGGTTGAGTGGCGCGAGCGAGCTGTTCGATCGGCTGGCGGAGCGGGTGCCGTGGCATGCGGAGCGCAGGCCCATGTACGACCGGGTAGTGGATGTGCCGCGGTTGGTGTCGTTCTTCGGGGAGAACGATCCGCTGCCGGATCGGATTCTGGTCGAGGCACGGGCGGCGCTGACCACGCATTACGAGACCGAACTGGGCGAACCGTTTCGGACTGCCGGGTTGTGTTTCTATCGCGACGGACGCGACAGCGTGGCCTGGCACGGCGACACCATCGGCCGCGGCGCCACCCACGACACGATGGTCGCGATCGTGTCGGTCGGAGCAGCGCGGTCCCTACTGCTGAGGCCTCGTGGCGGCGGGGCGAGCGTGCGATTCACGGCGGGGCACGGGGATCTGCTGGTGATGGGTGGCGCGTGTCAGCGCACCTGGGAACACGCGGTGCCGAAAACCGCGCGCCCGGTCGGACCCCGCATCAGCATCCAGTTCCGGCCGCGCGGCGTGCGGTGATCCGACCCACACCTCTTGACCTGAACCATTGTTGAGGGTCGAGAGTTGTTCACATGAGCGCGAACCTGATTCAGCCCCCGGTCATCGACGACGAGACCGTGGACCACACTGCCGATATCGCCGCGATTCACCGGATCATCACCGACACGCAAACTGCCTACAACACCAACGACGCCGAGCTCATGACCGCACAGTTCACCGCCAACGCCGTAGTGGGCAATGCCGTCGGCATGCTGATCAGCGGACGCGATGCGCTGCTCGAAGCGAACCGACGCGGGTTGGCCGGATTCCTGAAGGATGAATTCGTTCGGTACGACGTCGTCGACGTGGTCTTCTTGCGGCCCGACGTTGCCATCGCCCACAAAACAGCACGTGCCACTACCGCCGACGGCACCCTGATCGACACCGAACCCGCGATGGTCGCCCTCTACGTGCTGGTCAAGCAGGACGGGCAGTGGTGGACCGCAGCCCGACAGAACACGCTGGTGCCGTCAGCAGAGTGACCGAGGCGCCCGGTCGAGAACTGAGTCTTGTCGGTGCACCGCAATAGGATTCGTCGATCGGGGAGCCACGTATCTCGACTGCGCTAACGCAATGGGCCGCGACGTTCGGTGACAACAGGGCGGCGGGATAATGGCCGTTACTCGCAATACTCGCCGGGCCGCCGACGGAGCTCCCACGGCGAACTGGCTACGGCGGTAGGCGGATCGCTGCGAGTTAGCTGGCTGACCAGTGACATTCGCTGGTACGAGGAGTTCGTGGCGGTAACCGGAACCGGTGGTTGGGGGCGTCGGGTTTGCGGCGACGTGGCGGATTGTCGGTGGCTGGTCGTAGGATTCGGGGATGGGGAGTTCACTTGTGCCGCATGTGCGGGCATCGAATGCGTTGACGGGGCGATGGTGTGCGACGTTCGGGAACGAGGACGCGGTGGTGTCGGGGGCGGGGTTGTGGCCGTTGCTCGCGGTGTTGGCGGGGGCCGCTTCCGGGCGGGCGCGGGATGAGCTCAGTGCCGCGGTAGGGGTTTCCGCAGATCAGGCGCATGCGGCCGGGCTGGATATGTTGAAGTCGCTGGATACTTCGCGGGAGGTGTCGACGGCGATCGGGGCGTGGGTTCGGACCGGGTTGACTCTGCGGGAGGAGTGGGTTCGCAGTATGCCGGTGGGGACCGTTGGCGCGCTGGGCGATCAGGCGGCACTCGATGCGTGGGCACGTGAGCAGACCCGCGGGTTGATCGAAAAGTTTCCGGTGCCGATCGCGGAGGAGACCGTGCTCGCGCTGGCGACCGCGTTGCTGGCGCGTACCCGTTGGGCGACGCCGTTCGAAGAGGTCATGTACGCCCCCAAATCCGGTCCGTGGCAGGGACATCGGGGCCCCGGCCTGTACCGGACGAACCGTGCCGACGACAGTGTGTCGATCCTCGACGACGAAGTCACCCGGGTGATCGTCACCGGTAACGGCGAACTCGACGTACATCTGCTGGTCGGAACGGATCCACGTTACGGCCTCCCCGTCGGCCTCGCGGCCCTGGACGGGACCGCCGACGTACGCACCGAACTGCCGGTCGGCACGATCGCACCCTGTCTGTCGGTGAGTCGACGGGAAACCTACACTCGCGGCGATTCAGTGGTACTGACGCTGCCACCGTTCGAAGTCGAAAACTCCCACGACCTGCTTCACCACACTGCCCTGTTCGGGCTGCGCACCGCGACGACCGATCCCGGTTCGCATTTCGCCGGACTCGCCGAGGATCCGCTCACGCTGGACGCCGCAGGCCAGAATGTCATCGCGCGATTCGACGCGGGCGGTTTCGAAGCGGCCGCAGTGACCGCGGTGGCGATGACCCGGGGCGGCATGCCGCAGAAGACCTGGTCGACAATCACTTCGGTGGACATCGACCGACCCTTCGGCTTCCTCGCGGTGGACCGGCCGACGGGACTGGTCCTGGTGGCGGGTCAGGTCACGAAGCCACCGGCGGAATGGATTCGGCGGGTCAGAAAAGGACGGGCGGCAGGTCGAAACCCGGGGGCGCCGTGGTGAGTTCGGTAATCGACATTGCCGAAGCCGTTGCTCAGCAACAGGATTCGGTTTCGATGCGGCCAGTGGAGGCCGTATCCTGGTAGAAGTCCGCAGTCGGGTGCACAGGGGGTCGTGGTGATCGTCGTTGTCGCGGACGAGAGCGATCTCGAGGGCGCAGAGCAGATCGTCGGCGAAGCCGTCCGTGATCAGGCGTTTCAGGCAGGCGGCATTGTTGTTTTCCGCTGCCATGTGCCGGAGAGCCGGGGCGGATCGGTCGAGGTCGACGCGCTGGTGTGCACGCCGCAAAGTGTCACCATCGTGGAGGTGAAGGGGTTCACCGCCCGCCAAGAGGGCACCCTCGCCACGCCGCCGAACGGGCCGTGGACCATCGACGGCGAACCCGCCGCGCTCTATCACGCGGCGCGGGTACCGAATCCGTTCGTCCAGGTGCGCCGCCAGGTCTTCGCCGCGAAGAGTCTGCTGCAGCAGACCGGGATCTTCGGCTGGGTGAACGCGGTGATCGCGTTGGTCCCCCAGCCCGGCGCCGAGATCACCATCGAGGAGACCCGGATCGCCGACGGGTATCGCGCGGTACTGGTCGATCGAGATGATGCCTCGGCCCTGCACGACTACTTCCAGGCGGAGAGCGGGCGCACGGTCCGCCTCAGCGTCGAAGATGTCACCCGGGTGTTCGCGGCATTGAACCTGGACCATCAGCTGCCGTCGTCGAATGAGCTGATGGCACAGGGTTTTCCCGCCGCGCTCGATCCAGCCACCACGAGCCGTCCTGCTGCGCCGACAGCGATCGATCCCAGCGCAACCTCGGTATCCGGTTCGGGCGCAGGGGGTTCCGGCGCTGCGCCGAGTTCCGGTGCGTCGGGCAGTTCGTCGCGGGTCGGCCAGGCAGCTACCCCGGCGTTCCTCGCCGCTATCGATCGGCTTGCTCATCGGTCACCGGCGGCAGTCGCGACGTCATCGACCGGGCCGGACGAGTCACGGGAATCACCCACTCCGAGTGAAGAATCGAGCCGCGAGCACACCACCACCTCGGCCAGCATCCCAGCTTCGCTCACAACGGCAGGATCGGCACAGGAAACCACGGAACCCTCTGTCGCCGAGTATGATTCGCCGATTATGCAGCCCTCCACCGGACCGGACGAGCCTGCCCCGGACGAGGAAGGTCCCGGCGGCTCCGAGCGCCAGGAGCCGTCACCCGACGATCGTTCGGGCGACGAACCGGTCGGCGCTGCCTCGAGTCTTCCGACTGCCGCCGACGACATCGCTGACGAGTCGGCAGCGCATCAGGACGATGGTGCGGATCACTCACCGAGTACAGTCGTTCGCGCGACTTCACCTGAGGAGGGGCTCGACCCACCGCTCAGGAGCGAGCCCGAAAACGCTGTCTCGCTGAGCAAGTCCCCCGATCGGCCTGGACCACCACCGATCGACGATTCTCGAATCGATGACGACGAACCCGCGACGAGCGCTGACAGCACAGAGCATCACCACGAATCGTCACCGGAGGAATCCGCTGCGCCCGCGAAGGGATCAGGTGCCGCAGTCGGTGTCGGAACAGCGATCGGTGTCGGAACAGCGGTTGCCGCTGCGCGGTCGGCCTCCGAATCTTCCGGCACCGCCCCGCGGGTGAGCGCCACCCCGGTCAGCGCACCCGCCTATCACTCTTCTGAACAACAAGTGCCCCAGCAGAACTCGGAGCACTGGACCGATTGGGTCGAACGGGACCGAACGACTCGACCAACGCTGCTGCAAAGATGGCGAGCGAAGGGCTCGGCGCTGCGAAACGGCTGGCACAACCGCCCCGTTCAGGAGCGCCGTGCGCCGAGGCGGGGCATCCGGGTCGGACCCGGTGTCGGGTTGCTGCTGTTCATCGCACTGTTCGGCGCCGGCTTCTTCGCGATCACCGCCGTGCAGGCGAGCCAGTTCGAAATGTCGGACTACGACCGGATGTGCGGCGAGGACAAGAAACCGTTCCCGAATGCGGCGCCCTACGATCGCGACGGCGCAAGCCCTATCTATCTGTCGGGCCACCTCACCACCATGGTCAACCCAGGCGACCCCACCGCATGGAATCCGAGCGACCCGTCCACCGTGCAGCTCATCGCCTGCATGAAACAGCTGGAACTGCGCGACCTCGTCCAGACCTGCCAATACGGCCCCGGACCCGGCGCACCGATAGGGCGCACCGTCAATCTCTTCCGCGCGACCTACGAGATCGCCGTCTACGAACTCCACACCGGCCGAGAAGTCGCCAAGGCGACCATGCTCGGCGAACGCTATTCCGACAACCCGTCCAACACCGACCCGGACCGCTGCCGAGCCGCCGCCGACGCCCCCGACTACCTCGGCCGCCGCCTGGGCCAACCATCAACGGCCCAGCTCACCGGCTTCCTCGCCCCCCTGGTCCACGCCGATCGCACCACCCCTTGACCTGAACCCCACTCGAGGTAGCAAGATCACCTCGTGCCCAGCGCACACCCGACACCGCGCCCACCCAGCGCCGGTCGAGCCTCCGCCGGTTCCCTCGTACACCCACCGGCGGAGGCCGTCGGAGTCCCAGCAGCCCACCGGTCAGTGATGTGCGGGCCCGATTGCGACAGTGGCAAACTGACCGGGTGGAACAGCCGAACCTCCCGCGGGAACAACAGACCTGGCAGCCACCGCGACCAGGCGATCAGTGGCAGCCACCCCGCGGTCGTCGCAAACGCCCGGGTTATCGGGAACAACAAGCCCGCAACGCGCGCATGTTCGGCGGTAGGCGCAAATGGGTTCTGCTCGCGCTGGCCGCTGCCGTACCGATCAGTGCGGTCGGGCTCGTGGCGTGGGGTCTGCTCTTTCCGCGATCGGATGCGGAGCGGACCGGCGATTGCGGGTACTACACCCGTGCCGCACGAGGCGGCTGGGACTTCCATCGCCGCGCATGCACCGACCCCGACGCGGTGTTGCTGATCACCAACGGGTGGAGTACTCAGAAATGCGCGACGGGCGACATGCCCTTCGCCCGAAGTCGACAGAAGAACACGAGAAGTCCGACGAAATATCTCTGCACTCACCTCAATGCGAAAGTCGGTGAGTGCGTCAACGATCCGGGCAACGTGAACGCCCACCTCTACCGCATCCGCAAAGTCCCCTGTGGCACAGGGGTGTTCGAGGTCGACACCCGTATCGATGCCAATGATTCGAAGGTCTGCGACGCATCACGGAAGAGGTTTCGCGAGACGAAGGCGATTACACACGCCTCGCCTGCGGTCTCGTTCTGCCTGCACAAGATCTGACGTCACGCAGTAGGGGTATTCGGTTCCTCGGTCGGCTGTCCGCTGGTTCCCAACTCGAGGGCACGATTGACCTTCGTCTGGGCACGGAGCAGGTCCTCGGCCACGATCCGCAGAGTGTGCGGCTCCTCGAGGCCGCGGGCACGAATCAACTCCGTCACCGTTTCCAGACGCAGCAGCGAGGCGGCGATGTATCCCTGCAGGACCGCGATTCGGTCGGCGGGGATCGTCTGAATCGTCCTGCTCGCCAACGATTCCAAGTCGCGCTGGGCTTTGAGCGTATCGGAGGTGAGGACCGCGAAAACGCCCCAGAGGTCATCGACCGTTTCACCGGCGATCTGCGCGCGCAGCGACTCATAGGTTTCGTTGCGGCGCGCCGAGGCTTCTCTCACATCACGCAATGCGTCGCTGAGGTGCGATTTCATCCCCGGCGGTATGTGGTAAACAGGATTGATTTCAGCTGTCCCGATCCGCTCGGCGACCCCGCTCACGATCGCCAGCGCGTCGTCGAGATCGGTGAGCGCCACGCGCAGCAGCGGCGCTGTCGCGTGGAACCGGGGCTCCATCGCCTGCAGATCGTAGAACTCGTTGATCCGCTTGCCCGCCACTGCGATGTCGCGGCTCAGCAGCGCGATGTTCTCGTGCAGGCCCATCGCGTGTAGTCGCTGATCGACTGCGGCGTCCAGTGCGGCAACCACATTTGGATCTCGCGGTTCGTGGATGTGATGCACAGCCGAAGCGACACTCGACCGCGAGAATGCTTTGGTAAAGAAGATGCTGCTGAAGGACAAGGACATACCGAGTACGAACTCTTTGTCGACCTCGAAGATCTTTTGCACGCTCCCGCGAGCCATGATCAAGATGGCGAACACTACCGCCAAACCTAGTGCAGCCCATAGGTATTGCGCGCGCGTCATATGCATGCTGCTCAGCGTCTGGTTGTCGCTCATGATCTCCCCCACTGCTGCGGTCGAGCGGCGACCGCGACTATCTCCCTCGCATCATCCTGCACGCCACCGTGATTCGCACCGCCAATGCAAAAACCTCCGAAAAACGGCAACAGCCGCGCATCCGGGGGGGATGTGCGGCTGTTGGGCAACGGGATTCAGGCCGAGATGGTGATGTTCCATTCGTGGATCGTCAGTTCCGAGGCTCCGGTGGTGTGGAGCGGGTCGGAGTGGGCGATTGTTGTTGCGGTGGTGAGGGTTTCGGCCAGGATGACATAGGCGCCGCCGGTGCCGTCGGTGAAGCCACCGCTTTCCTGGAGGCGGCCCTCGGCGAGCAGGTTCTGGAGGAAGGTGCGGTGCGGTTCGATCACCGAGGTGTCGAACTTCGGGGTGCGCATCGCCATCACCAGGTACTTGTTCGCCACGTTCAGGACTCGGACTCGTCGCGGGCGGACTTGACCGCTGCCGTTGCCGCCGCGGCGGCGCGGACCTGGGGTGCCACCTGCACGACCTGGCCGAGCACGCCGTTCACGAACGACGGGGAGTCGTCGGTGGACAGTTCCTTGGCCAGCTCGACGGCCTCGTCGACCGCGACGACCGGGGGGACGTCGGTGGCGTGGAACAACTCCCACACCGCGATCCGCAGAATGGCCCGGTCGACGGCGGGTAGCCGCTGCAGGGTCCAATCCTGGAGGTAGCCCTCGATGGTGCCGTCGACCCGGTCGAGGTCGTCGGCGACGCCCTCGACGAGGGTGGTCGTGTAGGCGTGCACGGGGGCCACGCTCTGGTCGCGGGTCGCGAGGTCAGCGCGATCGGTGAGCAGCACGGAGACGTCGACATCGCGCGCCTCCGCCTCGAACAGCAGGTCAACGGCCCGGCGGCGCGCCTTGTGACGCGCGCCGAGCTTCTTGAACGAGCCCTTCTTGTCTGCCGGGGAGTCGGTCACGATCAGCCGTTGACGCGGCCGAGGTAGCTGCCGTCGCGCGAGTCGATTTTCAGCTTGTCACCGGTGTTGATGAACAGCGGGACATTGACCTCGGCGCCGGTTTCCAGCGTGGCGGGCTTGGTGCCGCCGGTGGAGCGGTCGCCCTGCAGACCGATGTCGGTGTGCTGCACGACCAGCTCGATGGTGACGGGGAGCTCCACGAACAGCGGCGCCTCCTCGTGCACGGCGACCTGCACGCCCATGTTCTCCAGCAGGAAGCGCGCACCGTCACCGATGGTGGCCTCCGGGATGGAGATCTGGTCGTAGGTGTCACCGTCCATGAAGATGTAGTCGGTGCCGTCGTGGTACAGGTAGGTCATGTCGCGACGGTCGACGGTCGCGGTCTCGACCTTGACGCCCGCGTTGAAGGTCTTGTCGACGACCTTGCCGGACACGACGTTCTTCAGCTTGGTCCGCACGAAGGCGGGGCCTTTGCCCGGCTTCACGTGCTGGAATTCGACGATCTGCTGAAGCTGACCGTCGATCTTCAGCACAAGGCCGTTCTTGAAGTCGCTGGTGTCCGCCACTGTCTTCGGATCTCCTCGTTCGTATTACTGCGTACTTGGGGGTTACTGCGTTCTGCGCGCCGACGTCAGTCGACGATGATCAAGTCCTTGCTGGTGCGGGTGAGCAGTTCCGGGCCCGCTTCGCGCACCACGAGCGTGTCCTCGATCCGGACCCCGCCGCGGCCGGGAAGGTAAACACCAGGTTCGACGGTCACCGCCACACCAGCAAGAAGTGTACCGGTACTCGTTTTCGCCACTCCGGGTGCTTCATGGATCTGCAGCCCGACGCCGTGTCCTAGTCCGTGCACGAACTGCGGACCGTACCCCGCGTCATCGATGATCATCCGGGCCGCGGCGTCGACGTCGCTGGTCTGCGCGCCCGGTTTCAGCGCTTCGGTTCCCGCGCGTTGCGAGCGGGCGACCAGTTCGTAGATCTCGCGCTGCCAGTCGGCGGGGGGCCCGAGGACCAACGTGCGGGTCATGTCGGAGTGGTAGCCGTTGACTGTTGCCCCGAAATCGAACTTCACGAAGTCGCCGGTGGCAAGGACGGCGCCGGTGGGGCGGTGGTGCGGGATCGCCGAGTTGGCGCCCGCGGCGACGATGGTCTCGAAGGAGATCGCGTCGGCGCCGTGCTCGAACATCGCCCATTCGAGGTCGCGGGCCACCTGCTTCTCGGTGCGGCCGGGACGCAGCAGCCCACGTTCGAGCAGGGTCGCCAGTGCCTTGTCGCCAGCTGCGCACGCGGCGCTGAGCTGGTCGACCTCGTAGGCGTCTTTGACCATGCGCAGCTGCTCGACCAGGCCCGAGGTGGGGACGAGCTGCAGGCCGGTGCGCAGTTCCCCGAACGTGGTGTGCTGATCGACGGTCACCACATGGCTTTCGAAGCCGACGCGGCCCAGCTGCCACTCCCCGGCCAGCTCGAGAATGCGGCGCGCGGTGGCCCGGCAGATCTCGGCCTGCAGATCGGGGACCTGCTCGGCGACCTGTGCGGAGTAGCGGCCGTCGGTGCCGATGACGGTGCGGTCCTCGGCGCCGCGCATGTCCCAGGAGTGCACCAGCACAACGGCATTGGATCCGGTGAAGCCGGTCAGGTAGCGGATGTTGACCAGGTCGGTGACCAGCAACGCGTCGACACCGTTTTCCACCAGCAGACTCCGCAGGGCGCCACGCCGGGCCGCGTAATCGGGAGCCGTGTATTCAGCACACATGTGTCAACGCTACCGCTGAACCCGCGACACGTCGGCACGTGCTGCTGTTGATTCCGTGTCGGCGGGCAACTGGATACGGCTTTGTTCACATGCGCGGAAGTTATCCACATTCTCTGGTGAGGCCCACTTTTGGTGGTCGCGGCGCAGCACGATCGATGGCATGACCACTGCCGCGTTCTGTTGCCTCATCGCCTGGTGCTTGTTGCTCGGCGTCATCGATATCCATGCCCGCCGCCTGCCCAACGCGCTGACCGGCGTCGGGGCGGCCGCGGTGTTCCTGTTCGCTCTCTCGACCGGGGAACTGGGGACCGCGGTGATCGGGGCCGCGCTGTTGACGATGCCGTATCTGGTGGCCCATCTACTCTCCCCTGCCGCGCTCGGGGCGGGTGATGTGAAGCTCGCGGTGGCGCTCGGTGCCGCCGCGGCGATCGCCGGGCCGCCCGCATGGGTGTGGGCTGCGATCGCCGCACCGGTGCTCACCGCGGCCGCCGCGGCCGTGCTGCTCGGCAGTGACCGATTGCGGGCAGCGCTCGGTCGTGATTCGGGGCGGGTGCGTGCGGCGCCGGCACGACGGCTGGTTCCGCACGGTCCGGCGATGTGCCTGGCCACGGTGACCGCGATGGCATTGGCATGATCGGCGATGCGACGCGCCGGGACGAGGTCGGTGACGCGATGTCGTCGACGGTCCGCAGCAGGCCGGTTCGGCCGGATCAGGGCGGTGGCCGCCACCGCGCGGCCGTGCGCGGCGAGGACGTGCCGCTCGTCACGTCGGCCCGCATTCCCGGTTACACGTGTCGACATGGGAAGATGGTCGGCGTGTTGCGCTGGATAACTGCCGGAGAATCCCATGGTCCCGCTCTCGTCGCCCTCCTGGAAGGGATGGTCGCCGGAGTCGAGGTGACATCGGACGATGTCTCCGCACAGCTCGCCCGCCGCCGGCTCGGTTACGGGCGCGGCGCCCGGATGAAGTTCGAGGCCGACAAGGTCACCCTGGTCGGTGGCGTGCGCCACGGCCGCACCATGGGTGGACCGGTCGCGATCGAGATCGCCAATTCCGAGTGGCCCAAGTGGACCGAAGTGATGTCGGCCGATCCGATCGACGAGACCGAACTGGCGGGCATGGCGCGCAATGCGCCGCTGACCCGGCCGCGCCCCGGTCACGCCGATTACTCCGGAATGCTCAAGTACGGCTTCGACGACGCCCGCCCGGTGCTCGAGCGCGCCAGCGCCCGCGAGACCGCGGCGCGGGTCGCCGCGGGCACCATCGCGCGTAACTTCCTGCGTCAGGCCTTCGGCGTCGAGGTGATCTCGCATGTGGTGTCGATCGGCACCGCGGCCAACACCACCGGTGTCACGCCCGGCGCGACCGATCTCGACGCGATCGATGCCAGCCCGGTGCGGGCGTTCGACGCCGACGCCGAGGCGGCGATGATCGCCGAGATCGAAGCGGCGAAGAAGGACGGCGACACGCTCGGTGGCGTCGTCGAGGTGATCGTGGACGGCCTGCCCATCGGGCTCGGCTCGTTCGTCAGCGGCGAGCAGCGCCTCGACTCGCGCCTGGCCGCCGCCCTCATGGGCATCCAGGCGATCAAGGGTGTCGAGGTAGGCGACGGGTTCGAGACCGCGCGTCGCCGCGGCAGCCTCGCCCATGACGAGATGCGTCCCGGCCCCGACGGTGTGCTGCGTTCGACCAACCGTGCGGGCGGCCTCGAAGGTGGCATGACCAACGGCGAAGCACTGCGGGTGCGTGCCGCGATGAAGCCGATCTCGACGGTGCCGCGTGCGCTGTCGACGGTCGATATGTCCAGTGGCGAGGAAGCCGTCGCCATTCACCAGCGCTCCGATGTGTGCGCGGTGCCCGCGGCGGCCGTTGTCGCCGAATCGATGGTGGCGCTGGTGCTGGCGCAGGCCGCGCTGGAGAAGTTCGGTGGCGACTCGCTGGCCGAGACCGTCGACAACATCACCAGTTACGTCAAGCGGATCGGCAGCCGCCCACACGTGCCCGCGGACAGCCGTACCCCGTGACCGAGCAGGGGCAGCAGGGGGCCGCGCCGGAGAGCGACGCGGACCCCTCACCGGCGACCGTCGAGCCGAGTGCTCCGACAACCGGGCAGGCCGTGGTGTCAGCGACCGAGCAGCCCGACGCGGCAGACGAAGCTCGAACACCCACGAAGGCTGACGTTCAGGCAAACATCGACGCCGACGCTGGGGCAACCGTCACGCCCGAAGCTCCTATGACCGTCGGCTCCGAAGCTCCGGGCACGGACGCCGGGCTCACACCGGTGGCGCGGGTGGTATTGGTGGGGCTGCCCGGCTCGGGGAAGTCGACGATCGGGCGCAAGCTGGCCAGGGAACTCGGGGTGCAGCTCTACGACACCGACGCGGGGATCGAGGCCGATACCGGGCGCACCATTCCCGATATCTTCGCCACCGACGGCGAGGTGGAGTTCCGCCGGATCGAGGAAGAGGTGGTGCGCCGCGCCGTGCTCGGGCACGACGGGGTGGTCTCCCTCGGTGGTGGCTCGGTGCTGTCCGCGCGGACCAGGGAGCTGCTGCGGGACGCGATGGTCGTCTACCTGGAAATCAGTGTGTCCGAAGGGGTTCGGCGCACCGGTGGCAGCAGTGCCCGGCCGCTGCTCAACGGTGTCGACCCGGCTGCGAAGTACCGGGATCTGATGCGTGAGCGGCGCCCGCTCTACCGGGAGATCGCGTCGGTGCGGGTGCGTACCGACGGGCGCAGTCCTGGTCGGGTGGTGCGGATGATCCTGGCCAAGCTCGGTCTGGAATCGGTGCGCACCGATCTGCAACCCCCGCGCGCCAACACTGGAAATACTTCTTCCGCTTCAGGTTCGGTCACGAGCAGGTCGGGAACGGGTAGTAATCGGTCCAAGAATCGGCGTCGCGCCAGAGCGCGCGCCGCCGCCGCACGCCGAGACGGTGTCGAGCACAGCGTGACGGCAGTCGAGCGGCGCGGCAGCACCGACAACCGGAACCGTTCGGCGACAACACAGTCCGCGACCGAGGGCGGCTCGGTCGACGACACCACGAGCGCCGCTCGCACCGCCGGTCCGGCGCAGAGCGAGGCGCGCGCGGCCGGGAGTAGACGATCCCGGCGTACCAGGTCGCGCCGGGGAGGCGCCCGGATCCGATCCGCGAGCAGCGCCGCCACCCGGGATACCGACGGCGCGTCGAGTGCGGTGTCCGAGAAACCGCAGAGCCACACAGGTTCGCGGGCGGACAGCCGAGCAGGCAACGCCGAGAACCAGCAGCGTAACCGTGTTGGCGCCGAGGCTCGGCCGAATACTCGCAGCACCGACGCCGACCAGAAGGCTGGTAGTCGAGCAGACGAGGGCAACGCGGCCACAGCAGGCCGAGCGGGTAACCGCAGCGGCGCCGCCGGAAGCCAAGCGCGTGATCGCAGCGCGGCCGCCGGCAGCCAGGCGAGCAATCGCAGCTCGACCGCAGGAGGCCAGGCGAGCAGTCGCCGGGCTGGTCGCGGGCGGCGGTCGGCCAGTCGGGCGGCAGGTGCGCCGGGACAGGTCGGTCGCCGTGGTGGCGAGCAGGCTGGGTCCTCGACCGCGGTGCCTGCGGAACCCTCGGTGGACAACCGGAACGGTGTGCCGCAGCAGGTTCAGCGGGGCGGGCCGTCCGGTGATGCGGAGCGCGGGGCGAATTCCAACGAACGCAGGCGGCGCGGGCAGCCGCGTCGGCGTGGCGGGCGACGTAATAACAGTGACCAGAAAGAATCGGAGCAGCGCACGTGACAGAGCCGAACATCATCCAGGTTCGCACCGCCGACCCGTACCCGGTGATCATCGGCCGCGGGCTGCTCGGCGATCTCGTCGAAGCGGTCAACGCGGGCGGTGCCGTGCGGACCGTGGCGATCTTCCATCAGCCGCCGCTGGCCGAAACCGCCGAGGCGGTGCGTAAAGCGCTGGCCGACACCGGGATCGACGCGCACCGCATCGAGATCCCCGACGCAGAGGACGGCAAGGAACTGGCCGTGGCCGGGTTCTGCTGGGAGGTGCTCGGCCGGATCGGCCTGACCCGCAACGATGCCATCGTGAGCCTCGGCGGTGGCGCGGCCACCGACCTGGCGGGCTTCGTCGCCGCCACCTGGATGCGCGGGGTGCGGATCGTGCATGTGCCGACCACGCTGCTGGCGATGGTCGACGCGGCGGTCGGCGGCAAGACCGGCATCAACACCGAGGCCGGCAAGAACCTCGTCGGTAGCTTCCACGAGCCCAGCGCGGTGCTGGTCGATCTCGCGACTCTGGAAACGGTGCCGCGCAACGAGATCGTCGCCGGCATGGCCGAGATCATCAAAGCCGGTTTCATCGCCGATCCGGTGATTCTCGACCTCATCGAAGCCGATCCCGAGGCCGCCCTCGACCCGACCGGCGAGGTGCTGCCCGAACTGATCCGCCGCGCCATCCAGGTGAAAGCCGACGTGGTCGCCGCCGACCTCAAGGAATCGAGCCTGCGCGAAATCCTGAACTACGGCCACACCCTCGGCCACGCCGTGGAGCGCCGCGAGCGCTACCGCTGGCGTCACGGGGCCGCGGTATCCGTCGGGCTGGTCTTCGCCGCCGAACTGGGTCGGCTGGCCGGACGCCTCGACGACGCCACCGCCGACCGGCACCGCACCATCCTGGAGAGCGTGGGCCTGCCCGTCAGCTACGACGGCGACGCCCTCCCCCACCTGATGGACGCCATGCAGACCGACAAGAAGACCCGCTCCGGGGTGCTGCGTTTCGTGGTCCTCGACGGCCTCGCCAAGCCCGGCCGCCTCGAGGGTCCTGACCCATCACTGCTGGCAGCGGCCTATTCGGCCATCGCCCGCGAAGCCACCCCTGGCGGTCCGATCCTGCTCTGATCGACTCGTGCGTGCCCGGCACTCGATGCCGGGCGCGCACGAGTCGACTCGGGTTCGGCCGACTGAGGAAGATCCGGCCGGTGAGCGCGGCCGGGGTTGTCCACCCGCACAGCGGAACTCACGGTGCTCGGCAGGAAACCGGTTGGTACAGTCCGCGACATGAGGGACGTTCGTTTCACACGTAGGACGGCGCTGCGCGCAGCCGGAGCCGGGATAGCGGCAGGCGCGTTGGGGATCGGGTCCGCGGGCGCGGATCAGGGCAAGACCGCTGTCGTGATCGGCAGCGGGTTCGGCGGCGCGGTCGCCGCGTACCGCCTGGGGACGGCGGGTATCAAGACGATCGTGTTCGAGCGCGGTCGGCGGTGGCCGATCACCGCGGCGGGCGACACGTTCTGTTCCAGCGCCGCGCCCGATCGCCGCGCCGCCTGGTTCAGCGACTCCCCCGTGTTGTCGCCGGTGCAGCAGACCACACGGATCGAACGCTATGCCGGCGTCCTCGACGCGGTCCGTGGCAACGGCCTGGTGTCGCAGTACGGCGCCGGAGTCGGTGGTGGTTCCCTGGTTTTCGGCGGGTTCCTCGCCCAGCCGCGCCGCCGCGATTTCGAGGCCACCTTTCCTCGCGAGCTCGATTACACCGAACTGGCCGACGTCTACTACTCGCGCGCGCGCAAGAACCTGGGCGGTAGTCCTCTGCCCGCCGACATCCTCGCCACCCCGGAGTACCAGGGTGCCCGGTCCTGGCTACAGGACGTCGCCGACGCGGGTATGGAGCCGCACTTCTTCGACTTCTGTATCGACTGGGACATCGTGCGCGCCGAACTCGCTGGCGAACGGATCCGCTCCATCGCGATCGCCGAGATGAACAACGGCACGAATTCGGGCGCCAAGAACAGCGTCGACCGCAACTACCTGCTGTGGGCCGAGCAGACCGGCAACGTCACGGTCAACCCCCTCCACGAGGTCACCGAAATCCGGGAATCCGGGCGGCAGTTCACGATCTCGGTCCGCCAGATCGACGAATTCGGCACCACGTTGGGGAACACGCAGGTCGTCGCCGACTACCTGTTCATGGCGGCGGGCTCGTATTACACGCCCGCGCTGCTGGTGTCGGCGAAGGCCAAGGGGCACCTGCGCAACCTCAACCAGCATGTCGGCCAGGGCTACGGCACCAATGGCGACTTCCTGTTCAACCGTCTCAACAATCGACGCCCGTACGGCGCGACCCACGGTGGCCCCGGTGTCGCGCTGGTCTACGACGACACCCATGAGCGCGGCTCGATCTCGATGGCGTGGCAGGCGGTGCCGCCGGTCAGCGGAATCGACCTGAACAGTCTCACCACCCACCTCGTCATCACCGACCCGCACCACCGCGGTTCCATCGACTACAACGCCGCGCTCGGTCGAGCCGAATTGAACTACCCCTGGCCGGAAGGCAATGAGGCAGACCTCCGTTCGCAGTGGATGGCGAGCAAGTTCAAACAGCTCGCCGATGATCGCAACGGCTTCGCCGCCAACGGCATTCCGGTGTGGCCCCGCCAGATCGGGATGGGCAGCTACTCCAGCTACCACGGCCTCGGCGGCATGGTGATGGGCAAGGCCTGCACGACCGAGGGCGCGGTGCACGGGTACGACAATCTGTTCGTCGTCGACGGCTCGTTGTTGCCGGGCTCGGCTGCCCTGGTCAACCCGTCGCTGACCGTGGCCGCGTTCGCCGAGCGCTGCATGGACAAATTCCTGGCAGCAGCCCGCTGATTCAGTGAGAAGGGGCCGCGCGGCACAAAAGCGCGGCCCCGGCCCTACGCAGCCGACAGGCAAACCTGAAGCGAGAGAACCGAACTCAGCTCAACTCGCCGAGGCGAGCTCCGGTTCGCTTGCGGCAGAGGTGGATTCGGTCGAACGCCGCGAGTGGCCGAAAGCGATTCCGGCCATCGCGGGCAGGAACACCAACAGCAGGATGAACGAGGCCGCGGAGGTCACCTCATAGAGCAGACCAGCATCGCCGAGTTCGATTCCGGGCACCTGGTCGAGCACCCAGCTCACTGCCGAACTCGCAAGGCCCGCACCGAAACCGGCGGCCAACCAGCGGACAGTGAGGCCGTCGTCGCCCGCGCGGCCGTCACGCACGCCCCAGGCGACAACCACCGCGATGATCGCGATCAGGCAGGCAGCGCGCCAGAAGGTGCCGTAGGTGGGCCACGAGGCCATGGCGAAACCGAGCAGCACGCGCAGGGCGACGACCAGCGCGCCGAGGACGGTGGCCCGTAACACCCAAGCGGTCATGGACAACACCTTAGCGACACAAAACTAGAACCGGTATCAATTCCTGTGAATCGGACCGTGCCCACCCTGCTCCCGCAGCGCCTAAGCGACCGCGGCGGCCATCGCGGCGCGCGGCGCGGGTCGGCCGGTGAACTGCTCGACCTGTCCGTATGCCTGGTTCAGCAGCATCTGAAAGCCGCTGACCACGGTATTTCCGGCGGCCTCGACAGCGGTCGCGAGGGGGGTCGGCCATGGGTTGTAGATCGCGTCGAGCACAACCGGCGCGACGGCGACGGACGAGGCGATCAGCGCGGCCGCCTCGGCCGGCACCGTGCTGACCACTGCGCCGGCCGACTCGCACACCGCACGAACCCGCACGGCGTCGAGCGGGGCGACCGTCGCCCGCATTCCCAGCTGGTCGGCCAACTCGAGCGCACTGCGCGCCCGTCCGGCATCGCGTGCGATCACGGTCACCGATTTCGCGCCCAGTTCCGACAGTGCCAGCAACGCCGGCCTGGCCGTGCCGCCGGCACCGAGCACAACGGCCTCGTCGATCCTCGACACACCACCGCCGCGGAGCGCACCGAGGACGCCGTCGACGTCGGTGCAGTCCGCGCGCCACCCGGTGTCGGTGCGGACGAGGGTGTTGGCCGAGCCGACCAGCACGGCGCGGTCGGTGCGCTCGGACGCGTACGCCAGCGCGGCTTCCTTGCCCGGCATCGTCACCGACAGCCCGACCCATTCCGGGCCGAGACCGTCGACCAGGGCGGGCAACTGCTCGCCGGTGCACTCGATGCGATCGTAGGTCCAGTTCAAGCCGAGCGTGCGGTACGCGGCCAGGTGCAGTTGGGGCGAACGTGAGTGCGCGATCGGTTTACCGAGCACCGCCGCTCTGCGCGTGTCAGCCACCGTAGGGCTTCGAGCTGTCGAGGATTCCGCTGTTCTGGGCCTGAGTGACCAAGCGCAGATGTTCCTGGTAGCTGTCGGTGAACCGCGTCGTGCCGTTCTTGTCGACGGTGACGAAGTACAACCACGGCCCCGGCTCCGGGGTCTCCATCGCACGCAGCGCGCCCACCGACGGCGCGGCGATCGGCGTTTTGGGCAGGCCGGTCATCGCATAGGTGTTCCAGGCGTTCTTCGCGGCGCGGTCGGCGTTCGTGGTCGCCACCTCGGTGCTGTCGAGTGTGTAGTTCACCGTCGAATCGAATTGCAGCATCTGGTCGACGTGCAGTCGGTTCACGATCACCCGTGCCACCTTGCCCATGTCCTGCGGTTTCGCCTCACGTTCCACCAGCGAAGCCGCGACCAGGATCTCGTAGGGCGTCAGCTTCGTGTCGCCGCCCGCCTGCAGCAATCCGGTCGCCTCGTAGCTCTGCACGCTCGTGGTCACCAATTGCCGCAGGATTTGTTCCGGGGTTCCGCTCGGATCGAAATCCCACGTGCCCGCCGCGATGAGCCCTTCCAACTGCCGTGTCCGGTCGGGGCAATCGCGGACCGACTGCATCGCCCAGGCAGGCACTCCGAGGGCGGCCAGGTCCAGACTCGCGCCCGCGGCGTCGAGCTGTTCGTAGGTCACGCACCGGGGTTCGGGGCCGATGCAGCTGGCTTCGGCGATCTTGCGGTAGATGCCGTCATATCGACCACCGGTGGCGTAGTCGTGCTTGTCGTGGAGCAGACGCCCCTCCGAGACGGTGACATTGCCGACCCGCGACTTGCCACCGACCAGCGCGGTGACCGCACTGGCGGCCGGGCTGTTCGCACCGATCGCGTAGAAACCGGGCTGCACGCTGTTCATCGCCGAATTGCGCACTGCCGCTTCGTAGAAGGCTTCGGAGCTGGCGACCACACCCTTGTCGTGCATGGCATCGGCGATCTGCGTCGCCGTGTCGCCGGAGTGCACCTGGACCACCACGGGCGCACCGGGCGGCCCCGCGAAATCCTCGGCGGGAGTGAGGCTGCCCATCAGCTTGTAACCCGCAAAACCGGCAGCCGAGACAACCAGCACAACGAAAACCGCGGCGATCACCCACATATTGCGGCGGCGCTTCTTGCGCTCGGCCGCCTTGCGCGAGGCGATCCGAGACTTGGCACGTCCGGACTGTTTGCGTCCGGCCGGTTTCCGTCCCGATGCCGGGCGCGCACGCTCGGCCGCGGCGGCGCGCTGGCCGATCCGGCGCGGCGCGACGACCGGCTCGGGTTCCGGTTCCGGCTCGAGCGCTTCCTCGACGACCTGGTCGTCGTAGACCTCGTCCTCGTAGCGCGGGATGACGTCGGTGCCGTCCTCGTCCCACTCGCCGCGGTCGGGCGCGGGGCGCTCGTCGCCGCGCACCGTGCGGGCGTCGATGCCCCAGTCGTCGCGGCGCGGGTAGCGCCGGTCAGCTTCTCGCGCTCGGTAGCGCTCCTCGGCCCTGGTCCATCGGTCGGTCATACATCGTCTCCGACCGCGTTCGCCGGGCCTGTTGCGTCCTTCAACATCGAACTCCGCTCGTCCAACCATCCTTGCAGGATCGACACGGCTGCCGCCTGGTCGATCATCTGCCGCTGGCCACGTGCGCGAACTCCACTGTCGCGCAGCGCACGTGCAGCAGACACCGTAGTCAAACGTTCGTCGGAAAGGCGTATCGGAATCGGGTCGATCACCCGGCGCAACTGCTTGGCAAACTTGCGCGCGATAGCGGCCGCGGTGCCGTTTTCGCCGCGCAGCGTGCGCGGCAGGCCGATGATCACCTCGACCGCTTCGTACTCCCGCACAATGTCGGCAATCTTTGCGATGTCGGCCGGTGGACCGCCCGAGCGCCCACCGGACTTGGCGCGCGGGACGGTCTCGACGGGGGTGGCGAGGATGCCGTCGGGGTCGCTCGAGGCGACCCCGATGCGCACGCTACCGACGTCGATCGCGATCCGGCGGCCCCGTCCGGGGTCGGTGTCCGGGTGCGGTCGATCGGCTTGCTCGTCGGGCGAACCAGGGGTGGTCATCAGCCGGCGAGTTCGGCCACCCGAGCGCGGACGGCGGTCAAACCGGCCGGGATGCCCGACGGGTCAGAACCGGCGCCCTGCGCCATCTCCGGCTTGCCGCCACCACGCCCGGAAATACTGGGCCCGAAGGCGGCCACCAGGTCACCGGACTTGAAGCCGAGATCCTGGGCGGCCTTGTTGACGGTCACCACGAACGGCGCCTTGCCGTCGACATTGCCGAGCAGCACGACCACAGCGGCATCGGTGCCGAGACGGCCACGGATATCGGTGGCCAGGGTCCGCAGGTCACCGGCCGACACGCCCTCGGGCGCCGCGGCGGCCACCAGGCGCACCGCACCGACCCGCTCGGCCTGCTCGGCGAAGGTGCCCGCCGAAGAGAGCACCGCGGCGATCTTGGTGCGCTCGAGTTCCTTCTCGGCCACCTTGAGTCGCTCCACGAGCTGCTCCACGCGCGCGGGCACCTCGTCCGAGGGCACCTTCAGCGAGGACGCGACACCGGCCAGCAGCGCACGCTCCTTGGCCAGGTACTTGTAGGAATCGAGGCCGACGAAGGCTTCGACGCGGCGCACGCCGGAACCGACCGAGGACTCACCAAGCAGGGTGATCGGGCCGATCTGCGAGGAGTGCTCCACGTGGGTGCCGCCGCACAGTTCCATCGAGAACGGGCCGCCGATCTCCACGACGCGCACCTCGTCGCCGTAGTTCTCGCCGAACAGCGCCATCGCGCCCATCTCCTTGGCCTTGGGCAGATCGGTGACGAAGGTGTTCACCGGGAAGTCCGCGCCGACAGCGTCATTGGAGACGACCTCGATATCGGCCTTCTGCTGCTCGGACAGCGCGCCCTGCCAGTTGAAGTCGAACCGCAGGTAGCCGGGCTTGTTCAGCGAACCGGCCTGCACGGCGTTGGGGCCCAGGATCTGACGCAGCGCGGCGTGCACCATGTGCGTGCCGGAGTGGCCCTGGGTGGCGCCGCGACGCCAAGCCGGATCGGCTTGCGCGAGCACGACGTCGCCCTCGGTGATCTGGCCAGCCTCGACGGTGGCCTTGTGCACCCAGACCTTCTTGGCGATCTTCTGCACGTCGTTGACCTGCAGTTTCAGGCCGTTGGCCGTGATGGTGCCGCGGTCGGCGATCTGACCGCCGGACTCGGCGTACATGGGGCTGCGATCGAGGATGACCTCGATGTCCTGACCCGCGGTGGCCACCGGGACGCGGACGCCGTCGGCGATCAGCGCGAGGACATTGGCCTCGGAGGTGAGCTCGTCGAAACCGGTGAACTCGGTGGCGCCGCGGTCGACCAGTTCCTTGTAGACGGTGAGGTCGGCGTGGGCGTGCTTGCGGGCCTGGGCGTCGTCCTTGGCGCGCTTGCGCTGCTCGGCCATGAGCGAGCGGAAACCGTCCTCGTCCACGGAAAGGCCTGCCTCGGCGGCCATTTCGAGGGTGAGGTCGATCGGGAAGCCGTAGGTGTCGTGCAGGGCGAAGGCATCGGAGCCGGTGATCTGCTTGCCGCCCTTGGACTTCACCGCGGTGGCGGCGTTGTCGAACAGGGTCTCGCCGGTGTTGAGGGTCTTGAGGAAGGCCATCTCCTCGCCGACCGACACCGTCTCGATGCGCGAGAAATCGGTGGCCAGTTCGGGGTAGGACGGTGCCATCAGGTCGGTGACGACCTTGATCAGCTCGGCCATCACCGGCTTCTCGGCGCCCAGCAGGCGCGCCGAACGCACGATGCGGCGCAGCAGGCGGCGCAGCACGTAACCGCGGCCGTCGTTGCCGGGGTTCACGCCGTCGGCGATGAGCATCGCGGCGGTGCGGGCGTGGTCGGCGATCACGCGGAAGCGCACGTCGTCGGTGTGATCGACGCCGTAGGAGCGGCCGGTGAGTTCCTCGGCCTTGTCGATGATCGGGCGCATGAGGTCGGTCTCGTAGACGTTGTCCACGCCCTGGAGCAGGAACGCGACGCGCTCGACGCCCATGCCGGTGTCGATGTTCTGCTTGGGCAGCGGGCCGAGGATCTCGAAGTTGTCCTTGCCGATGCCCGCGCCGCGCTCGTTCTGCATGAACACGAGATTCCAGATCTCGATGTAGCGGTCCTCGTCGGCCTCGGGGCCGCCCTCGACGCCGTATTCGGGGCCACGGTCGAAGTAGATCTCCGAACACGGGCCGCACGGGCCGGGGATGCCCATCGACCAGTAGTTGTCGGCCATGCCGCGACGCTGGATGCGGTCGGCGGGCACGCCCAGCTCGAGCCACATCCGCTCGGCCTCGTCGTCGTCGAGGTAGACGGTGACCCACAGGCGCTCGGGGTCGAAACCGTAGCCGCCGTCTTCGACACTGTTGGTGAGCAGCGTCCAGGCCAGGGTGATGGCCTCACGCTTGAAGTAGTCGCCGAAGCTGAAGTTGCCCGCCATCTGAAAGAACGTGTTGTGGCGGGTGGTGATGCCGACGTTCTCGATGTCGAGGGTGCGCACGCACTTCTGCACGCTGGTCGCGGTGGCCCACGGCGGGGTCTGCTGACCCAGGAAATACGGAACGAACTGGACCATGCCCGCATTGACGAACAGCAGGTTGGGGTCGGCCAGGATCAGCGAAGCACTTCCGACCTCGGTGTGTCCGGCACGGACGAAGTGGTCCAGGAACCGTCGTCGAATCTCGTGGGTCTGCACGAAGACCCAGCCTACCGGGCCGGTGCAGCTGCTTTTTCATCGACCGGGGTGGTCTGGGCCACGCCGGTGACGCCGCGGTTCGACGACAATCGTGTTGTGACGAAAACCGAGCGGCTCTACGCACTCGCCGAGGAACTGCGGGCCTACAGCCCTCGGCCGCGGACCGCCCGTCAGCTCGCGGCCCGCTTCGAGGTGTCGACCCGCACGATCGAACGCGATCTGGCCGCGTTGGCCCAGGCCGGGGTGCCGATCATGACAGTGCCGGGGCGCGCAGGCGGGTACGCCCTCGATCGGCATCGCACACTCGCGCCGGTGAGCCTGACCGCGGCCGAGGCCACGGCCCTCGCGGTGGCGTTGCCCCGGTTAGCGGGCACGCCGTTCGCCGAGGCGGCGGCGTCGGCGGTGGCCAAGGTCGTCGCGGTGTTGCCCGAGGCCGATCGCGCGCGGGCTCGCACGCTGGTCGACCGGGTCAGGTTGTTTCCGGCGCCGGTCGCCGCGGCGGTGTCGCCGCAGATCCTGGAATCGGTGGTCAGCGGTCGGGTGCTGCGGCTGCACTATCTCGACCGCGACGGCAACCCCACCGAGCGCGACGTGGAGCCGCTCGCGTTCGTCGCGGGCACGCACTGGTTTCTCTACGCCTGGTGCCGGATGCGGTCGGGATTGCGGGGATTCCGGCTCGACCGCGTAGTGCGGGCGCAGGTGCTCGACGACCTCGCACCCGACCGAGGGGTCGACCTGTCGACGATTCCGACGAGCGACGGCAGGCTCATCGATGTGATGTCGATCACCGACACACCGTTGTCGCGGTCGGACTGAACACTGGCGGCACGGACCACACCGGTCCGGCCCGACGCCAGGAGCAGCTCATGACCACCGCCGCCGTTACCGCCGATCAGCTCGCCGCCGACTGGACCGAGCTCTGGAATACCGACCCCGACATCGCCCACCGTCTGCTCACCGACGACTTCCGTCTGCGCTTCGCCTCCGAGCAGACTCGTGAGTCGACCGATCCGCTACGTGGTCCCGCCGAGCTGGCGGCCTTCGTGACCGGTTTCCGCGCGCAACGGTCCGGGGTGCGTTTCGTCGTCGACTCGGCCGCGGTCGGCGCGCTCGACGCCGCGGGCAACGGAATGTTCGCGGTGCGCTGGCATTCCGAGGATGCCGGGGTTCCGGCGCACGGTGGCATCGACCTGTTCGACGCCGTCGATGGTCGGCTGCGTCAGATCTGGTCGGTCGGCGGAACGGCCCCGTTCGCGCTGGACTGACCCGGCGTGGGGATCATTGCCCGCGAACGATCTTGCGTAACTTCTCCACGCGTGGGGCGATCGTGCGTTCGTTGCCGTGGTCGGTGGGCAGGTAGTAGTCGGTACCGACCAGTTCGTCGGGTGGGTACTGCTGTGTGACGACACCCTCGCGGTACTTGTGCGGAAACTTGTAGCCCTGGGCGTTGCCGAGCAGGGCTGCGCCCGCGTAGTGGCCGTCACGCAGATACGGCGGGACGGCGCCTGCCTTGCCGCCGGAGATGTCGGCCATGGCCGTGCCGATGGCGGTGGTCACCGCACCTGATTTGGGGGCGGTCGCGAGGTGGATGGTGGCTTGCGCGAGCGCGAGTTTGCACTCGGGCAGGCCGACCAGTTGGACGACCTGGGCGGCGGCGGTGGCGGTCTGCAGGGCCATCGGGTCGGCCATGCCGATGTCCTCGCTCGCGTGGATCATCAAGCGGCGGGCGATGAATCGGGGGTCCTCGCCCGCGGCGAGCATGCGGGCCAGGTAGTGCACGGCCGCGTCGACATCGGAGCCGCGAATGGACTTGATGAAGGCGCTGATCACGTCGTAGTGCTGGTCGCCCGCACGGTCGTAGCGCACGGCGGCCTTGTCGACGGTGGCCTCGACCGTTTCCAGCTCGACCGCACCCTCGGTGGCGGATTCGGCCGACGCCTCCAAAGCGGTGAGCGCACGACGGGCATCGCCGCCCGCGATCCGGACGATGTGTTCGATCGCCTCGTCGCTGACGGTGAAGGCCCCTGCCAGTCCGCGCGGGTCGCTGATCGCCCGAGCGAGGACGGCGCGGATGTCGTCGGGGGTGAGCGGTTGCAACTGCAGGACCAGCGAGCGCGACAGTAGCGGGGAGACCACCGAGAACGACGGGTTCTCCGTGGTCGCGCCGACCAGCAGCACGATCCGGTTCTCCACGGCGGCCAGCAGCGCGTCCTGCTGGGTCTTGGAGAAACGGTGGATCTCGTCGATGAACAGCACGGTCTGCTCGCCCGCGGTGAGCCGGCGCCGGGCCAGGTCGATCACCGCCCGCACCTCCTTGACCCCGGCCGACAGCGCCGACAGCGCTTCGAACCGGCGCCCGGTGGCCTGCGAGAGCAGTGAGGCCAGGGTGGTCTTCCCGGTACCGGGCGGGCCGTAGAGCAGCACCGATGCCGCACCAGAGCCTTCGACGAGCCTGCGCAACGGCGAACCCGGACCCAGCAGATGACCCTGACCGATTACCTCGTCCAGGTTCGCGGGGCGCATGCGAACGGCGAGCGGGGCGCCCGAATCGCGACGGAACACCGCGTCGCCTGGTTCGGCGGACGCGTGTTCGCCGGGCACGTCGAAAAGGCTGTCGCTCACGTTCTGCAGGGTACCGACGCCCTCGGACATGTTCTGCGAGGAGCGGCGCCCGACCGTCGCTCGCGAACCCGGAGGTTCCGACAAAATAGACAATTGACCAACACTTGTCGCGAGAACTTGCGCTCGCGTGATCCGTGGGATGAGATCGCTGATCGTGGCCGAAATCGCCGAAGTCCCCGCCGTTGCCGAGTCCGCCTTCGCGCGGCGGACCTTGTTCAAGGGCAGCGGCGTCGTCGCCGTCGCCGCGCTGACCACCGTCGCGACCACCGCACAGGCCACCGCGGCAGGCGGGGTGTTCCGGCACGGTGTCGCCTCGGGCGACCCGCTGCCGACCGCCGTCATCCTCTGGACCAGGGTCACCGTCGCCGACGACGCCACACCGGGCTCCGGCCTCGGCGACTCGATCGCGGTGCGTTGGGAGATCGCCACCGACGTCGGTTTCGGCGCGCTCGCCGCATCGGGCACCGTCACGGCGTCGATCGATTCCGACCATACCGTCAAGGTCGACGCGACCGGCCTCACGCCCGGTCAGGACTACTTCTACCGCTTCACCGTTGGCGGCGAGACCTCCCCCGTCGGCCGCACAAGAACCGCACCCGCACCCGACAGCGACATCGACCGCCTTCGCCTCGGCATGGTCTCCTGTGCCAACTGGGAAGCGGGCTGGTTCGGCGCATACCGCCACCTGGCCGCCCGCACCGATCTCGATGCGATCGTGCACCTCGGCGACTACATCTACGAGTACGCCCGTGGCCGCTACACCGGCCGCAACGGCGCGGTCCGCGCCCACGACCCGGTGACCGAGATCGTCACCCTCACCGACTACCGCACCCGCCACGGCCAGTACAAGACCGATCCTGACCTGATGGCCCTGCACGCCGCCGTACCGTTCATCTGCACCTGGGACGACCACGAGTCGGCCGACAACTCGTGGCGCGACGGCGCGGAGAACCACGACCCGGCCACCGAAGGCCCCTGGGTCGACCGCAAGGCTGCCTCGGCCCGCGCCTATCTCGAGTGGATGCCGGTGCGCGCGACCCGCGCCGACGGCCAGGTGCAGATCTACCGACGACTGCGGTTCGGCACCCTGGCGGAGCTGTCGATGCTGGATCTGCGCACCTACCGCGACGAGGAGGCGGGGCCGGTCGCGGGTTGGCGCCACGCCGACGACCCGTCGCGGACGATCACCGGCCGCACCCAAATGGATTGGCTCACCGCGGGACTCACCTCCTCCCCCACCCGTTGGAAGCTGATCGGCAACTCGGTGATGATCGCGCCGCTGGTGTTCCCGCCGCTGGAACCGGCGACGACCCAGGCGATCACCGAGGCGCTCGGCATCCCGCAGGGCGGCATCACCGTCAACGGCGACCAGTGGGACGGCTACACCGCCGACCGCACCACCCTGTTCCGCGCGATCGCCGACAACAAAGTGGGTGAAGTCGTGTTTCTCACCGGCGACATCCACACCTCGTGGGCGGCGGACCTGCCGGTCGACGCCGCGAACTACCCGGGCGGTCCGACCGTCGGCGCGGAATTCGTCATCCCGTCGGTCACCTCCTCCAGCGTCGGCGACCTGCTGAAGATGCCTCCCCGGACCGCCTCGGTCCCGGCGGAAGAAGCCATCAAGGCAGCCAATCGCCACCTGCGCTACACCGAACTCGACTCCCACGGTTTCGGGGTGCTCGAGGTGACCGCGACGCAGACCCAGATGGACTGGTTCTACGTCGCCGATGTCACCGATCCGGCGACCGGCGTCCGGCACGGCGCATCCTTCGCCGTTCCGGTGGGCGGACGGCTCGAGCAGCGACCGACGCCGGTGCTCTGACCGCGGATCACGCTCCTTCGGAGGCCAGTTCCCGCTTCCATTCGCGGAAGCCCTCCTCGGTGCGGCCGCGCCGCCAATATCCCGACACCGACTGCCATTTCGGCGCGACACCGCGTTCCTTGCGCAGGTAGGGGCGCAGGTGACGCATCACGGACTCGGCCTCGCCGTGCACGAACGCCTGGACCTGTCCTGGCAGCCACTCGGCCGCGCGCACCGCAGCCACCAGTGGCGAGTGCGCCCCGGCGAGGTCGTCGGTGATCCGGTCCGAGGACACACCGCGATGCACCCAGCGCAGGCGTAGGTCCGCAGGCGAGTCGAGGGCGATCTCGTCCTCGGTGCCACCCACCTCGACGAACACGACAGCGGGCGCACCAGCGGGCACCGCCTCGAGCGCCGCCGCGATGGCGGGTAGCGCCGATTCGTCGCCGACGAACAGATACCAGTCGGCCGCGGGGTCTGGTGCGAACGCGCCGCCCGGCCCGTTCAACCAGAACCGTGCGCCCGGCTCCACCGACCGCGCCCAGGGACCGGCAATGCCCTCGTCACCGTGCACCACGAAGTCGATGCTGATCTCGCGCCGCGCGGCGTCGAAGGAGCGCACGGTGTAGGTGCGCACCACCGGCTGACTCTCCGGGCCGAGCGTGGCGCGGACTTCGTCCGGATCGAACGGCTCGGGGTAGTCGACCCCGGGCGCCGGGAAGATCAACTTCACATAGGCGTCGGTGAACTCGTTCGAGGTGAAGTCGTCCGGCACAGTGCCGACCACCCGCACCAGATGCGGGGTCAACCACTGCTTGCGAACGACGGTGACAGGTTTCGGCACGACAGCTCCCACTTCCTCAGATCCCTGACGACGGTACGCCCGTCACGGCGGGAAGTGGGGTGCCAGCTACTCCGACCAGCGCTCCTCGAGCATCGCCGAGACTTGCTCGGCGAAGTCGCCGACCGCGTCGTCGCCGGTCATCCTGGCGTCTTCGGCCAGCGCCGACCACCGGTTGATCAACGCTTCCGAGCGTGGCACCGACAGCCCGTGTTCGCGCGCGGTGGCGATGCGGGTGTGGTCGGCGGGCAGGAACCAGTAGGTCGACAGCCAGACCCAGATCAGCCGGGCCTCGAGGATCCGTTCGGCCAGCACGGTGTCGTCGGCCAGCGACGGCCAGACACCGACCACGACCGAGCGCCAGGCCTCGACCATTTCCTTGGCGCGGCTGCGCGAGAGTTCGAAATCGCACAGGCAACCGGGGAACGAGACCAGCGCGTAGGCGATGTCGAGGGTGGCGTCGCGGAAACCGCCCCACTCGTAGTCGAGGAACCGCGCGCCTTCGTCGTTCATGATCACGTTGTCGGGGCACAGGTCCGACGGACTGAACGCGCGATAGCGACCACCGGTGAACAGGCGGTTGCCCGCCACGATGCGTTCGGCGATCTCGCCGGGCACCTCGATGCCGAATTCGGCCTGGAGCAGACCGGGAACATCGGCGATGGCGGAGTGGGCCTGCTGGGCGATCCCGTCGACACGATGCGCCGAGTCGACCCGCCGCATCAGGGCGACGAAGTCGGGTTCGCGGCCGACAGTCGCGGCATGCATCCGGCCCAGCGCCTGCGCGAACGCCATCAGCGAGTTGCGGGTGCCCGGCTCGACACGCGCCTGCAGCACCGAGGTGAGCAGCGCGTTGTCGCCGAGATCCGACAGCACCAACAGCCGGTCGGGGACGCTGTGGGCGATGAGGAAGGCACCGGGACGCTGTTCGCGGCTCAGCGCGGTGGTGAACTGGTAGGACACCGCCTCACGCAGGAACGCGGCGTCGATACTGGCGACGCCGGGCGCCATTCCACCGATGCGGCGGTCAGGACTGGAACCGCGCACCTGTTTCACGATCAGCGTGCGCGGCAACGAGAATGCGTTTTCCGCAACACGCACGCGTAGGACTGTCGTCCTACCACTGCCGCTGAGCTCCATCGGATCACTCAGCTTTACCGGAGCACCCATTCGCTTTGTGAGCAACTGTTGTGCTGCGGACACGACGTCGGCGGCGCGTTCGGCCAATAGTGCGGTCATCGCCTCTCAAGCTACTCGTACCCGGTCACTTCTAGCGAGCGGTTGGACAACCTTTCCGCGTCGTTCGGCGTGTTGGCGCCGAGGTTGCGCGTGTGTGCCTGTTCGCTTGACACATCAGCCGGTCTTCGGGTTTTCTCATCGTGAACTGCTGTGCGCCACACCGCAAACCGGTTGAGTCGAAAGGTCTATCACAATGACCGACACTCCGTACGCCGCATCGAGCGATTCGCCGGGCGGGTCGCCTGTTCCGGGCGGTGGCGGACAGTTCGCCGGCCCCTCGGGCAGACACGAGAGCGCGGGGCCCGCGCAGACCTCCGGCGCTGGACCGGGCAGGCACGGAATGGCCGGTGGCGCAGGCTATCCGCAATTCGAAGGCCCCGGCGCCGCACAGTACGGGCAGGAGCCGGTGGAGCCGCCACCGCCGATTGCCGGCCACGGCGGGCGGACTCCGCACTACGGGCCGACGGGCACGGGGCCCGGTTACGCCGTCCCCCAGGCGAAACCGGAGAATCCGACCTACCCGGCCGCCCCCGCAACCGGCGTGTCGCCGGTCGGTGCCGGGCAGACGCCCGGTTACCTCCATTCGGGAGCACAGGCCCTCGATATCGGCCGTTCGCTGAGCTATGGCTGGGAACGCTTCCGGGTCAATCCGGGTCCGTGGCTCGGCGTCACCGCGGTGGGGGTGCTGATCTACCTCGGATTCGTCGCCGTGGTCCAACTCGTCGAGCCGACGTCGGCACTGGGCGTGCTGTTGCTGTTCCTGTTGGTGATCGTCGGGCTGTGGCTGCTGCAGGCGGCGATGGTGCGTGGCGCGCTCTACGAAACCGACGGGTACCCACCGGCTTTCGGGTCGTTCTTCCGGTTCGTGAACGCGGGCAATGTCCTGCTGACCTCGCTGCTCGCCTTCACCATCACGCTGGTGTTGTCGGCGCTGTGCCTGGCGCCGGGGCTGATCGCCGGGTTCCTGTGCATGTTCTCGTTGCACTTCGTGATCGATCAGGACTACGGCCCGGTGGAGGCGATCAAGGCGAGCGCGCAGCTGGTGCTGGCGAACCTGTGGGCGGCGCTGCTGCTGGCGCTGACCGTCATGCTGGTCACCCTCGTCGGCCTCGCCCTGTGCGGGCTCGGCCTGTTCGTCGCGGGGCCGGTGTGTGTGATCGCGGTGACCTACTCGTACCGGATGCTGACCGCGGGACCCGTCGCGCGCATCTAGCGTTCGAGCGCGGACCGCATGCCGATGGCCCGCTTGAACCGGCCGAGCGGGCCGTTCGCGTCGCCCGCCTTCGGCCGCAGCTCGAGCACGAGAACACCGGCGATCACGATGCCGACCAGGTTCACCGCCAGCTGACCGACCGACTCGAACGCCCGATGCCACTGCCCGAGCGTCGCCGCCACCACCGCGTACCCGGCGGCGGGCACGGTCGTCACCGAGATGAACACCCCGATCAGCGCCGCCGACTTGGCGGTGACCAGCGACAGCATGCCCGCTGCGCCGGCGAGCAACGCCACGACCAGTGAGAACGGACCGACCTCGTAGATGAAGTCGACGCTGTGCGCGTCGATCACGCCCGCGGTGGTGATCCAGCCGAGCTTCTCCCACACGATCGTCGCGCCGAGCGTGATCACCATGGCGATCGGGAACGCCACCGCCAGCGCGATCATCGAGCGCCGCGCCAGCCGCCAGTTGCGGCGCACCAGCGCCACCGACAACGCCGCCAGTGGACCGAACTCCGGGCCCACCACCATCGCGCCGACGATGGTCACCGGCGAGTCGGTCGCCACACCGATCGCGGCAAGCAGGCAGGCGATGGTCAGGAACGCGACGAAGGTGGCGTTGAGCGAGGCTTCCTCGTGGGTTTCCTTGAGCAGTTGCTCCCAGATCACCGCGTCACTCGGATCACCGGGCGCCGCCCGCACCGCGCGATCCGCGGCATCGGAGAGCACCGCGGTGACCGGGCCGAGGGTGATCCCGCCGTGCTCGACGATGCCGAGCGACTTCACCTGGGCGAGAACCTTGTTGCCCGCCTCGCGCGCCACATCGGCCTGCACGAGATCGCCCGCGGGCTCGAGCGCGATGCCGCGGGCCACCGTGAGATGGGTGACGCCGGCATCGGCTTCGAGGATCCGCACCAACTCATCGGTCTGGTCGGGCGGGCAGATCACTCGAAGATGTAGCACCGGTGTCCTCCTGGTCGGTATCGCCGTGGCGATACGGGAACTGACCAGAAGGTACCGGGCTACCCTCGATGACCGCTATTTCTCGGCCGCAACAACTTTCGGCGCGTCGGCGGCGGCCTTGACCACCGGCTTGGCGTCGATGCCGGCTTCCTTGCGCTGCTGCGCGGTGATCTGCGCGGGCGCGTCGGTGAGCGGGTCGACGCCGCCACCGGTCTTGGGGAACGCGATCACCTCACGGATCGAGTCCTCACCGGCCAGCAGCGCGGTGATGCGGTCCCAGCCGAAGGCGATGCCGCCCATGGGCGGGGCGCCGTAGGAGAAGGCGTCGAGCAGGAAGCCGAACTTCTCCTGGGCCTCGTCGTGGTCGATACCCATCACCTTGAACACGCGTTCCTGCACGTCGCGGCGGTGGATACGGATGGAACCGCCACCGATCTCGTTGCCGTTGCAGACGATGTCGTAGGCGTAGGCCAGCGCCGAACCGGGGTCGGTGTCGAAGGTGTCGATCGAATCCGGCTTGGGCGAGGTGAACGCGTGGTGCACCGCGGTCCAGGCCGAGTGACCCAGTGCCACGTCACCGCTGGCGGTGGCCTCGGCGGCGGGCTCGAACATCGGGGCGTCGACGATCCAGACGAAGGCCCAGGCGTTCGGGTCGATGAGGTCGCACTTGCGGGCGATCTCGCCGCGCGCGGCACCGAGCAGGGCGCGCTGCGCCTTGGTCGGGCCTGCCGCGAAGAACACGCAGTCGCCGGGTTCGGCGCCGACATGCTTGGCCAGGCCGTCACGCTCGGCATCAGTCAGGTTCTTGGCGACCGGGCCGCCGAGGGTGCCGTCTTCGTTGATCAGGATGTAGGCGAGGCCCTTGGCGCCGCGCTGCTTGGCCCATTCCTGCCACGCATCGAGCTGACGTCGCGGCTGGCTCGCGCCACCCGGCATCACGACCGCGCCGACGTACTCCGCCTGGAACACCCGGAACGGTGTGTCCTTGAAGTACTCGGCGCATTCGGTGATCTCGATCCCGAAGCGCAGGTCGGGCTTGTCGGAGCCGTAGCGCCGCATCGCCTCCGCGTAGGTCATGTGCGGGATCGGCGTGACGATGTCGTGGCCGATCAGCTTCCACAGCGCGGTGAGGATGTCCTCGGCCAGCAGGATCACGTCGTCCTGGCGGACGAAGCTCATCTCGATGTCGAGCTGGGTGAACTCCGGCTGACGGTCGGCGCGGAAGTCCTCGTCGCGGTAGCAGCGCGCGATCTGGTAGTAGCGCTCGATGCCGCCGACCATGAGCAGCTGCTTGAACAGCTGCGGGCTCTGCGGCAGGGCGTAGAAGCTGCCCGGCTGCAGGCGCGCGGGGACAAGGAAGTCGCGGGCGCCCTCGGGGGTGGAGCGGGTGAGCGTGGGGGTCTCGACCTCGATGAAGTCGTGGCTCGCCAGCACGTCGCGGGCGGCGGCGTTGACCTTGGACCGCAGGCGGATGGCGTGGCCGGGTCCTTCGCGGCGCAGGTCGAGGTAGCGGTACTTGAGGCGGGCCTCGTCGCCGGGGGTCTCGTCGAGCTGGAACGGCAGCGGCGCGCTCTCGTTGAGCACGACCAGTTCCTTGGCGTCGACCTCGATCTGCCCGGTCGGCAGCTCCGGGTTCTCGTTGCCGTCGGGACGCCGTTCCACCACACCGGTGACCTGCACACAGAATTCCGCGCGGAGCTTGTGGGCCTGTTCGGCCGCCTCGCCCTCGCGGAAAACCACCTGCGAGACGCCCGAGGCATCGCGCAGATCGATGAAGGTCACACCACCGTGGTCACGACGCCTCGCCACCCAGCCGGTGAGGGTGACGGTCTGACCGGCGTGCTCGCCTCGCAGCGAACCAGCCAAGTGGGTGCGCAGCACGGTATTCCTTTCGACAGACTTTCGCGGACTCGACGCACCGCGACGAAGGCGGTGCACTGCCATCGTAGTGAGACACGGTGCCGGGATGAAAACCGATATCTTCCCTACCGTGTCAAGCTTGTGACACTGTCCACCGCCTGCCGCCCTCGCAGGCGGTGAATCATGCTGTGAGGCAGCTGGACAACCGAGCGAAGGCGAGTACCGCGATGACCTTCAACGAAGGTATGCAGATCGATCCCGGCCGGGCATCGTCCGGCGGCGGGCCAGGCATGGGTGGCAAACTCGCCGTCGGTGGCGGCGCGGGCGGTCTGATCCTGTTGGTGATCACACTGCTGCTCGGTGGCGATCCGGGGTCGGTGCTCGGCAACTTCACCGGCGCGCAGTCCGACCAGCAGGGCCAGCCCGGTACCGCGGGCACGCCGTCGCACTGCAAAACCGGTGCCGACGCGAACAAGTACGTCGACTGCCGGGTGGTCGCGACCGCGCAGAGCCTGGACGCCGTGTGGTCGGTGCAGTTGCCCAAGCAGACCGGCAAGCAGTACGTGGAGCCGAAGCTGGTGCTGTTCACCGGTGGCGTGAGCACCGGCTGCGGCAATGCCACCAGTGACGTCGGCCCGTTCTACTGCCCCGCCGACCAGACCGCCTATTTCGACACCGCGTTCTTCCAGGAACTCACCGACCGCTTCGGTGCGAGCGCGGGACCGCTGGCGCAGGAGTACGTGGTCGCGCACGAGGTCGGCCACCACATCCAGAACCAGCTCGGCGATATCGGCAAGGCCCAGCGCGATCCGCAGGGCGCGACCTCCGGTGCGGTGCGCACCGAGCTGCAGGCCGACTGCTACGCCGGGATCTGGGCCAACTTCGCCGACAAGCAGCCCTCGCCAGGCGGCGGTCAACCGTTCCTGAAGCCCTTGTCGGACACCGATATTCGTGATGCGCTTTCTGCTGCCAATGCCGTAGGCGACGACCGAATCCAGCGGTCCGCCGGGCGCGGCGTGAACCCCGAATCGTGGACCCACGGGTCCTCGGATCAGCGGCAGAAATGGTTCCTCGTCGGGTATCGAACCGGGTCGGTGCAGGCCTGCGACACCTATTCCGCACGTGACCTCGACAACCCGCCCGGGCTACGCTGACCCGAACGCGAAACCCGCACACTGTCTTTCGATCGAGGGGAACCCATGCGCCCGACCATGACCGGACTGCTCGTCTGCGCTCTCGCTCTCAGCGGCGCGAGCGCCGTCGCTCACGCCGATCCGGCGCCACTACCGCTGGTGAGCCTGACCACCATCCCCGACGGCTGGTCTCAGCGCACGGACCTGCGCCCGGTCCTGCAGATCTTCGCCGACGGCAAGGCCGTCCACATGCCCGACGCGGCGAGCAAGGACCGCAAGCCAGAGACCGCGCCCAAGAAGGTGACCGGAAAGGTTGCCGCCGACGTGATCTCGGCCGCGCGCGAGGAGATCAACGCGCTGAAGGACACCGATTTCGGCATCCCGGCCGGTGACAACAGGGGCACGCAGATCATCGACCTGATGCCCGACGATCCGGACGGCGAAGCCCACCTGGTCATCTACTCCCCCGAGGCGTCCGACGGCCTCAACCCGGAGCAGAAGGATGCCCGCAAGCGCTTCACCGATCTCTACAAGAAGCTGGTCGACGCCTTCAAGAGCTGATCGCCGAACGACAAGGGGCTCACCGGTTTTCCACCGGTGAGCCCCTTGTCGTTCAGTAGCGCCTCGATCAGAAGCGATCCGCGGTCTCGTCCGCATCGCGCTCGTCCTCGTGGACGGCACCGATGACGTCAGGCGTGGATTCGCCCAGCGGACCGGTGAGATCGTCGTTGCCGGTGCGGCTCTGGTAGGGCTGCACGGTACGACCGTGTTCTTCCTCGTTGTTGCCACGGCCTGCGCCCGCGCCCGCGCCGCCGCCCATCATGCCGGAGCTGCCGCTGGTGCCCGCCGCGGTGGTACTCGCGCCCATTCCGCCCGGGGTCATGGCACGGCCACCCGCGCCAGGCACAGCCGCACCCGGCACGGCCGCGGTGCTCTTCGGCGTTCCCGCACTCGGGGTGCCCCCGGTGCTGCCACCGGCGCCGCCGCCTCGTGCGGTACCGAGTGCGCCGAGCGAAGCGCCACCGCCGCCACCGCCGCCCGAACCGCCCGTACCGAGGCTCGACGGAGTGGTCGAACCGGGAGTCGTGGTGGTACCGGGAGTGGTGCTCGCCGCGGTGGTGGAGGCATCGCCGCCGAGCGCTTCCTGCGCCTGGGTGAGCAGCGGTTCGCCGATGTTCTCCGAGGCCGCGGTCAGGACGTCCTCCGGCGAGGGCAGACCACTCTGACTGGCGAGCTGCCCGACGACGCCGCTGAGTTCGCCGGTGTACCCCATCAACTGCCCACGGGTGACGTTGACGACCGACACCGCTTCACCGAGATGCGTTGTGGCCAAACCGATCAGCGTGGCCTGGGTGGGCGGCAGCATGATCGTCGGCGCGAGCGCGGTGGCCTGCGCGGCGAAGGTGGTGGCGATGGTGGTGAGCTGCGCGTTGCCCGTCTGGACGACGGCCGCCGCCTGCTGGGTGAGCGCCGAGATGTCGATGCCGCGCTGGCTGGTTTCCTGGCCCTGGGTCTGGGCCTGCTGGCTGGCAGTGGTCGCCGAGTCGGCAGCCTGGCCTTCCCACACCTGCTGGACGGTCTTCACGCCACCTTGGGCCAGGCTCATCGCCTGCTCGATGACGGCCGAGGAGTTGCTCAGGATCGCGGTCGGGTCCAGCGAGCTGAAAATGCCGGTGCCGAAGCTGCTGAGCAGGTCGAGGAACGGCTGGAACAGGGTTTCGATACCGGGCAGCGCGGGCAGCGACAGCCCGCTCATCAGCGCGGCGACCGGATCGTCGGTCAGCGTCGTGGCCGCGGCGGACGGGCTCGCGCCGGTAGCGCCCGACGCACCGGCGCCTGACGTGCCGGTGAGCGCGGACTTGGCCTGGTCGAACGCGGTCAGCGCGGCAGCCGAGGCGGGCGCCGCCATCTGCGCCACCGTGCCCTGCAGACCGCTGAGCGCGGACGACGCGTCCTCCGAGACACCGGACAGGATGTCCTGGGGCTCCATGCCGGTGCCGAGGCCACCGAGCCCACCCAATCCGGCCGGCGACATGGTGCCGCCCTGCGCCTCGTCGGTGACTTTCTGCGCGAGGGCGAAGACCGCTTCTTCGGTTTCGGCCGCGTCGTCGGGCACCTGCATCAGCGGCACATCCAGGATGGCCTGCGAATCCACGGGCACCGCGCCCATCACCGATGCCGTGGCGGCGTCGGCGGTGGCCATGGCGGCCTCGGGCGCGATGACGCCCGCGTCGGAGCTCAACGGCTTCATACCGCGCCGCCGATTCCGGCAGCTTGACGCGCGAGCTCGGCGGCATTGTCGATATCGGTGGTCTCGAAGGTCACCGACGACTTGAAGGCCGCGTCGGACAGCGAGCTGAACTTCGACGACAGGTCGTTGATGTCCTTGGCCTGCAACGCTTGTGCGGCCGCGAACATCGCCAGGTAGTCGGCGCCGATGAGGCCGAACACCGGCGTCGCAGCCGACACGCTGGCCACCAGGTCGATATTGCCCGCCGCGGCGACCTGTGCCGCCACCCCGCCATTGGTCGCCGCGAACGCAGCGACGTCTGCGGGTTGCACCGAAACATGATTCATGCGAAATCCCCCCAACTCGTCGTCAAAAGTCTGCACTACAGGAGCGATCGGCGGACGCGAAACTCCCGACGCGACCACCCAACTGCGGTTGGCGCCAAATATAGCCGAACTCCCCGACAGTTTTCGAGTCGTGCCACCAACTGTGCGCGCGACCCCACTAGGAAAACTAGAACATGTTCTATATCCTCGGGCACATGAAGGTCGCAGTGACCGGCGCAGCCGGCTACCTCGGTACCAACCTGATCCCCCTGCTCGTCGAGCGCGGCCACGAGGTCGTCGCGATCGACCGCGTGGCCCCGACCATTGCCGACCCGGCCGTGACCTGGATCGACGGCGATGTGCTCGACCCGGTGTCGATGCGTGCGGCGCTGGCGGGCACCGAGGTGGTCTACCACCTGGTCGCGTTGATCACCCTCGCCGAACGCAACGATCTGGCGTGGCGGGTGAACACCGAGGGCGTGCGAGTCACCGCCGAGGCGGCGCTGGACTCGGGGGTGCGCCGGTTCGTGCACACCAGTTCCATCCACGCCTTCGATCAATATCGCGCGGGCGGGCACATCGACGAGACCTCCGGCCGCTCCGACGATCCCGGCCTGCCGGTCTACGACCGGTCCAAGTGGTCCGGCGAGCTGGCCTTGCGTCCGGTGATCGAGCGCGGGCTCGACGCGGTGATCGTGAATCCGACCGGCGTCTACGGCCCGGTCGACCACCCCGAGCGCCTGTCTCGGCTCAACTCCACCGTCGCCCAGGCCATGCGCGGCCGGATTCCGGTGATGATCGGCGGCGGCTTCGACCTGGTCGATGTGCGCGATGTCGCCCATGGCCTGATCCTCGCGGGCGAGAAGGGCCGCACCGGCGAGAACTACCTACTCGGCGGCGAGATGACCACGATGATCGACCTGTGCCGGATGGCCGCGGCCCGCACCGGCGCCAAGGGTCCACGCTTCGCGATCCCGGCGAAGGCGCTCGGCGCGCTGCTGCCGGTACTCGAACCGATCAGCAGGCGCCTGGGCTCCGACATCCTGTCCAAAGCCGCACTCGGCGCGCTGATCTCGGCGCCGATCGTCGATCACGACAAGGCCGAACGCGAACTCGGCTACCACCCTCGCCCGACCGCGGAGACCGTCAACGACCTCGTCGACTTCCTGCGGGCGTCCCGTCAGGCTTGACAGTTGTTCGAACAAATGTTCGACTCGTGGGATGCGGTGGCAAGCCCAGACCCTGGACGCCGATGACGGCGCGTTGCCCGGCCTGACCAGGGCCGGGCTGGTTCGATCCGTGCGGACACCGGAGTTCGAGGGCATCACCTTTCACGAGGTGCTGTGCAAGAGCGCGCTGAACAAGATGCCAGAGAGCTCCGCGCTGCCGTTCCGCTGGACGATCAACCCGATGCGCGGCTGCTCGCACGCCTGCCGCTACTGCTTCGCGCGGGGCAGCCACGAATATCTCGGCCTGGACGCGGGCGAGGATTTCGATTCCGAGATCGTGGTGAAAACCAATATCGGCGCGGTGCTGCGCCGCGAACTCATGCGTCGTTCCTGGCGGCGCGAGGCGGTGGCGCTGGGCACCAACACCGACCCGTATCAGCGCGCCGAGGGCCGATACCGCTTGATGCCCGACATCATTCGCGCGCTCTCCGACTCGGGCACACCCTTCTCGATCCTCACCAAGGGTCCGCTGCTGCGCCGCGATCTGCCGCTGCTCACGGAGGCGGCACGGCAGGTCGAAGTGAGTGTCGCGGTGTCGATCGCCATCCTCGATCCCGACCTGCACCACCGCCTCGAACCCGGCACTCCCGAACCGCGCGCCCGCCTCGACCTGGTCCGCGCCCTGGCCGACGCCGGTTTCACCGTCCATGTCATGGCCGCGCCGATCATCCCCTGCCTCACCGACAGCCGAGCCCACCTCGAGGCCCTGTTCGCCGCGATCGCCGATGCGGGCGCATCCAGCGCCATGGCCTTCCCGATGCATCTGCGCGGTCCCACCCGCGATTGGTTTCTCACCTGGCTCGGCACCGAGCACCCCGCCCTCATGCGCCGCTACCGCCAGCTCTATGCCCGCGGCGGCAACGTCACGCCCCTCTATCGCGACTGGCTACGCGACCGAGTGAACCCCCTCCTCACCCACCACGGTTTGCGCACCACCCAAGGCCGCACCACCCCACTCGCGCCTTCACCCCCACCGCAAGACACCCAACTCGCTCTCTTCGGCTGACGGCGCCGCAGCGACCAGCCACCCACCGTTACAGAGCTCCGCGGCCCACCCACCATCGATCAACTGCTCGGCGATGCCACTGGCCGTGCACGCGCAGTGCCGGCGAGCCGGTTTCCGACGGAGTTGATGATCGGCCGACTCCCACGACCACCGCGTTCTACGGGCGCGTCGAACGACGCTCAACCCAGCGCGGCGACTTCGGAATCGGTGAGGACCACCGGCGAAACGCTGTCCTTGCCGCGCACCGACTGCACCGCGCGATACAGCGGGCGTTCGTCGAGGCCTGCGTCGCGGGCCTCCGCGCGCAGTTGCTGGACGAGCACTTCCGAGATCGCGACCGCGGCGACGAGTTCGCTGGAGGCGAGGGCGTCGGCGAGTTTGCGCAGGCCGAGCAGGTGCAGTTCGCGGCCGCTGCCGACATCGGTGTACATCGCCAATGGGACCAGTTGGGTGTCGGCCCCGACCGTTGCCTTCAGCACGATGCGACTGAGCCTGCCCGGGTAGACGAGCAGTTGCACGCCCGTGGCGTCGGCGAGGTCGACGGTGTACTCGCCGAACAGCCGATGGGCGCGGATCACGGTGCCGCTCAACCACATTCGCCGACGCTTGAACGCGAACACGTAGCCGACGGTCGGGACCGCGACGACCAGACCGATCAGGATCGCGTACGGCCAGCTCAGCCACACCGCCGACAGCAACGTCGCCCCCACGCCGACGCCGAACGCGGCCAGCGCGAGCCTGCGCAACATCGGTGCGAACACCTCGGGCGCCACCAGGTCGATACCGACCGCTTCCGTCGCCGCCTGCCCGGACTGCCCGTCCACGATTACCTCTCCACCCCCACCGGCCCGCCCGGCGTGGGGGGGGGGGGGGTTAAAGGGGGGCCCCCCCCCCCGCCCGCCGGGGGGGGGGGGGGGGGGGCGGACCCCCCCCCCCGGGGGGGGGCGCCCCCAACAGGGCCCGACAAACCCCCCG